>CP043652.1:1531408-1837690 GCA_014218215.1 Geodermatophilaceae bacterium NBWT11
GGCGGCCCGCCCGGTCTGACGGTTGGCCCGCACACCCATCGGGCACGGTCGGGGCATGACCGAGACCACGCCCACCCACTCCGAGGACCCCGCCGAGGGCTCCGACACCACCACCCCGACCGAGAGCGCCGGCCGCACCCCGCACACCGAGGACGCCGCCGAGGGCGACCGCGACACCGCCGACGCCGAGTCCGGCGTCGACCCGGCGAACCGGATCAGCGAGGCCTGACCCCGGGCTGCCGGCCCGCGCCGCCGGCGCGCGGCGGGGCGGTCGGCTTCCGGTACGACGTGGGGTCCCGCGGCAGGGAACGGTGCGCCGAGCCTGCGCCCGGGGGTCCGGCGTAGGCCTGGGCCACGTCCATCCACCGGGCTGCGGCGACCCCGGTGGTCTGCAGCTGCAGCCCACCGGGTGCTCGGCGCTGGGTCACCCGCAGGCAGAAGTCCAGCGCGGGGCCGGTGACCCGGTCGGCAGCGGAGGGCTCGCCCCAGGTCCACAGCGCGCCGGACGGGGCGGTCAGCTCGACACGGACGTCCCCGGTCGGGGCGGGCAGCCCGTGCTGGGTGTGCGCGAACGCCCGGGTGCGGACGCCGAGGTGCGCGACGGCCTTCAGCCGGTCCGTGGACGAGGGAGGCAGCCCCAGGGCGTCGGTGACGTCGACGCCGTGCGCCCAGGTCTCCATGAGCCGGGCGGTGGCCATCGAGGCCGCGCTCATCGGCGGGCCGTACCAGGGCAGCGACGTGCCGGCGGGCACGGCCACCAGCGCGTCGGCCAGCGCCCGCCGACCGCTCCGCCAGCGGTCCAGCAGCTCGGACGGGGGCACCGCCGCACCCGCTGCAGCAGCGTCGTCGACCATCCCGTGGGTGTCGGGCAGCGCGCGGAAGGCGTCCGGGTCGGTGGCGGCGAGCAGGGCCACGTCGTCGGTCCAGGCCAGGTGGGCGACCTGGTGCGCGACGGTCCAGCCGGCGGCCGGGGTGGGGGTCGCCCAGCCGGCCGGGTCGAGGTCGGCGACGACGGCGTCCAGCGCGGCACCCTCGGCGGCGAGGTCGGCCAGCAGACCGGTCAGCAGGGTGCTCGTGGTCATCGCCGCACGGTAGTGAGGACGGCCGGACGCTGGCCACCCCGCTGTGGCCTGCGGCACCATCCGGGCATGCTGCTCGACGCGTCACTGCTCACCGCCGGGACCGACGACGTCGCCGGCACCGCCCGCCTGCTCGAGGACCGCGGCTACGCCGGGGTCTGGGCCTCCGAGGTCGCCCACGACCCCTTCCTGCTGCTGCACGCCGCGGCGCTGGCCACCGAGCGGGTCCAGGTCGGCTCGGCCATCGCGGTGGCCTTCGCCCGCTCTCCCATGACGCTGGCGTACACCGCGTGGGACCTGCAGCGGACCAGCAGGGGCCGGTTCGTGCTGGGGCTGGGCACGCAGGTGAAGGCGCACGTCGAGCGCCGGTTCTCCATGCCGTGGTCGGCCCCGGCGGCCCGGATGCGGGAGTACGTCGGTGCGCTGCGGGCGATCTGGGCGACCTGGTCGGCCGACGACGTCCCGCTCCGGTTCCGCGGCGAGCACTACCGGCACACGTTGATGACGCCGACGTTCACCCCACCCCGGCACGAGTGGGGCGCACCCCCGGTCCACCTGGCCGCGGTCGGGCCGCTGATGACCCGGCTGGCCGGCGAGCTGTGCGACGGCCTGCTCGCGCACGGCTTCACCACCGAGCGCTACCTGCGCGAGCGCACCCTCCCCGCCCTGCAGGAGGGCCTGGAGCTCTCCGGGCGCACCCGTGAGCAGGTCCAGGTCAGCCTGCCGGGGTTCGTCGTCGCCGGCCGGGACGACGCCGAACGGGCCGACGCCCGCACCGCGGTGCGCGCCCAGATCGCCTTCTACGGCAGCACCCCGGCCTACCGCCCGGTGCTCGAGCTGCACGGCTGGGAGGACCTGGGCGACGAGCTCAACGCGCTGTCCACCTCCCGGCGGGAGGACAAGTGGGAGGCGATGGCCGAGCTCGTGGACGACGAGGTGCTGGGCACGTTCGCCGTCGTCGCCGACCCCGAGGACGTGGCCCCGGAGGTGCTGCGCCGCTACGAGGGCGTGGTCGACCGGTTCAGCGTCTACAGCGGCGCCGGTCTCCCGCCGGAGGTGTGGGACCCGCTGGTGCGCGCCCTGGCCTGAGGGGGTTATGGTTCTGACAATCATTCCCACCAGTCGTTCCCTGGAGTGCCATCGTGTCCCCCCGCACCACCGTCCTCGCCGTCCTGACCGCCGGTTCCCTGGGCCTGGCCGCCTGCTCCTCCGGTGCGGCCGGGGGCACCGACACGACCGAGGCGGACTCCGCGAACTGCCCGGGCGACGTCCTCGACGTCGTCGTGTCCGTGGACCAGTGGGGCGACGTCGTCCGCTCCCTGGCCGGGGACTGCGCGAACGTGACCACGGTGATCAACTCCACCGCGGTCGACCCGCACGACTACGAGCCCAGCACCGGGGACGTCGCGGGCTTCGAGGACGCCGACCTCGTGGTCGTCAACGGCGCGGACTACGACCACTGGGCCTCGGACGCGGTGGCCAACCTGGACCCCGCCCCCGTCGTGGTGGACGCTGCCGAGGTGGTCGGCATCGAGGAGGAGGGGCACGCCGAGGACGACGGCCACGCCGAGGGCGAGGAGGGCCACGGCTCGGTGAACCCGCACCTCTGGTACTCCCCGGACTACGTGCAGCAGACCGCCGAGGCCGTCACCGACGCCCTCAGCGACCTCTCCCCCGACGCCGCCGACTACTTCGCCGAGCAGGCCACCGCCTGGACGACCTCGATGCAGCCCTACACCGACGAGCTCGCCGGCCTCGAGCAGCTGGCCGCCGGGAAGAGCTACGCGGCCACCGAGACGGTCTTCGACTACACCGCCACGGCCGTCGGGCTCACCGACGCCACCCCCGAGGGCTACCGGGACGCCGCCAGCAACGAGAGCGACCCGGCTGCCGGCGACGTGGCCGCCTTCGAGGCCGCCCTGGCCGACGGCAGCATCGACGTGCTGGTGTTCAACACCCAGACCGAGGGCGCCGTCCCCGACCAGCTGCGCGCCGCCGCCGAGTCGGCCGGCGTGCCGGTCGTCGAGGTCACGGAATCGGTCCCGGAGGATGCTGGTTCCTTCGAGGAGTGGCAGCTGGCCCAGCTGCAGCAGCTCGCAGACGCACTCGGTGGGGGTCAGTGACACAGAGCTCCTCGACGCAGACCCCGTCCAGCTCCCCGGCTCCGGCCCTGGTGCTGGACGGGGTCTCCGTCGTCCGCGGTGGCCGGCAGGTCTGGTCCGACGGCTCGCTGACCGTGCCGGCCGGCGCGGTCGTCGGCGTCATCGGGCCCAACGGGGCCGGGAAGACCACCCTCTTCCAGCTCGCACTGGGTCTGCTGCCGGCCGCGACCGGCCGGATCGAGGTGCTGGGCCGCACGCCCCGCGCCGGGGACCGCCGGATCGGCTACGTGCCGCAGAACTACACCGCCGCGCTCGGTGAGGCCGTGCGGGCCCGTGACCTGGTCGCCCTCGGCGTCACCGGCACCCGCTTCGGCATCCGGCGCACCACCGCGGCCGAGCACGCCCGGGTGGACGACGCGCTGCGCCGGGTCGGGGCCGCCGGGTACGCCGACCGCCGGATGAGCGAGCTGTCCGGTGGCCAGCAGCAGCGGGTCGCGATCGCCCAGGCCATCGTGGACGACGCCGAGCTGCTCCTGCTGGACGAGCCGCTGGCCAACCTGGACCTGCGCAACTCCCACGAGATCGTCACCCTGCTCGGCGAGCTCCGCCGCGAGCGGGCCGTGACGATCATGGTCGTGGCGCACGACCTGAACCCCCTGCTGCCGGTCCTCACCGACGCGGTCTACCTGCTCGACGGCCACCCGCACCACGCCTCGATCGGCGAGGTCGTCACCGAGGACCTGCTGACCCACCTCTACGGCACCCGCGTGCGTGTCGTCCGGACCGCGCAGGGTGACCTCTTCACCCGCAGCGGCTGAAGGAGCCCCGTGCGTTTCCAGGAGAACTGGCTGCAGGTCCTGCAGACGACCTTCATGCAGCACGCCTTCATCGGCGGCACCATGGTCGCGCTCACCGCCGGGCTGATGGGCTACTTCGTCATCACCCGGCAGAACGCCTTCGCCGCGCACGCGCTGGCGCACATCGGCTTCCCCGGCGCCACCGGCGCGATCCTCGTCGGCGCCCCGGTCACCCTGGGCCTGGCGGTCTTCTGCGTCGGCGGCGGTCTGCTGATCGGGCTGTTCGGCAAGCGGGTGGCCGAACGCGAGATCGCCACCGGCACCATCCTGGCCGGGGCGACCGGGCTGGGCGTGCTGTTCGCCTCGCTGGCCACGGCCAACGCCAGCACCACCACCAACGTGCTCTTCGGCAACCTGCTGGCGATCAGCCGGGACCAGCTGTGGCTGTTCGGGCTGTTCACCGTGGTGGTCGTCGTCGCCCTGGCCGTCATCGCCCGCCCGCTGGTGTTCGCCTCGGTCGACCCCGCCGTCGCCGAGGCCCGCGGGGTGCCGGTGCGGGCGCTGGGGGTGGCCTTCGTCGTCCTGCTCGCCCTGACCATCACGATGGCCGTCCAGGTCGTCGGCACGCTGCTGCTGTTCGCGCTGGTGGTCACCCCTGCTGCCGCAGCGCTGCGGCTGACCGCACGCCCGGGCCGGGTGGCCGGGCTCGCGGTGGCGTTCGCGCTGGCCTCGGTCTGGGTCGGGCTGCTGCTCTCGGCGATGATCGACCTGCCGCCGAGCTTCTTCGTCGTCTCGATCGCGGTGCTGATCTGGGCCGTGGTGCTGGTGGCCACCCGCGACCGGCACACCGCCGTCCGGCCCGAGCCCAGCGCGCACGGCGCCGTCCCGCGGGTCCCCGAACACACCGCCTGACCCGCCGGGGTGCCCCACCGGGCGTTCCCTGGCCGGGGCTTGCCCCCCGGGGGCATCCTGGGGGGATGACGCCAGACGAACAGCAGCACCGGGCCGACGACGACGTCCCCACCGCGCGGGGCACCCAGAGCGAGGAGCCGCCCCCGTCACCGGCTGCCCCGATCGCCCGGATGCTGGCCAACCCCCGCCGCACCCGCCGGGCCTGACCCTCGGCAGGCCCACTCGGCAGTGCCCGGCGCGGTGTGACGGACCGGGTCACACCGGCCCCACCGACCACCTCGAACCCGGCCACCACATGCGTGTTCGTGACCCTGGGTCGTGATGCCGACACACCGGCGTGCCGTGAACTGCTCCGTCACGCAGCCGTGCACCATCCCTGACGTGACCGCCGCCCTCGCCCTCGACCACGCGTCATCCACGGCCGACGACCTCCACCGGGGCGTCGACTCACAGGGCAGCCCGCTGCCCGTGCGGCGCAGCCGCGAGGAGCGTCAGGCGATCGTCCTGGACACCGCCGACCGGCTCTTCGCCGGCCGCAGCTCGCGCAGCGTCGGCATGGACGAGCTGGTCCGGGAGACCGGGCTGGGCAAGATGACGGTCTACCGGCTCTTCAAGAGCAAGGACGACCTGGTGGGCGCCTACCTGGCGCGCAAGGCCGCCACCGTCCTGGGCTACCTCGACGCCGAGACCCACCGGTTCGCCGACGACCCGCGGGGCGCGCTGCTGGCCGTCGTCGACGTGGTGGAGAAGGACGTCACCCGCACCGGCTTCCGCGGCTGCCCGTTCACCAACGTCAGCAGCGAGTACGACGACCCGCAGCACCCGGCCCGCTCGGCGGCCGCGGACTACAAGTACGAGCTGCACCTGCGGCTGGTGAACCTGTCCGAGGAGCTGGTCCCCGGCCACGGCGACGACCTCGCCGCCCAGGTGCACCTGATCATCGACGGCATGTACCTCTCCGGCGGCCTGCTGGGCCCCGACGGGCCGGCCAGCCACGGCCGCCAGCTGGCCGAGCGGCTCGTCGACGCCGCCGTCGCGGCCGCCGCGCGCTGAGCCCCCGGCTCCCCTACCGTTCTCCCGTGACCAGCGCACCCCTCTCCGGCGACCCCGCGACAACCCCCGCACCGAAGAAGCGGGGCAGCAGCGCCGGGCGGACCGTCAGCGCCGTGCTGCTGGTCGCGCTGACCGTGGTCCTGGTGCTGTTCGTCGTCTTCAACACCCAGTCGGTGCGGGTCAGCCTGGTCTTCGGCGTGGTCGACCTGCCGCTGGTGATCGCCCTCGTCGCCGCCGCGGTGCTCGGCGGTCTGATCGTCGCGCTGCTGAGCCTGCGCGCCCGCCGGCACCGCTGACGTGTCGGGGGCCGGCCCCGCGGGCAGGGCACCGGACATGACCGACCCCACGACCGACCCGGCCGACTCCCCCAGCAACCCCGACAACCTGGTCGACGGCCGCCCCGGCGACGACGCCCCCGACCAGGGCGCGCAGGACACCACGCTGACCACCGACGACGCCGCGCAGGACGACGACGCGGTGGCCGAGCCCGACAACAGCTGAGCGGCTAGATCCAGCCGTGCCGGCGCGCGGCGTCCACCGCCGCGTGCCGGTTCGGCGCCCCCAGCTTCGTCGCCGCGGCCGACAGGTGGTTGCGCACCGTGCCCGGGGAAAGGTGCGCCCGCGCGGCGATCTCCTCGACCGGGGCGCCACCGGCGGCCAGCTCGAGCACGTCGGCCTCCCGCGGGGTCAGCGGTGAGTCCCCGGCGCTGATCGCCTCCGCGGCCAGCTCGGGGTCGACGTAGCGGCCCCCGCCGTGCACGGTGCGCACGACGTCGGCCAGCACCGCCGCGTTGACCGTCTTGGGCAGGAACCCGCGCACCCCGGCCTCCAGCGCCCGCTTGAGGTGCCCGGGCCGGCCGTGCCCGGTGACGATGACGACCCGGCAGGCCGGGAGGACCGTCCGCAGCTCCGCGGCCACCGAGATGCCGTCCTGACCGGGCATCTGCAGGTCCAGCACGCACACGTCGGGGCCGTGCGCCCGGGCCATCGCCAGCGCCTCCGGGCCCGAGGCGGCCTGGGCGACCACCTCGACGTCGTCCTCCAGGCCCAGCAGGGCGGCCAGCGCGGAGCGGATGAGGTTCTCGTCGTCGGCCAGCAACACCCGGACGGTCACGCCGGCACCTCCGCCCGGACGACGAAGCCGCCGTCCGCGAGCCCGGCCTGCAGGCGGCCACCCCTGGCGGTGAGCCGCTCGGAGAGCCCGGTGAGCCCGTTGCCCCAGGTCGCGGGTGCACCGGCCCCGTCGTCGCGCACGGTCAACGTCGTCCCCTCGTGGTCGGTGGTCAGGCCGATGTCGCAGCGTCCGGCCGAGGAGTGCCGGAGCACGTTGGTGACCGACTCGCGGACCACCCAGCCGAGCAGCTCCTGGACCGGGGCCGGCACGGCGGCGACGTCGTCCTCACCGGTGACGGTGGTGGCGACCCCGGCCGAGCGCAGCACCGACCGGGCCCCGGCGAGCTCGGAGGCGAGGTCGGTGGCCCGGTAGCCGCGGACGACCTCGCGCACCTCGCGCAGCGAGGACTCGGCCAACGAGCCCACGCCGTCCATCTCGTCGGCGGCGCCGTCCCGGCCACGGCGGGCGAGCTCGGCGGCCAGCTGGCTCTTCACCGCGATGGCCGACAGGTTGCGGCCCATCACGTCGTGCAGGTCGCGGGCGAAGCGCAGCCGCTCCTCGGCGACGGCGAGCTGCAGCGCGACCCCGCGGGTGCGCTCCATCTCCTGGACGACGTCGAGGATCCACACGGTGAAGCGGAAGGCCGCGGCGACCGCCCACAGCGCGATCCCGATGGCCACCCCCGCGACCACCCCGGAGACCAGCGGGTTGCCCTCGGCCACCGAGACCGCCCCGGCGACCGCCCCGGTCACCGCCGAGGCCCAGGTGAGCCGGCGCATCGCCCAGCTGACCGACAGCACGAGCACCACCGCGCCGCCGAGCATGCCCACCGCGCCCGGGGCCGACGGGGAGGGCGGCCCGCCGTCGACGGCGGCGACCGCGGCGGCCGCGGTCAGCGCGGCCGGGACGAGCAGGAGGGCCAGCTGCGCGCGGTCCGGGCCCGGGGCGCCGGGCCGGTGCCGGGCGTCCAGCAGGGCGCGGACCACCCAGAGGCAGGCCGCCGCGGTGCCCACCGTGCCGACGAGCAGCAGCACCGGCAGCACGGTCCCGGCCGCGGACCAGCCCGGGGCCACGGCGAACAGCAGCAGCGGGGGCAGTCCGAGCAGCGCCGAGTAGTAGGACCACCGGGTGTACAGCTCGATCCGCTGCGGGTCGGTGCGGCTGCGCCACCAGCGCGAGACGGTCGGCACGGCAGCCATGCTGCCGTACCGACCGTGCCGCGGCGGCGCCGTCAGCGGCGGGGTGCCCACCGGAAGCCCTTCGCCGCGACCACGGCGCCCACGACGATCCAGGCGGCGAGGACGGCCAGGGGCTGCAGGGCGGAGCTCCACAGCTCACCGCCGGAGACGACCTCGCCGTCCCAGGTGGTGCCGGCCAGGCCCAGCTGCAGCAGCTCGATGACCGGGGTGACCGGCAGGAAGCGGGCGACGGTGGCCAGCGCCTCGGGGAAGATGCTCAGCGGGTAGAGGATGCCCGACAGCGCGGTGTTGACCAGCACGATCGGCAGCGTGGTGATCTGCGCGGCCTCCGGGGTGCGGGTGAACGACGTGCTGGCCGCGGCCAGCAGCACCATCAGCACGACCCCGCCGAGGACGGCGACCAGCGGCAGCACGACGTCGGCCGGCGCGGTCCACTCGCCCAGGACCAGCACGCCCGCGGCGACGACCAGGATCTGCCCGATGCTGACCAGCAGCGTGGGCGCGGCGGTCGCGGCGAGCACCTCGGTGCCGGTCAGCTCACCGGTGCGCATCCGCTGCAGCACCAGGTCCTCGCGGCGGGCCACGTACGTGGTGACCAGGTTGTAGTAGGTCAGGTAGATCAGCGTGATGCCGACCGAGGCCTGCACCAGCAGCGGGCCCAGCGGGGTGTCGCCGTCGCCCAGGCCCAGGACCGGGACGACCGCGACGAGCAGCAGCGGCAGGACGACGGAGTTGACCAGCGCCGTGCGGTTGCGCAGCAGCAGCCGGGTCTCGGCGGTGGCGAGGGACCGGACCCGGGCGATCCGGGACGGGCCGGTGGTCGGGCGCTCGAGCGTGGCGGTGCTCATCGGGTCTCCTCCTGCTGGGTGCGGACTGCGGGGTGGGTGCCGTCGGCGACGGCGAGGAAGGCCTGCTCCAGCGAACCGGCGCGGGCGTGGAGGGTGCGCAGCACGACGCCGTGCTCGGCGGCCCAGGCCAGCAGCCCGGCGAGCACCGGCTGCAACGCCCCGGTGTGCCACTCGACGCGACGGCCGGCGCGGGTCACCTCGACGCCGGAGGGCACCGGCGGCTCCGGGGCGTCGTCGTCCAGGGCGAAGCGGATGGTGGCGAGCTGGGTCTCGGCGATCTCGGCCTGGGTGCCCGCGAGCACGATCCGGCCCTCCCGCATCACGGCGACCCGGTCGGCGAGCTCCTCGGCCTCCTCCAGGTGGTGGGTGGTGAGCAGCACCGCGGCGCCCTCGGCGACCAGGCCCTGCACCAGCTCCCACACCCGGCGGCGGGACTCGGGGTCCAGCCCGGTGGTCGGCTCGTCGAGGACGACGACGCTGGGCCGGCCGAGCAGGGCGAGCGCGAGGTCCAGCCGACGCCGCTCACCGCCGGACAGCGAGCGCACCTTGACGTCGGCGCGGCCGGTGAGCCCGACCTGCTCGAGGGCCTCGGCGACCGGGCGGGGCGCGGTGAGGGTGCCGGCCCAGGTCGTCAGCGTCTCCCCGGCGGTCAGGTCGCCGGGCAGGCCGCTGGTCTGCAGCAGCACCCCGAGGTGCGGGCGCACCTCCGCCCGGTCGCGGACCGGGTCGGCGCCGAGCACCCGGACGGTGCCCCCGGACGCGGGGCTCAGGCCCTCCAGCACCTCCAGCGCGGAGGTCTTGCCGGCGCCGTTGACCCCGAGCAGGGCGAGGACCTCGCCGCGGTGCACCTCGAAGGAGATGCCGCGGACGGCCTCGAAGTCGCCGTAGGAGCGGCGCAGGTCGGCGACCTCGATGACCGGGGCGGTGCCTGTCGGGGTGCCGGTGGCCGTGGTCGGTGGTGCGGTGGCGGGCTGCATCGTCGTCCTCCTGCTGGTGACTCGTTCTCGGTCACCCACGACGTTCCTGCCTCACCGCGCCCGGCACAGGTGCCGTCCCTCACGACCTGCGCCGCCGTCCGCACGGGTCACCCGTGACGTTCGTCAGGGGTCGACCGCTCACCGGCGTCGATCAGCTCCGACGACGGACGTGCGTCCTCCTCCACCGACGTCGGTGGAGGAGGACGCACGGTGGTCGTCCCAGCTGATCGAAGGGCGTCAGCGCGGGAGGCGGTCGGTGTCCGCGGCGCGCAGCCGTCCACGCAGTGCGAGCACGGTGAGCCCGGCGATCAGCATCATCACGCCGACCACCCAGAGCCCGGCCCGGCTGTTGCCGGTGGCGTCGAGCAGGAAGCCGGTGATGTACGGCGCCCCGAAGCCCGAGCTGTTGCCCAGGGTGTTGACCAGCGCGATCCCGGCCGCGGCACCGGCGCCGGCCAGGAAGGTCGAGGGCAGGTACCAGAACACCGGCAGGGCGCAGAAGACGCCGATCGCGGTCACCGTGATCACGGCCATCGTGGCCAGCGGGGACTCCATGTAGAGCGCCACCGGGATGCTCACCGCGCCGAGCAGGGCGGGCAGCGCGACGTGCCAGACCCGCTCACCGGTGCGGTCGGAGTGCCGGGACCAGAACACCATCGCCACCGCGCCGATCGCGAAGGGGACGGCGACGATCAGCCCGTTCTCCAGGATGGAGAAGGTGGTGTCGAAGGACTCGGCGAACCCGGCGACGATGGTCGGCAGGAAGAAGCTCAGCGCGTAGAGGCCGTAGGTGACGCCGAAGTACACCAGGCCCAGTGCCCACACCCGGGGGTCCTTGAGGGAGTCGCGGACCCGGTGCTTCCCGCCGGCCTGGGTGGCCTGCTGCTCGGCGGCCATCGTGTCGTCGAGCCACTGCCGCTCGTCGGCGGCGAGCCAGTCGGCGTCCTTGGGGCGGTCGGTCAGGTAGAACCAGGCCGCGATGCCCAACAGGACGGCGGGCAGGCCGAGCACCAGGAACATGACCCGCCAGCCGGCCAGGCCGAGGAAGCCGTCGGCGTACTGCAGGATCGCCCCGGCGATCGGGGCGCCCAGCGCACTGGAGGCCGGCAGGGCGATCATGAACAGCCCGGTGAGGCGCACCCGGACCGACCGGGGGAACCAGAACGTCAGGTACAGCATGATCCCGGGGAAGAACCCGGCCTCGGCGACGCCGAGCAGGATGCGCGCGACGTACAGCGTGGTCGCGTTGGGCACGAAGGCCATCGCGGCGGCGATGATGCCCCAGGTGACCAGGATGCGGGCGATCCACCGGCGGGCGCCGAACCGGTGCAGCGCGATGTTGCTGGGCACCTCGAAGAGCAGGTAGCCGATGAAGAACAGGCCGCTGGCCAGGCCGAACATCGTCTCGGTGAGCCCGAGGTCGGCGCTCATCGTGAGCTTGGCGAACCCGATGTTGGTGCGGTCGACGTAGTTGAGGAAGTAGGCCAGCCCGAGGAACGGGATGAGCCGGATCGCGACCTTGCGGACCACCCGGGCCTGCATGCCCGACGGGTCGGCCTCGGTGCGCACGTCCTGGGTCGCCACGGCGGCCTCCTCGCTGGGGTGCCCCGGGCACGCCTGTGTGTCCGGTGAGCGGGACCACCCTAGGAGCCGGTGCGTTCCGAGGTGCTCCCGACCCGCAACCGACTCCCGCACTAGGTTCGACCCCGTGCCCGACGACGCCCGCTGGCTGCCCCTGCAGGGGACGACGAACACCCGCGACCTGGGCGGCCTGCCGCTGACCGACGGCGGCACCACGGTGCCCGGGCGGGTGCTGCGCAGCGACGACCTGCAGGAGCTCACCGACCACGACGTCGTGGTGCTCGTCGACGACCTGGGCGTGACCGACGTGGTCGACCTGCGCAGCAGCGCCGAGGTGCGCCTGGAGGGGCGCGGGCCGCTGCGCGACCAGCCCGAGATCGCCCACCGGCACTTCACCCTGCTGCCCGAGGCAGGCACGTACACCGACGTCTACGCCGCCGAGGACGACGCCGACGTCGACCTGCCCGAGGGCTGGCTGGAGAGCCTGCTGCCCCGCAGCGTCGCCGCCGAGCACGAGACCGAGACCCCCGCCGTCCGCTCCTACCTGGGCTACCTGACCGACGGGGCGGACAACGTCGTCGGCGCGCTGCGCGCGATCACCGCGGCGTCCGGCACGGCCCTGGTGCACTGCGCCGCGGGCAAGGACCGCACCGGCGTCGTGTGCGCGCTGGCCCTGGAGGTCGCCGGGGTCGAGCGGGAGGCCGTCGTGGCCGACTACGCGTTGACCGCCGAGCGGATCGACGACGTGGTGGGCAAGCTCGCCGCCCGGCCCACCTACGCCCAGGACATGGCGCGCCGCGACGTGGCCAGCCACACCCCGCGGGCGGACTCGATGCGCCGCCTGCTGGACCTGCTGGACGCCGACCACGGCGGCGCCGCCGGCTGGCTCGCCGAGCGCGGCTTCGGCCCGGAGGAGCAGACCGCCCTCCGCCTGCGCCTCACCGAGGCCTGAGACAGCGAACGACCCCGCACTCCGTGACGGAGTCGGGGTCGATTGCTGTGCGGCCCCCTCGGAGGGGCCCGCGGCGCGCGGAGCGCGTCGTGGGGAGCGAGGGGGTCCTTACCGGACGACGGTGTTGAACTGGCTGTTGGCCAGGGTCAGCAGGTCGTCGCGCATCGCGGGGCTGCTGCTGCGGGCGAGAGCCTTGTCCAGGGCCCGACGGGTCCGCGACGCCTGACGACGCTGACGCCAGGTGCTGGTGACGCTGCTCATGGGGTGTTCCTTCTTCCGTGCTGCTGGGTGGTTGTTACGTCTGTATTAAAGCAAGCATGTGCCGGTTCATTCCAACGGAACGATGGTGATGTCGGCCCCTGTCCTACGGATGTTCACCCCAAAGCCGTAAAGATCTACGAATGGTGTCCGACGCCACACCCCCCCCAGACGCCGCGAGCCCCTGCCGACCGTGGTGGTCGACAGGGGCTCGCGGAGCGGTTCCCGGATCAGCCGGCAGCGGCGTCCAGCACCTCGCGGACGGCGGCGCGGGCGGCCTGCGGGTCGTCGGACTCCAGGGCCACCTCGGCGGCGCGCTGACAGGTCGCCAGGCTGACCGTGGCGAGCTTGGCGCCGACGCCGGCGACCGAGGACGCCGCGCAGGACAGCGAGGTGATCCCCAGACCCACCAGCACGCAGGCCAGCAGCGGGTCGGCCGCGGCCTCACCGCACACCCCGACCGGCTTGCCGACCCGCTGGCCGGCCTCGGCGGTGAGCTGCACCATCCGCAGCAGCGCCGGCTGCCACGGGTCGGTGAGGTCGGCGAGGTCGCCGGAGAGCCGGTCGGCGGCCAGCGTGTACTGCGACAGGTCGTTGGTGCCGATGGACAGGAAGTCCAGGTGCTGCAGGAACCGGTCGGCCAGCAGTGCCACCGAGGGCACCTCGACCATCACGCCGGGCACCATCCCGCGCTCGCGCACCAGCGCCGCGAACTCGGCGGCCTCGCTGACCGTGGACACCATCGGCGCCATGACCCAGGGGGTCGAGTCGGTCTGCGCGGCGGCCTGGGCCACGGCGTCGAGCTGGCGGGTCAGGATGCCCGGGTCCAGCCGCGAGGTGCGCAGGCCGCGGACGCCGAGGGCCGGGTTGGCCTCGTCCGGCGGGGTGGCGAAGGCCAGCGGCTTGTCCGACCCGGCGTCCAGGGTGCGCAGCACGACCTTGCGGCCGGCGAAGGCCTCGAACACCGCCGCGTAGCCCTGGGCCTGCTCCTCGACGGTGGGCTCCTCGGCGTGGCCGAGGAAGGCGAGCTCGGTGCGCAGCAGGCCCACGCCCTCGGCGTGCGCGGCGGCCGCGGCCCGGGCCCCGGCGCCGTCCTGCACGTTGGCCAGCACCTGGACGGCGTGCCCGTCCGACGTCGTCGCCGGGCCCTCGTAGCCCGACAGCGCCTCGGCGGCGACGCGCGCGGCCTCGACCCGGGCGCGGGCCTCGTCCTGGTCGGGATCGACGGTGACGGTGCCCTGCTCGCCGTCGACCAGGACGAGCGCACCCTCGGCGACGTCGTTGAGCCCACCGACGGCGACGACGCAGGGCAGCCCGAGCTGGCGGGCGATGATCGCGGTGTGGCTGGTCGAGCCACCCAGCCGGGTGGCCAGCGCGACGATCCGGGTCGGGTCCAGACCCGCGGTGTCGGCCGGGGCCAGGTCGTCGGCCAGCAGCACCGACGGGGTGTCCGGGTTGGTCACGCCGGGCTCGGACTGCCCGGTCAGCTCGGCCACGATCCGGTCCCGGACGTCGTTGACGTCGGTGACCCGCTCGGCCATCAGCCCGCCCAGGCTGGCGAACAGCTCGGCGAACTGCTGCGCGGCGCCCACCGTGGCCACCGCGGCCGAGGCGCCGCCGTCGATCCGCTGCTCCACCGTGGACAGCAGCCCGCGGTCCCGGGCGAGCCCGGCCGTCGTCCCCAGCACCGCGGCACTGACGCCGCTGGCGGCCGCGGCCCGCTCGGACAGTCGGCCGGCGACCACCTCGGCGGCGGCGGTGAAGCGCTCCTTCTCCCCGGCGCGGTCGGCCTCGGCCACCGGCTGGGCGTCCTCACCGGGCAGCTGCACCGCCCCGTGCGGCTTGACGACCGGGCCCAGGGCGACCCCGGGCACCACCGGTGTCCCGGTCAGCACCGTCGGGCCGGTGACGCTGGAGGAGGTGACCTCGGGGCCGGTGGAGGTGGTCGTCATCGCAGGAGGTGCCTCTCTGTCGGGCGGGTCGCGAGGGTGCGGGTGGGGCTGACGAGGAGGCTGGCGCGCCCAGCGTCGTCCCCGGTGACAAGAGTCACGACTCGGTCTTGACTTGTCAACGTAACGGAAGTAAAACAACACCAACACAGCGGCGAACCCACACAAACGGGCAGCGTCGCGTGACGCGGACGACGCTACGAGGAGGTGCGGGTGTACGCCGAGGAACGCCAGCAGGCCATCGCCGGCCTCGTCGCCCAGCGCGGCCGGCTCGCCGTCACCGCGGTCGCCGAGCGGTTCGGTGTCACCACCGAGACCGTCCGCCGCGACCTCGCCCTGCTCGAGCGGGCCGGGATGCTGCGCCGGGTGCACGGCGGTGCCGTCCCCACCAACGCCCTCACCGTCGTCGAGCCCGGGCTGGGCGAGCGCCGGAGCACCCGCACCGACCAGAAGCGCCGGATCGCCACGGCCGCCCTCGCCCTGGTCCCCGACGTCGACGGGTCGTTGATCCTCGACGGCGGCAGCTCCACCGCCTCGCTGGCCGAGGTGCTGCCCGCCGACCGCCGGCTGCTGGTGGTCACCAACTCGGTGCCCATCTCCCACCGGCTCACCGTCGCCCCCGGCGTCAGCCTGCACGTGCTCGGCGGCCGCGTCCGCGGGATCACCCAGACCGCGGTCGGGGAGTCCACCGTCGCCGCGCTGGCCGACCTCCGGGTCGACGTGGCCTTCCTCGGCGCCAACGGGGTCAGCGCCGCGCACGGCTTCTCCACCCCCGACGAGACCGAGGCCGCCAGCAAGCGGGCCATGGTCCGGTCCGCCCAGCGGGTGGTGGTGCTGGCCGACAGCAGCAAGCTCGGCCGGGAACACCTGGTCCGCTTCGCCAGCGTCGACGACGTCGACGTCCTGGTCACCGACGACGAAGCCGACCCGGACGTCGTCACCGAGATCGAGTCGCACGGGATCGAGGTCCTCACCGCATGAGCATCGTGACCCTGACCGCCAACCCCAGCCTGGACCGCACGCTGGCCCTGCCGGGTGCCCTGGAGCGTGGGGCCGTGGCGCGGCTGGGAGCAAGCCACACCGAGCCCGGGGGCAAGGGCGTGAACGTCTCCCGCGCGGTCGCCGCCGCCGGTGCCGACGTCGTCTCGGTCCTCCCGGCCGCCGACGACGACCCGATCGTGCGCGCCCTGCAGGCCCTGGGCCTGCGGCTGGCCACGGTGCCGGTGACCGACGCGGTGCGCACCAACTACACCCTCACCGAGCCCGACGGGACGACGACCAAGCTCAACGAGCCCGGCGCCCGGCTGGACGACGACGTCTGCGCCGCGCTGCTGGCCGCGGTCGTCGAGCACAGCGTCTCCGCCCGCTGGGTCGCGCTGTGCGGCTCGCTGCCCCCGGGCACCCCGCTGGACTGGTACGCCGACCTCGTCCGGGCGGTGCGCAGCAGCGGCGCGAAGATCGCGGTGGACACCTCCGAGGCCCCGCTGCTGGCCCTGCTGGCCGCCGGTCCCGACGCCGCCCCCGACCTCCTCAAGCCCAACACCGACGAGCTCGCGCAGCTGGCCGGGGTGCCCGAGGAGGTCGTGGTCAGCGACCCCGAGGCCGCACTGGCCGCCGTCGCCACGCTGCACGCGCGTGGCGTCGACGCGGTGCTGCTGACCCTCGGTGCCGACGGCGCCCTGCTGTCCACCGCCGACGGCGGGCTCTTCTCCGCCCGGCCGCCGCGGATCACCGTCCGCAGCACGGTCGGCGCCGGCGACTGCAGCCTGGCCGGCTACCTGCTGGCCGACCTCGCCGGCGCCTCGCCGGCCGACCGGCTGCGCTCCGCGGTCGCCTACGGCTCGGCGTCTGCGTCGCTGCCCGGCTCCGCCGTCCCGACCCCCGACCAGGTGGACCTCACCGCCGTCCAGGTGACCCCCGGGTACCCCCGCTCCACCGCACCGCAGCAGGACCCCACCCCGCACGCCACCCCTGTCGCGGCCGCCGGCCGCGATGCCCGCTGAGACCAGGAGCCCCTCCGTGTCCGCACTCATCACCACCGAGTTGGTGGCCCTCGACGCCGGTCCGTCCGACGTCGGTGGCACCGACAAGACAGCCGTGATCCGCACGCTCGCGGGCCGGGTCGCCGCCGCCGGGCGGGCCACCTCCGCCGACGGGCTCTTCGACGACGCCATGGACCGTGAGTCCAAGGTCGCCACCGGCCTCCCCGGCGGCATCGCGATCCCGCACTGCCGCTCCGCCGCGGTCACCGAGGCCTCGCTGGCCTTCGCCCGGCTCACCCCGGCCGTCGACTTCGGCGCCCCGGACGGCCCGGCCGACCTGGTCTTCCTCATCGCCGCCCCGGCCGAGGGCGACGCCGACCACCTGACGCTGCTCACCGCGCTGGCCCGCGCGCTGGTCCGGCCCGAGTTCGTCGCCTCGCTGCGCGCGGCCTCCACCGAGGCCGAGGTCGTCACCCTCGTCCAGGACGTCGTCGCCCCCGCGGAGACCCCGGCCACGGCCGGTGCGACCGCCGCCGCCCCGGCCGCTGCTGCCCCCGCCGCCGCAGCCCCCGCGGCCGACCGCCCGACGATCGTCGCCGTGAGCGCCTGCCCGACCGGCATCGCGCACACCTACATGGCAGCCGACAAGCTCGCCGCCGCCGCCCGCGAGATGGGCGTGGACCTGCACGTGGAGACCCAGGGCTCCTCGGGCGCCACCCCGATCGACCCCTCGGTGGTCAGCAAGGCCGCCGCGGTGATCTTCGCCGTCGACGTGGGCGTCCGGGACCGGGACCGGTTCGCCGGCAAGCCGGTGATCCAGTCGGGCACCAAGCGGGCCATCCAGGAGCCCGAGGTGATGATCCGCGAGGCGCTGGCCGCCGCGCAGGACCCGAACGCCCGGCGCGTGCCCGGCGGCTCCGGCTCCTCCGACACCCCCGCCACCAGCGGTGGCCGCCCCAGCACCGGCTCGGAGATCCGCCGCTGGCTGCTCACCGGCGTCAGCTACATGATCCCGTTCGTCGCCGCCGGTGGTCTGCTCATCGCGCTGGGCTTCCTGTTCGGCGGGTACCAGATCGTCAACGGCAACCCCGACGTCGAGGGCCAGAGCTACGGCCTGAGCTGGCTGCTCAACAACAACGTGTTCGACCTCCCCGTCGCACCGGGCATCGAGGGCCTCAACGACGGCCTCCTCGGCTACCTGGGCGCCCTCTTCGTCGTCCTCGGGCAGGCAGCGTTCGGCTTCCTCGTCCCGGCACTGGCCGGCTACATCGCCTTCGCCATCGCCGACCGCCCGGGCATCGTCCCCGGCTTCGTCGTCGGTGCGGTCTCCCTGACCGTCGGCGCCGGCTTCCTCGGCGGCCTGGTCGGCGGCATCATCGCCGGCTTCGCGGCCAAGTGGATCGCCGGCTGGAAGCTCCCCGCCGGCGTGCGCGGTCTGCAGCCGGTCGTGATCATCCCGCTGCTGGCCACGGTGATCTCCAGCGGCATCATGGCCCTGGTCCTCGGCCGCCCGCTGGCCCTCGCACTGACCGGCCTGAGCGACTTCCTCACCGGCCTGTCCGGCTCCTCGGCCATCCTGCTGGGGGTCATCCTCGGCCTGATGATGTGCTTCGACCTCGGTGGCCCGGTCAACAAGGCCGCCTACGTCTTCGCCACCACGGGCATCGGCGTGGCCGACCCCAGCCCCGCGTCGCTGCGCATCATGGCGATCGTCATGGGTGCGGGCATGGTCCCGCCGCTGGCGATGGCGATCTCGACCTTCATCCGCAAGCAGCTCTACACCCAGGCCGAGCGCGAGAACGGCAAGGCCGGCGTGCTGCTCGGACTCTCCTTCATCTCCGAGGGCGCCATCCCGTTCGCCGCGGCCGACCCGCTGCGGGTCATCCCCTCGATGATGCTCGGCGGGGCCACCTCCGGCGCCCTCATCGCGGCCTTCGGCACCGAGCTGCGGGCTCCGCACGGCGGCGTGTTCGTCTTCTTCGCGATGACGAACTTCTTCCTCTTCCTGCTGGCGGTCCTCATCGGTGCCGTGGTCGGCGGCGTGGCCGTCACGCTCGCCAAGAGCGTCGGCCGCACCCCGGAGGCGGCCCCCCCGGCCGCCACCGAGGACGCGATGGTCGGCGCCTCCGCCGGGACCACCCGGAGTGACGCCGTCCGCGCCAGCTGACACGATCACCGACAGAACTCGACGCAGAGGAGCGCACCGCATGCCCAGCCAGACCGTGACCGTCGGATCCGCCGTAGGCCTGCACGCCCGTCCGGCCGCCCTGATCGCCGAGGCCGTCGGCAAGGCCGGGGTGCCCGTCACCCTGGCCACCGCGGGGGGCAACCCCGTGGACGCCGGCTCGCCCCTGATGATCATGACGCTCGGTGCGAAGAAGGGCGCCGAGGTCACCGTGACCAGCGACGACGAGGCCGTCCTGGCCGACATCGCCGCGATGGTAGAGCGCGACCTCGACGCCGAGTAGCAACGCGCAGCGAACGCCCCGTCCCTCTCCTCGAGGGGCGGGGCGTTCTGCATTCCCGGCCTGGCAGAGGAACCTCCACACCCCCTGGGACGCCCGATGGGGGGTGTAGAGGTTCCTTCGTCGGTCAGGGGAGCAGCGCGGCCGCGAGGCTGCCGCGGACGGGGCGCTCGCGCAGCAGGAGCATCTGGGCCAGGTGGTAGGCGTCGGGCTGGCCGGTCCAGGTGCCGGTGCCGACCTCGCCGGTCGGGGTCAGCTCGTGGTGCCAGGAGCCGGTGGAGCGGTCCAGGAAGTGCGCGTCGCCGTGCGCCTCCCAGGCGTGCTGCAGGCCGGCGGCCCGCGGGTCACCGGTGACCTCGTGCCGGACGGCGGCCGCCGCCACCGCCTCGCACAGCACCCAGTGCATCCGGGCGGCGACGACGGGCCGGTCGGACCAGTCCAGCGTGTACGGGAACCCGGGGTGCCCGTCGGCGGCCCAGCCCCGCTCGGTGGCCGCGGTGAACAGCGCATCGGCGTCGGCGCGCAACCAGCCCGGGGCCCGGTCCCCGAGGACGGCGTCCAGGTGCAGGCACAGCCGGGACCACTCGAACTGGTGCCCGACGGTCACGCCGTAGGGCCGGAACGGGTCGGCGGGGGCGTCGGCGTTGTACTCCGGCAGCGGGGTCCAGAGGTGCGTGAAGTGCTCGGGCAGCCGCCAGTCGGCGTCCCGGGCGAAGCCGTGCACGACCCGTTCGGTGGCCCGCAGCGCGTGGGTGCGCAGCCGGGCGGTGGCCTCCGGGTGGGTGCGGGCCAGCGCGTCGGCCGCGGCGAGCACCGCCTCCACGCCGTGCATGTTCGCGTTGGCCCCGCGGTAGTCCTCGACCTCGGTCCAATCGGCCGAGAACGACTCCCGGGCCAGGCCGGCGGCGTCGTCCCAGAACCGGTCCTCCCAGACCGCGAGCGCCTCGGTGAGCAGGGCGCCGGCCCCCGGCACCTCCGCGGTCACCGCGCTGGAGGCGGCCAGCAGCACGAACGCGTGCACGTAGGCGGCCTTGCCCCGCTCGGCGGTCGAGTCCCCCCACCCGCCGTGCTCGGCGTCGCGCAGCGGGCCGGCCGTCAGCGCCCGCACCCCGTGCTCGGCCAGGTCGAGGGCCTCGGTCGACCCCAGCAGGGCGGCGAGGGAGAACACGTGGGTCATCCGGGCGCTGATCCACGTCTCGGTGGGGCGCTGCTCGACCTCGCCGTCGGCCCCCAGGTACCCGAACCCGTCGGGCACCCGGGAGCGCGCGGCGAAGGTGAGCAGCGGCCCGAGCTCGGTCTCCATCGCACCGACCCTAGAAGGCCAGGGCGGTCCCCGGGTCGTGCAGCACGGCGCCGATGTCGGCCAGGAACCGCGAGCCGAGCTCGCCGTCGACGATCCGGTGGTCGAAGCTCAACGCCAGC
Organism: Geodermatophilaceae bacterium NBWT11; assembly: GCA_014218215.1. NCBI lineage: Bacteria > Bacillati > Actinomycetota > Actinomycetes > Geodermatophilales > Geodermatophilaceae > Geodermatophilaceae bacterium NBWT11. Next base: position 1,552,099 of record CP043652.1, read on the forward strand.
TGGGTCACCTGCCGGATCCTGATCTTGCCCTTGTGCACCCAGGGCATCTCCCGGACCGCACCGAAGGCCAGGATCGCCGACTCCCCCGGGTTCAGGATCGGGGTGCCGGTGTCCACGCCGAAGACGCCCACGTTCGTGATCGTGATGGTGCCGCCCGACATCGCGGTCGGGCTGGTCCTCCCCTCCCGCGCGGTGGCGGTCAGGTCGGCCAGCGCGCCGGCCAGCTCGGCCAGCGACAGCCGCCCGGCGTCCTTCACGTTGGGCACGATCAGCCCGCGCGGGGTGGCCGCGGCGATCCCCAGGTTCACGTAGTCCTTGACCACGATCTCCTGGGCCGCCTCGTCCCACGAGCTGTTGACCATCGGGTGCCGGTGCGCCGCGAGCAGCAGCGCCTTGGCCACGAACAGCAGCGGGCTGATCCGCAGCCCGGCGAGCTCGGGGCGGGCGGCGAGCCGGGTGCGCAGCTGCATCGTCCGGGTCACGTCGACGGTGAGGAACTCGGTGACGTGCGGGGCGGTGAAGGCGCTGGCGACCATGGCGGCCGCGGTGTGCTTGCGGACGCCCTTGACCGGGATGCGCTGCTCACGGCCCTCGGTGCCGGCGTCGGCGACCGGGAAGCGGACGACCGTGCCGGCCTCGGCGGCCAGCTCGGCCGGGGTGCGGGCACCCGACGGGGCGGCCCCGCTGCGGGCGGCGTCGACGTCGGCACGGGTGATGACCCCGCCGTCCCCGGTGCCGGTGACGGTGGTCAGGTCGACGCCGCAGTCCTTGGCGTACTTGCGCACCGGCGGCTTGGCCAGCGGGCGGGGCGCCCGGCGACCGGGGGCGACGGCCTGGCCCGAGGCGGCCTCGGAGTCGGTGGCGTGCTGCTCGGCGGCCCGGCCCATCTCCACGCCCCCGGGACGCACCGGCTTGCTGCGCACGTCCGGGGCGGTCGCCAGCAACGGCGGGCGGTCGCTGCCCGAGCCGTAGTCGGCCTCGGGGAGGACCTGGGGAGCGGTGGCCCTCTCGGCCGCGGCCGCACCGGAGCGGCGCGGGCGACGGACGGCCTCGGTGTTCTTCGGGCCGTAGCCGACCAGCACCGAGGTGCGGCCGCCCGGCGCGGGGCCGCCGATCAGCCCCGCGGCGGGGGTGTCGTCGGCAGGTGCGTCGTCGGCCGCGGGGCCGCCGATGTCGATGGTGATGATCGGGGCGCCGACGTCGACCGTCGTCCCCGGCTCGTGCAGCAGCTCGACCACGGTGCCGGCGTAGGGCGAGGGCAGCTCGACGGCGGCCTTCGCCGTCTCCACCTCGCACAGCGGCTGGTTGGTGGTGACGACGTCGCCCACCGCGACGAGCCACTGCAGGATCTCGCCCTCGGTCAGGCCCTCGCCGACGTCGGGCAGCTTGAACTGACGCAGGTCGGCCATCTCAGAACTCCATCGCTCGGTCGACCACGTCCAGCACCCGGTCCAGGTCGGGCAGGTACTCCTCCTCGAGCTTGGACGGCGGGTAGGTGACGTCGTAGCCACCGACCCGCAGCACCGGGGCCTCCAGGGAGTGGAAGCAGCTCTCGGTCACCCGGGTGGCGATCTCGGCGCCGAGCCCGAGGTTGGTCTGCGCCTCGTGGACGACGACGCAGCGCCCGGTGCGGCGCACCGACTCCTCGACCGGGCCCAGGTCCAGCGGGGAGAGCGTGCGCAGGTCGATCACCTCGATCGAGCGGCCCTCCTCCTCGGCGGCCTGCGCGGCCTGCAGGGCCGTCTTCACCATCGGGCCGTAGGCCAGCAGGGTCAGGTCGTCGCCGGCCCGGACCACGCGGGAGGTGAACAGCGGCGGCGGGGCGACGTCGAGGTCGACGTCGGCCTTGTCCCAGTACCGGCGCTTGGGCTCGAAGAACACCACCGGGTCGGGGCAGGCGATGGCCTGCTGCAGCATCCAGTAGGCGTCGGCCGGGTTCGACACCGCGACCACCTTGAGGCCGGTGGTGTGCGCGAAGTAGGCCTCGGGGCTCTCGCTGTGGTGCTCGACCGCGCCGATGCCCCCGCCGAACGGGATCCGGATGGTGATCGGCATGGGCAGCCGGCCGCGGGAACGGGCGTGGATCTTGGCGACCTGGGTGACGATCTGGTTGTAGGCGGGGAAGACGAATCCGTCGAACTGGATCTCGCAGACCGGCCGGTAGCCGCGCATCGCCAGGCCCACCGCGGTGCCGATGATGCCGGCCTCGGCGAGCGGGGTGTCCACCACGCGCGCCTCGCCGAAGTCCTTCTGCAGGCCGTCGGTGATCCGGAAGACCCCGCCCAGCTTGCCGATGTCCTCGCCCATGAGCACGACCTTCGGGTCGTCCTCCATGGCCTTGCGCAGGCCGGTGTTGAGGGCCTTGCCCAGCGTCAGGGTGGTCACTGCTCGAACCCCTCGTGGTAGCTGAGGAACTCCGCGCGCTGCGCGGCGATCTCCTCGGTCTGCTCGGCGTAGACGTGGTCGAACATGTCGGTGCCGGCCGGGTCGGGCATCTCCAGCGTGCCCTTCCGGATCCGGACGGCGAGCTCGTCGCCCTCGGCGTCGACGGCGGCGAAGAACTCCGGCCCGGCCTTGCCGGACCGGGACAGGTGCGCCTTCAGGCGGGCGATCGGGTCACGCAGCTTCCACTCCTCCAGCTCCCCGGCCAGCCGGTAGCGGGTGGGGTCGTCGGATGTGGTGTGCGCACCCATCCGGTAGGTGAACGCCTCGATGAACGTGGGCCCGGAGCCCTCCCGGGCGCGGGCCAGCGCGGCGCGGGTCACGGCGAGGACGGCGAGGACGTCGTTGCCGTCCACCCGGACGCCGGGGAAGCCGAACCCCGCGGCGCGCTGGAACAGCGGCACCCGCGACTGGCGCTCGATCGGCACGCTGATCGCGTACTGGTTGTTCTGGCAGAAGAACACCACCGGGGCGGAGAAGGTCGCGGCCCAGATGAAGGACTCGTTGACCTCGCCCTGGCTGGTCGCGCCGTCGCCCAGGAAGGCCAGCGCGGCGGCCTCGGCGTCGTCGCGCTGTATGCCCATCGCGTAGCCCGTGGCGTGCAGGCACTGCGCGCCGATGACCACGGTGTAGAGGTTGAACCGGCGGGCCACCGGGTCCCAGCCGCCGAGGTCGTTGCCGCGGAACAGGCTGATCACGTGCAGCGGGTCGACGTCGCGGGTCCAGGCCACGCCGTGCTCGCGGTAGGTCGGGAACGCCATGTCCCCGGTCCCCATGGCCCGGCCGGCGCCGACCTGGGCGGCCTCCTGGCCCAGCAGCGAGGCCCAGATGCCCAGCTCGCCCTGGCGCTGCAGGGCGGTGGCCTCGACGTCCCAGCGGCGCACCAGGGCCATGTCCCGGTACAGGGAGCACAGCTCCTCGTCGGTGACGTCCAGGGCGTAGTCGGGGTGCTCGACGCGCTCGCCCTCCGGCGTCAGGAGCTGCACGAGGTCGGGCTGGGCGGGCAGGTGCGGCTCGCCGGCCCCCGGGACGGGGTCGACGATCTCCTGCATCTCGGGTGCTGCGGTCACGACTTCTCCTCGCCGTCTCCCCCGCCCCCGGGATCCCCGTGGGCACGGTCGGTGGACGTCTCACGGCACCGTGCAGCGCCGTGTGCAGCACATCACTGCCGGATCGGAGTGCGCAAGGGGGGTCGTTCGGATTGAGCAGGATGCTCGGTCAGCCCCCGTTGTGGCGTGGCACACTGAGCACCGTGCCCGGCATCGACGCCACCGACGCCCGTCTCCTGCTCGCCCTCTCCGAGGACCCACGGGCGACGGTGATGGCGCTGTCCGCCCAGCTCGGGCTGGCCCGCAACACCGTGCAGGCCCGGCTGGCGCGCCTGGAGTCCGGCGGGGTGCTGGACCCCTTCGAGCGGCGCGTCCGCCCCGAGGCGCTGGGCTACCGGCTGGGCGCCTACGTGACCGTCACGGTCACCCAGACCTCGCTCGCCGAGGTCAGCGCGGGCCTGGCCGACATCCCCGAGGTGCTCGAGGTGACCGGGCTGTCCGGTGTGGCCGACCTGCTCGTCCAGGTGGTCGCCGTCGACGCCGACGACCTCTGGCGGATCAGCGAGCAGGTGCTGGCCATCCCGGGCGTGCAGCGCACCGACACCAACCTGGCACTGCGCCGGTTCGTCGACCACCGGATGACCCCGCTCCTCCGCCGCGCCGCGGGCCTGGACGGCTGACCTGCACCGTTAAGGTGCGCCGTGCGTCCGCTGCGTGTCCTGCTCCCCGCCCTGCTGCTGCTCACCGGGTGTGCCACCTGGTCGCAGCCCGCGGCCCCGGTGACCGTGGTGTCCGAGGAGCCCTGCGCGGACGCCGAGGGCTTCAGCTGCGTGACCCTCGCCGTCCCCACCGACCACTTCGCGGTCGACAGCCCGACGTGGGACGTCACCTTCGCCGTCCACCGGGCCGAGCAGGAGTCGCGCGGGGTGTTCGTGACCGCGACCGGCGGGCCGGGTTCCAGCGGCATCGCCCTCGCCACGGACTACACCGACGCCATGCCCGCGGAGATCACCGACTCCTTCGACGTCGTCTTCTTCGACCAGCGCGGCATCGGGCTCTCCCAGCCCTTCCGGTGCGACGACACCGTCGCCGCGGACACCAGCGCGGGCGTGGACAGCTCGTCGTCCCCGGAGGAGCGGGACGCCTTCGCCGAGGCCGCCACCGCGTTCGGGGAGGACTGCTTCGCCGAGGCCGGCGTGGACCCGGCCGAGGCCGCCCGCTACGACACCCGGCAGGCGGTGGAGGACCTGGAGCTGTTCCGCCGGTGGCTGGGCGCGGACACCCTGACGCTCTACGGGGAGAGCTACGGCACGCAGTACGTGCAGACCTACGCCGACGCTCACCCCGAGCACGTCGACGGGCTCGTGCTCGACGGCGTGGTGGACCTGAGCACCGAGGTCGAGGACTTCTACACCGAGGCGGCGCAGGCCTACAGCGACGCGTTGACCGCGACCCTGTTGGCCTGCGACGAGCAGCGCCGCTGCGCCGACGAGGCCCCGGGTGACTCGCTCGCCGGCTACGACCAGCTGGCCGAGCAGCTGGCCGCCGAGCCCGTCGATCTGGGGGACGGCGAGGAGTTCGGGCTGGACGGGCTGCAGGCCGCGGCCTTCGCATCGGTGAGCGACCCCTTCTCCCGCACCGCGCTGCAGGAGGCGCTCAACGAGGGGCTGGCCGGGGAGTTCGGGTCGCTGGCGACCCTGGCCGCGCCGTACCCGGTCGACGACTCGTTCTCCGACGCCCTCTTCCTGGCCGTGGAGTGCCAGGACTTCGACTTCGTGCCCCGCGGGGGCGACGGACGCGCCGAGCTGGACGACTGGCTGGACACCGCCGCCGAGATCGGCGCGGACGGGATGCGGCTGGGCGCGGTGTTCTACGACCTGAGCTGCCTGTTCTGGCCAGGCGTCGCCGACACCGCGGACTTCGACCGGCCGGCGCCGGTGACCGATCCGGCCTACCCGCTGCTCGTGCTCACCGCCGACACCGACCCGAACACCCCGACCCAGAACGCGCTGCGGGTCTACAGCCGCGTGCTCGACGACGCCTCGCTGGTCACCCAGCAGGGCGGTCCGCACGTGCTCTTCGGCCGCGGGGTCTCCTGCGTGGACGACCTGGTGGCCGACTTCGTCGCCGACGGCACCCCGCCGCCGACCGAGGTGACCATCTGCGCCGGTGACGTGTCCGACCCCTACTGACCGTTTCCGACCCCGCGGACGGCGGGTAGCTGCCGCCCATGGCAAAGCAGACCCCCCTGGGTGCGTTCGGCAAGGGCAAGCGCGGCATCTCCACCGGCGGGTGGCTGGTCCGCGGCGCGGCCGCCGGCGCGACCGGCACGACCGTGCTGAACACGGTGACCTTCCTGGACATGACCGCCCGCGGCCGCGGCACGAGCTCCACCCCCGAGCAGACGGTGGAGAAGCTGGCCGAGAAGGCGCACGTGGAGATCCCCGGCGAGGGCGACACCCGCGACAACCGGGTCTCCGGCCTCGGCCCGCTGACCGGGATCGTCGCCGGCGTCGGCGTGGGCGCCCTGGCCGGGCTGGCCCGGGCCCTGGGCTTCCGGCCGAACCCGCTGGTCGGCGGTCTCGTCGCCGGCGTCGGCGCGCTGGTCGCGGCCAACGGCCCGATGGCGGCCCTGGGCATCAGCGACCCGCGCACCTGGTCGGCCACCGACTGGGCGGCCGACGTCGTCCCGCACCTGGCCTACGGCTTCGCCACCCACTCCACCCTGGCGGCCCTCGACCGCGCCTGACCCCTGCTGCACGAAGCGCCCTTCTCGTCAGGTCTCCTGACGGGGAGGGCGTTTCTCGTCAGGGGGTGGGGGTCCAGCCGCGCTCGTCGACGCCGCCGGGGACGGGGGCGGCGGGGTCGTAGGGCTGACGGGTGAAGGTGAAGGTCGCCAGGTCGAGGTGGTCGGCGGCGATCCGCAGGGTCTCCCCCGCGTAGTAGCCGTCCAGGCCGACCCACGAGCCGTCGGGACGACGGGCGAACCGGCTGGCCCGGCCCCCCCGCCCGGGCAGCGGGCCCAGGTGCAGCAGCCCGCCGGACTGGGCGCGCAGCACGTGCGGCGTCGGGCCCCAGAACCACAGGCCCAGGTCGGTCAGCGGCACCGGCGGGGCCTCCGGTGTCCAGGCCTCGACCACCCGGGGCTCGGCGGCCCGCAGGTCGGCCAGCAGCCCGGGCACGAGCGGGTCCAGGCCGCTCGTGGTGTTGGCCAGCATCACCGCTCCGGTCTGCTCGGCGCGGTCCACGAACACCCCGGCGAGGAAGCCGGGCATCGAACCGCCGTGTCCGACCAGCGTCGCGCCGTCGGCCCGGAGGACCTGCAGACCCAGCCCGTAGGCCGACCACCCGGCCGACGAGGAGTCCACCCCGGCCGGCTCGCTCATCTCGGCCAGCGTCGCCGGGGAGAGCACGTCACCGGTGTCACCGAGCAGGAAGGCCGCGAACCGGCCCAGGTCGGTCAGCGTGGCCCAGAGCTGGCCGGCGGCGTCCATGACGCCGGCGTCGTGCTCGGGCTCGGGCAGGACGACGTCGGCCCACGGGTGCACCGCGCCGCCCCGGGCGGCGACGCCGGAGGGGCGCGGCGTCGTCCGACTCATCCCCAGGGGGCCGAGCACCTCCGCGGTGACGGCCTCGGCCCAGGACGTCCCGCGGTGCCGGGCGACGAGCTCGCCGAGCAGGCCGAAGCCGAGGTTGGAGTAGTGGAAGCGGCGGGCCGCACCGAGCACCACGTGCTCGGGGGCCAGCGCGAGGTCCTCCAACGACCCGCCGGGGACCCGCTCCCACCACCCGCCGGGGCTCTCGCTGGAGGCCCCGGCCAGGTGCGAGAGCAGCTGGCCGACCGTGCGGTCACCGAACGGGGTGCCGGGGACGTGCGCCTCCAGCGGGTCGTCCAGGCCGAGCCGGCCCTCGTCGCGCAGCCGCATGACCACGACGGCGGTGACGGTCTTGCTGATGGAGCCGAGCCGGTACTGCACGTCGGTGTGCGGGTCGGCGACGTCCCCGCGGCCGGCCGACCACGCCAGCCCGCCGTCCCGGACGACACCGGCGACCAGGCTGGGGGCCCGCCCGTCGCGCTGCACCCGGGCGGTGCGGGCCAGCAGGGCGCGGGCCGTGGTGGGTGCGACGGGGGTGGGCTCGACCATGTCCCGCAGGCTAGCCAGCCGTGCGCGCGACGGTCTCCCCGAGCGGCAGCCGGCCGGTGCGGGCGGCCCAGCGCTCGAACCAGATCGTGGTGAACGGCGGGACCGAGGCGATCAGCGCCAGCGCCGCGGTCCGGAGGTCCCAGCGCAGGACCCGCCAGGCCAGGAACGACACCGCGACGTAGCCGACGAAGACCGCGCCGTGGATCGGCCCGGCCACCTGGACGCCGACCTCGGAGGTGCCCAGCACCCACTTGACGAACATGCCGGCCAGCAGCAGCGCCCAGGTCACCGCCTCGGCCAACGCGACGACGCGGAAGAGGCGGGCAACGGTGCGGGGCTCGGTCAGGGCGCTCACGACAGGTCCCAACGGCGCGCAGCCCGGGAGGGTCCCCGGGTGTGACCGACCTCCCGACAGCACACCGCCCCGGTCACCATCAGGTGACCGGGGCGGTGAGAGGTGTCGGCTGGGTCAGCCGGCGAGACGACGCATCGCGGTGATGGAGCCCATCGTGTCGATGCTGGCGACCTTGACGACGTCACCCGAGGTGGGCGCGTGCACCATCTGGCCGTTGCCGATGTAGATGCCGATGTGGCTGACCGGGCTGTAGAACGCGATCAGGTCACCGGGCTGCAGGTCGGCGCGGGAGACGGCCTGGCCCATCGAGGCCTGCATCCGCGAGGAGTGCGGCAGCGAGATGCCGGCGGCGGCGTAGGCGTACTGCACCAGGCCCGAGCAGTCGAAGCTGTTCGGCCCGGAGGCGGCCCACACGTACGGGTCGCCGCGCTGCGCCATGGCGGTGTCGACCGCGATCTGCGCGGCGGCGCTGTTGGCGGTCACCGCACTGCCGCCGGACGCCGAGGAGCTGGCGGCCGGGGCACTGGCCGAGCTGCTCGAGGACGACGACGAGGTCGAGGACGACGCACTGCTCTCGGTGGTGGCCGGGGCAGCTGCGGCGGCGGCCGCGGCAGCAGCAGCCGCGGCGGCGGCGGCGGCCTGCTCCTGGGCCGACAGCGCGGCGTACTCGGCCTGGTACTCGGCGATCTGCGCGTTCAGGGACTCCTGCTGGGCGGTCACGCTGTCCAGCTGGGCCTGGGCGTCGGCCGCGGTCTGCTGCGCGGCGGCCTGGGCCTGCGCGGCGGTGTCGTTGGCGGCCTGCGCCGAGGTGAGCACGTCGGTGTTGTGGGCGCCGAGGACGTCGAGGGTGGAGACCCGGTCGACGAACTCGCTGGCCGACCCGCTGGTCAGCATCGCCTGCAGCGAGCCGAGCTGGGTGTCACCGGTGTAGGCGGTGCGCGCCACGCTGGTGACCGACTGCTGGGCCTGGCTGTAGGCGCTCTGCGCGGCCGCGGCGTCGGCGGCGGCCTGGTCGGCGGCGGCCTGGTCGAGCAGGAGCTCTTCCCGGGCGGTGTTGAAGTCCTCGGTGACGACCTCGAGCTCGTGGCCCTTGTCGGCGATGAGCTGGGCGGCCTCGGCGGCGGTGGTCGGCTCGGCCGGGGCGGACGAGGTGCTCGGCGCGTCCGTGGTGTCCGGTGCGGCGAGGGCCGGCGTGGAGGTCAGGACGACCCCGGCAGCGGCGAGGAGGGTGATCGCAGCGCGACGCCCCCGGAGGGCGGGGCGACGCGCGGGCATGCTGGAACTCGCCATGTGCGGCGGGTGGTCCTTTCTTCCAACGAGCCGCCTACCGGGTTAGCTGACGGATTCGGACGGGAAGTTCGCCCGGCACGTCGACCCTGGGTGGGTCGGTGCGTGCTTCACCCCAGTGCTGCGGTGGGTCCCCGGTCCGCTGCTCCTCGGTGCGCAGCGGGGGCTGCGCGGTGGTGCCGGTGGTGCTCACGAGGGGCGTGCGGTTCGGCGGCGTCCGGTCGGTGTCACCCAGGGGAGGCGACGGAACGATCCGTCCGGACGGGCCGACGGTAGGTGCGTAATACGTTCGTGACAACCGCCGAGACCCCTTTTGTGGACTTCCGCACCCGGGTCCGGTGAACACGCTCACAACGGGTGAGGAGGTGCCTCCGTGCAGGGACTGGCGCGCCGCGAGTTCTGCCTCGTGCTGCTCCGCCGGATGGCCGACGTGCGGCCCGACCTCGTCGCTGCCGCACTGCCCCGGCTGGGCGCCACCCGGGCGCAGGCGCACGCCGCGCACACCCGGTGGCAGACGCTGCAGCACTCGGCCCGGCGGGGTGACCGGCACGCCGCGGTGCTCGGCCCGCCGGAGAGCACCGCCGCGCGTCCCTGGGGGGACCTCGAGCTCGTGGTCCGGCAGTGGGTGCTCCCGTTGTGGCCGACGCTGCGCTGGGAGGTCGTGTCCGGGCCGGGCGGGCAGGTGCTCCGCGAGCAGCTGGTGCGGGGCCCCGACTCCCCCGCGCCGTCCGGCCTCCTCGTGTGGGAGCACGTGCTCGACGACGCCGCCGCGGTGGAGGGCGCCGTCCTCGATCCCCCCGACGTCCCCACCCGGGACGTGGTGGCCCTGCCCGACGGCACCCGGGCGCTCTTCGTCTGGGGGCTGCTGCAGCGGGTCGACCGGGCAGGATGACCGGGTGCCGACGCTGACCGCCACCACCTGGGCCGACCCCCGGGTGCAGGCCCTGTCCGACGCCCAGCAGGCCGAGCTGCGCGAGCGGTACGACGGCCGGGGCGAGTCCGGCACCCCGCCCACGGCCGAGGACGTCGCGGTGGTCCTGCTGCTGAGCGAGGACGACGGGACCCCGGTCGGCTGCGGGGCGCTGCGCCCGCTGGAGCCCGGTACGGCCGAGCTGAAGCGGATGTACGTCGTCCCCGCCGCCCGGGGTCGTGGGCTGTCCCGGCTGGTGCTCACCGGGCTCGAGGCGACCGCCGCCGAGCGCGGGTGGCACACGCTGCGCCTGGAGACCGGCCCGCTGCAGCACGAGGCGATCGCGCTCTACGAGCGGTCGGGCTACCGGCCCATCGAGGCCTTCGGCCACTACCTGGACGAGCCCGACGAGTGGTCCCGCTACTACGAGAAGGAGCTGCCGTGACCGCCGCCCGGTACGACGTCGTGGTCGTGGGGGGCGGGCACAACGGCCTGGTCGCCGCTGCCTACCTGGCCCGCGCGGGCCGCTCGGTGCTGGTGCTGGAACGCCGGGCCGGTCTGGGCGGGGCGGCGGTCAGCGAGCAGGTGTTCCCCGGGGTCGACGTCCGGCTCTCGGCCTACAGCTACCTGGTCAGCCTGCTGCCCGACCGGATCGCCGCCGACCTGGACCTCGGCCTCACCCTGGCCGACCGGTCGGTGCACTCCGCGACCCTGCTCGGTGACCGGGCGCTGCTGGTGGAGCCGGACTCCTTCCGGGCACTCACCGGCTCCGACGCCGAGTGGGCCGGCTGGCAGCGCCTCTACGGCCGGCTGACCACGCTGGCCGAGGACCTCTCCCCCACCCTCGTCGAGCCGCTGCCGACCCGGGCGGAGCTGGAGTCCCGGCTGCGCGACCCCCAGCTCTACCGCGACCTGGTCGAGCGCCCGCTCGCCGACGTCGTCGCCGACCACCTCGACCACGACGTCACCCGCGGCGTCGCGCTCACCGACGGGCTGATCGGGACCTTCGCCGACGTGCACGCCGCCGACGGCCTCGCCGGGCGCTGCTTCCTCTACCACCTCGTCGGCAACGGGACCGGCCTCTGGCGGGTGCCGGTCGGCGGCATGGGCGCGGTCAGCGGCGCGATGGCCGCCTCCGCCCGCCGGGCCGGCGCCGAGTTCGCCACCCGGGCGACGGTCACCGCCGTCGAGACCCGGGACGACGGGGCGACCGTGCACTGGACCGACGACGACGGGACCACGCACGCCGCGGACGCCGGGCACGTGGTCGCCGGCTGCGCCCCCGCGGTGCTCGACGAGCTGACCGGGGCCGCGCCCGCACCCCGCCCGGCCGGCGCCCAGCTCAAGGTCAACACGGTGCTCACCCGGCTCCCCCGGCTGCGCTCCGGCCTGGACCCCGCGGTGGCCTTCGGGGGCACCTGCCACGTCGACGAGGCAGCGACCCAGATCGACGCCGCGTACGCGCAGGCCGCTGCCGGTGCGATGCCCGACCTCATCCCGTTCGAGGTCTACTGCCACTCCCTCACCGACCCCTCGATCGTCGGCGACACCGGGCTGCACACGCTCACCGTGTTCGGGCTGCACACCCCGGCCGACCTGTTCACCGCCGACCCGGTGGGCACCCGGGACGAGGCCGTGCGCCGGGTCGTCGCGCAGCTCGACGCCCAGCTGGCCGAGCCACTGGCCGACGTGCTCGCCACCGACGCCGAGGGCCGGCCGTGCCTGCAGGCGTCGTCCCCGCTGGACGTGGAGGCCTCCCTCGCCATGCCGGGCGGGCACATCTTCCACGGCGACCTGGCCTGGCCGGTCGCCACCGAGGCCCAGCCCGCAGGCACCTGGGGCGCGGCCACCGGGCACCCCCGGGTCGTCGCGGCGTCGTCCGGCGGCACCGTGCGCGGCGGGGCCGTCAGCGGCCTGGGCGGGTACGCCGCCGCCCGGCACCTCCTCGGCTGACCCTCCCCCGCCCGCGGCGTTGATCAGGGTCGACGACCAGAGTGCGTCCTCCTCCACCGACGCCGGTGGCTGAGGACGCACGGTGGTCGTCCCAGCTGATCGACGCCGCGGGGGGCGGGGCTGTTAGACACAGCCCCGTGGAGACGACCGGCGCGGTGCTGCGTGGCGAGGGCGGACAGTACGAGCTCGTGACCCTGGAGGTCGGCGATCCCGGGCCGGGCGAGGTGCTGGTCGAGATGGCCTACGCCGGGCTCTGCCACTCCGACGAGCACCTGCGGCACGCCAACGCCGGTGGCCGGTACCCGATCGTCGGCGGGCACGAGGGGTCCGGCGTCGTCCTGGCGGTGGGGCCGGGCGTGAGCCGGGTGGCCCCCGGGGACCACGTCGTCGCCAGCTTCCTGCCGGCCTGCGGGATCTGCCGCTGGTGCGAGTCGGGCCGGTCCAACCTGTGCGACCTGGGCGCCACCATCGCCACCGGTCAGCTGCCCACCGGCACCTGGCCCTTCCGGCTGGACGGCGAACCGCTCGGCGGGTTCTGCATGGTCGGCGCGTTCGCCCGGCACTCGCTGCTGAGCGAGGCCTCCTGCATCCGGATCGACCCCTGGCTGCCGCTGGACACCGCGGCCCTGATGGCCTGCAGCGTGCCCACCGGTTGGGGCTCGGCGGTCTACGCCGGCGGCACCCAGCCCGGGGACACCGTCGTCGTGGTCGGCTGCGGCGGGGTGGGTGCCAACGCGGTGCAGGGCGCGGTGCACGCCGGCGCCTCGCACGTCATCGCCGTCGACCCGGTCGCCTTCCGCCGCGAGTTCGCCCAGTCCGTCGGGGCCACCCACGCCCTCGAGGACACCCGGTCGGCGTCGAAGCTCGCCCGCGAGCTCACCCGGGGCAACGGCGCGGACGTCGTCGTCCTCACCGTGGGCGCCCTGGACGCCGACACCACCCGCAGCGCCGTCCGCTGCCTGGGCAAGGGCGCCACCCTCGTGCTCACCGCGCTCGCCGACCTCGGCACCGACGTCACCGTCGCGCTGATGGGCAACGGGCTGACCGTCTACGAGCAGCGGGTGCAGGGCGCGCTGTTCGGCAGCTGCAACGCCCACCGCGACGTGCCGATGCTCCTGCGGATGGCCCAGGAGGGGAAGCTCGAGCTCGACCGGATGATCACCCGCCGGTACTCCCTGGACCAGCTCGGCCAGGGCTTCGCCCACCAGGCGGCCGGTGAGACGATTCGCGGCCTGCTCGTGCACGCCGACTGAGCGCCCGGGTCAGCCCTTGACGCCGCCCTCGTTGGCGCCGGCGACGAAGTAGCGCTGGAAGACGAAGAACACGATCGCGACCGGGATGGTCATCAGGAGCGCCGCACCCAGGGTCAGCGGGAACTGGTTGCCCGAGCCCAGCTGGCCGGTGGTGAGCGTCGCGACGCCCTTGGTGAGGGTGTAGAGGTCGCGGTCCTGGCTGGCGACGATGAAGTGCGGCAGCTCGTTCCAGGAGGCCTGGAAGCTCAGGATCGTCAGGGTGATCAGCGCGGGCCGGGCCATCGGCAGCACCACCGACCAGAACACCCGGAAGGTGCTGGCGCCGTCGATCCGGGCGGCCTCCTCGATGGAGGCCGGCACCGACTCGAAGAACTGCTTCATGATGAAGACGCCGGCGGCATCGGCGACCAGCGGCAGGAACAGCGCCACCGGGGTGTCGTAGATGCCGAGCTGGTTGAGCACCAGGAACTTCGGGATGAGCAGCACGACGCTGGGCACGGCCATGACCGCCAGGACGGCGGTGAACAGCGCCGACCGACCGCGGAAGCGCAGCCGGGCCAGCGCGTAGCCGGCCAGCGAGCAGAGGAACACCCGCCCGGCGGTGACCAGCACCGCGACCCACACCGAGTTGAACGCCCACAGCGGGAACTGGGTGTCGAACAGCCGGCTGAACGCCGCGGTGGTGACCGGGTCGGGCAGCAGGGTCAGCGGGGAGTTGGTCGCGTCGGTGTCGGTCTTGAACGACGTGACGATCTGGATGAGGAACGGGTACAGGTAGACGATCGAGAAGAAGACCAGGACGACGTAGGCCAGGAAGCGGCCGATCTGCCGGCCCGGTCCGCGGCCGGTGCTCGGGCGGGCCGGCGGGCTGGTGCCGTCGGCGGAGGTGGGCAGGCCCGCGGCGTTGCCCGGCGTGGTCGGGATCGTGGTGGTCATCGTCGCCTCACCGGCCGGCGTGGAAGAAGGTGGTGCGCGAGGAGGACGACCGGCGGCGCTGGGCGGCCCTGGCCGCCTTCTTCTCCGCGATCGCGTCCTTGTCGCGCATGACGTAGCGCTGGACCGTGGTGAGCACGACGATGATCGCGAACAGCACGAACGACATCGCCGCGGCCCGGCCCCACTGCCCGGTCTCGAAGGCCGAGGTGTAGCTCAGGTAGGCCGGGGTCAGGGTCGTCTTGGCCGGGTTGCCCTGGCTGATCAGGTACACCTGGTCGAACACCTGCCAGGTGCCGATCAGCCCCAGCGTCGTCACCAGGAACAGCGTGGGCCGCAGCGCCGGCAGCGTGACGTTGCGGAACCGCTGCCAGGCGTTGGCACCGTCCATCCGGGCGGCCTCCTGGACGTCGGCGGGCACGTCCTGCAGCGCGGCCAGGAACATCAGCATGTAGCCACCGGCCGAGGTCCAGACCACCAGCAGGATCAGCGCGGCGAGCGCGATCGAGGGGCCGGACAGCCAGTCCCACCAGGAGAGCCCGAGCGGGCCGCCGTCGGTGAGGGCGGCCGGCGGGTTCGAGGCGTCCCAGAGCCCGAGACCGTCGCCGGCCAGGTGCAGCAGCCCGCGGGGGTCGCTGAACCAGTTGGGCCCGTCGATGCCGACCAGGCCCAGCAGGCCGTTGACCGCGCCGCCGCCGGTGAACAGGAAGATGAAGACCAGGCTGATGGCGACCGAGCTGGTGACGGTGGGGAAGTAGAACGCCGTCCGGAAGAAGCTCTTGGCCCGGATCTTGCTGTTGAGCACCAGCGCCAGGCCCAGCGCGATCGCCGTCTGCAGCGGGACGACGAACACCACGTACCAGGCGTTGTTGCGCAGCGAGGTCATGAAGTCCTGCCGCGGCAGGCCGGGCTCGGTGAGAATCGTGGCGTAGTTGTCGAAGCCGACGAACCCGACCCCGGTGCTGAACGGCGAGCCGCGGCCGCGCCAGTCGGTGAGGCTGACCCAGAACGCCATCAGGATCGGGATGAGCACGAAGAGCCCGACGAGCACGACCTGCGGGGCGCTGAACGCCCAGCCGGCGGCGTTCTGGCCCGACGAGCGCTTCGAGCGGGTGCGCCCCGGCTCCCGCACGGGGCTCGTCGCGAGGCCCCCCGCGGGAGCCGGGACGGCGGTCATCCGACGATCGCCTGCTCGAGGTTGGTCTGGGTGGACTCCAGGATCGCCTGCGGGTCGCCGGTGGCCAGGCCGCCGAGCTGGCTGTCGAAGTCGATCAGCACCTGCTCCACGCCGGGGGCGTTGACCGGGCCCTGGGCGAACTCGGCGCCGTCGACGTAGGCCTGCCGCTCGGGGAACTGCTCGAGGTAGGCATCGGCCAGGGACTGCCGGGAGGGCAGCACACCGGTGTCCTGGGTCAGCGCGGTCATCGCGTCCGCGCTGGTCAGGTAGGTGGCCAGGTCGACCGCGGCGTCCTGCGCGTCGCTGTCGGCAGCGACCGCCAGGCAGTTGGTGAAGGACAGGGTGCCGGCGCCGCCGGGGCCCTCGGGCAGCGGGACGACGGTGTAGCCGACGTCGGGGTAGTCGGCTTCCATCGCACCGACCAGCCAGTTGCCCTCGATGGTCATCGCGGCCTTGCCGGTGCCGAAGGCCTCGCCGCCCCAGCCCGCGTCGACCGCGCTCGGGTAGGCGAAGGAGCCCGCGGCCAGGTTCTCCTGCACGTACTGCAGCGCCTCGAGGTTCTCCGGGCTGTCGGTGGTGACCTCGCTGCCGTCCTCGTTGAGGAACCAGCCCCCGGCCTGGGTCATGAAGGCCCCGACCCGGTCCCGGGTGTCGCCGATGACCAGGCCGGTCTGCCCGCCGGTGGTGAGCGTCTGGGCGACCGTGGACAGCTCCTCCCACGTGGTCGGGTAGTCGGCCTCGGTGAGCCCGGCGGCCGACCACGCGGCGTCGTTGATCTCCAGGGCGAGGGTGGAGAAGTCCTTGGGCAGGCAGTACTGGGTGCCGTCGTAGGTGAACGCGTCGACCAGGTTCGGGTAGAAGTCGTCGAGGTCGTCGACCTGGTCCAGGTAGGGGTACAGGTTGCCGGCGTCGGCCTGGTCGGCCAGTCGGCTGGCGTCGAGGTAGAACACGTCGGGCGGGTTGCCGCCGGCGAAGCCCTGGGCGAGCTCCTGGGAGAGGTCGGCGGCGACCTGCAGGTCCACGGTGTTGCCCGACTCCTGCTCGTAGGCGTCCACCTGGGCCTGCACGGCCTGGGTCTCGGCGTCCCCGGAGCTGGCGATGAGCATGGTGAGCGAGGCGCTGCCGGAGTCCTGCTGCTCGGCGGAGTCGTCGAACCCGCCACCGCAGGCGGCGGCCAGGCTCAGGGTGGCGACGGCGACGGCCGCCTGCGCGGACCGGCGGATGGGGTGTCTCACTCGGGGGTTCCTCCTCGTCGAGGGGCCGGCGGCATCGGTGCCGCCGGTCGGGGGTCAGGGAGCGGGCAGGACCGGTGGGGTGGCGGTGGGCGCCGACCCGGCACCGCGGACCGAGGACGCCCGGACGACGAGGCGCGGTGCCAGCAGCACCGGTTCGTCGGTCGCGGCGTCCCCCGGGCCCGGGTCGAGCTGGGCACGGAGCAGGTCGATGCAGGCCGCGGCGGCCGCGGCGACCGGCTGGGCGATCGAGGACAGCCCGATGGCGGCGGCGACCGGGCTGTCGTCGAACCCGACGACGGCCACGTCGGTGCCGGGCTCGCGGCCCAGTTCGCGGACGGCGCCCAGGGCGCCGAGGGCCAGGGAGTCCGAGGCGCAGACCAGCGCGGTGACGCCGCGGGCGGCGACGAGGCCCAGCGCCGCGGCCTGGGCGACGGCCGGGTCGTCGGGGAGCCCGGCGTCCAGGCCGGTGGTGGACAGGCCGGCCGAGGACATCGCGTCCGCCCAGCCGGCCCGCCGGTCGTCGCCGGTGCCCGAGCCGACGGGCCAGCCGAGGAAGGCGATCCGGGTGTGGCCCTGCGCCAGGAGGTGCTCGACGGCGGCGCGGGTGCCGGCGGCTCCGTCGATGTCGACCCAGCTGCGCCCCGCGGCGTCGTCCCAGGGCCGGCCGAAGCTGGCCACCGGCAGCCGGCGGCGGCGCAGCCAGGCGGTGCGCGGGTCGCCGTGCGAGGTGCCGGTGAGCACGAAGGCGTCGACGGCGAAGGAGGCGACCAGCTCGTCGTAGGCGGCGACCTCGGCCTCGGCGTGCCCGGCGGTGAACAGCACCAGGCGGTGCCCGGACTCCTCGGCGCTGGCGGTCAGCGCGTGCAGGAACTGGTCCAGGACGATGCCGCCGATGCCCTCGCGGACCGGCTCGATGCGCATGCCGATCAGCTGGGAGCGGTTGCTGCGCATCTGCTGGGCCGCGCGCAGCGGGCGGTAGCCGACCTCGTCGATCACGCCCTGCACCCGCTCCAGGGTCGACTCGCTGACCAGGTGCGGGGCGTTGAGCACGTTGCTGACGGTCTGCTTGGAGACCTGGGCGGCCGCAGCGACCGACGCCAGGGTGGGCCGGTGGTCCTCGTGCATCGGATCCGACTCCCTCCGCGGACGTATTGGAACGGTCTAAGTGACCGCTGGCACAGTGCGCCCCGGTGAACACCGCTGTCAAGTGCGGCCCTGACGAGAAGGGCGTTTGTTGCACCCTGCGGGGCGGGTCGGGTTGGATCGGTCGAATGACGAGCACCCCGGGTCTGCAGCCGACCGTGCACGAGCTCGACGTGTGCCTGCGGGCCCCGGTCACCGTGCTGTCGGCCCGGGACGGCGCGGTGCGCGGGCAGGGCGCCGAGGGCGTGTTCTGCGGCGACGTCCGGGCGCTGTCGGTGCGCACCGTGACCGTCGCCGGGCTGGTCCCCGACGGCATCGGGGGCGGCAGCACGGCGCCCGGGCACAGCCGGCACGTCGCCGTCCTCCGCGGGCTGGGGGACGCCGGGCCCGACCCGACCGTGCGACTGGAGACCAGCCGGGTGCTCACCGCCGACGGGCTCACCGAGACCCTGCGGCTGGTGTCCACGGCGGCCGAGCCGGTGGCGGCCGAGGTGGTGCTGACCCTGGGCACCGACCTGGCCACCGTCGAGGAGGTCAAGAGCGGTTCCGCGCGCTCCCTGGTCGCGCCGTCGGGCAGCGGGTGGGCCGGGCGCGGGGTGCAGGTCGAGGTGCCGGGGCTGGAGCCGGCCGGGGACGTGGGCGAGCTGCGCTGGTCGGTCGTCGTCCCCCCGCGGGACGCCGTGGAGGTGACCTGGTCGCTCACCGTCACCGACCCCGGGGGCGTGACCGCCGCCCCGCCCACCGCACACAGCTGGGCCACCCCGACGGTGACCGCCGACGACCACCGGCTGGCCACCCTGCTCACGCAGTCGCTGGAGGACCTGGCCGGGCTGCGGATGGTCACGACCACCGCACCGGAGGACGTCTTCACCGCCGCCGGGGCGCCCTGGTACCTGACCCTCTTCGGCCGGGACAGCCTGTGGACGGCGCGGTTGCTGCTGCCGCTGGGCACCGAGCTGGCCGCCGGGACGCTGCGCACGCTGGCCGCCCGGCAGGGCACCCGCCGCGACGACGCCACCGGGGAGGAGCCGGGGAAGATCCTGCACGAGATCCGCCGGCCCCCGGTGGCCGAGGAGGGCACGACGCCGTTCCTGCCGCCGGTCTACTTCGGGACCATCGACGCCACCCCGCTGTGGGTCTGCCTGCTGCACGACGCCTGGCGCTGGGGTCTGGACCCCGCGGTGGTCACCGAGCTGCTCGACCCGCTCGAGCGCGCCCTGGACTGGCTGGCCACCGACGGCGACCCGGACGGCGACGGCTTCCTGGAGTACCTGGACCGCTCCGGGGCGGGGCTGGCCAACCAGGGCTGGAAGGACAGCCACGACTCGGTGCGCTTCGCCGACGGCCGGATCGCCGAGGGGCCGATCGCGCTGTGCGAGGCACAGGCCTACGCGCACGAGGCGGCGCTGGGCGGGGCGGCGCTGCTGGAGGCCTTCGGCCGGCCCGGCGCCGACCGGTGGCGGGCCTACGCCGCCGACCTGGCCAAGCGGTTCCGCGAGGCGTTCTGGGTCGCCGACGACGATGGCCCCTACCCGGCGATCGCGCTGGACGGCACCAAGACCCCGGTCGACGCCCCGACCTCCAACATCGCCCACCTGCTCGGCTCGGGGCTGCTGGACGCCGCGGAGTCCGCCGCGGTGGCCGCCCGGGTCGGCTCGGCGTCGATGGACTCCGGGTTCGGGCTGCGCACCATGGCCACCACCGCCGGCGGCTACGGCCCGCTGACCTACCACTGCGGCTCGGTCTGGCCGCACGACACCGCGATCGCGATCACCGGGCTGGCCCGCGACGGGCACGGCGCGGTCGCCGGGTCGCTGGCCCGGGGGGTGCTGGCGGCCGGGGAGTCCTTCGACTGGCGGCTGCCCGAGCTGTTCGCCGGGGACTCCTCCGCCGACGTCCGGCACGCGCTGGCCTACCCGGCGTCCTGCCGCCCGCAGGCCTGGTCGGCCGCGGCCGCGGTGGCGGTGCTGTCCGCGGTGCTCGGGCTGCGCCCCGACGTGCCGGCCGGGCGGTTGACCGTGGCCCCGCTGCGCCCGGCACCGCTGGGTGCGGTGCGGGTCGAGGGCCTGCGCGTCGGGGACGACGCGGTGACCGTGGCCGTCACGGCGTCCGGCGAGGTCGAGGTGGCCGGCTTCTCCGGTGAGGTCGTCCTGGGCTGACCCGTTCGCTGGGCGCCGCCGGGCGCGGGGTGGTGGAGTGGACACGATGACCACCGGCCCGTCCTGGCACGCCCGGTGGCGCAGCGAGGCCGACTTCCTCATGCGCTCGGTCCGGCGCGGGCTGCGCGGGCGCGACCTGTCGCTGATCGCGGCGGGGCTGACCTT
This sequence comes from Geodermatophilaceae bacterium NBWT11, assembly GCA_014218215.1. Lineage (NCBI taxonomy): Bacteria > Bacillati > Actinomycetota > Actinomycetes > Geodermatophilales > Geodermatophilaceae > Geodermatophilaceae bacterium NBWT11. Next base: position 1,572,305 of record CP043652.1, read on the forward strand.
CTACGCCGGGATCTCCGTCGTCCCGCTGTTGCTGCTGGCGCTGGCGCTGACCTCGCTGTGGACCAGCCCGGAGGCCGTGCGCGGCTACCTGGCCGAGCTGGGCGGCATCCTCCCGGACGAGCTGGGCGCCCCGGACGCCCTGGCCCGCCTGGCCGAGGCCGGCACCCAGCTCAGCCTGCTGGGCGGGGTGCTCGCGCTCATCCCGATGACCTTCTACGGCGAGGGCCTGCGCCGCGCGCTGCTGCGCTTCACCGACGAGCGCGACACCTTCACCGGGTGGCGGGGCCGGCTGGCCGTCGTCCCGCTGCTGCTGGTGACCCCGGTGCTGCTCTACCCGTTGCTGCTGGTGGTCCCGGTGCTGGCCGACCTGCAGCGGACCGGTGGGTTCGGGGCCGGTCTGGCGTCGGTCGCCGTCGGCTTCTACGCAGTGCTGTTCGTCCTGGTCGGCCCCCTGGTCTGGGGGTTCCGGGTGGTGGCGGCCGGGATGCTGCCCTGGCGGGCGGTGCTCGTCGGGGCGTTCTTCACCGCGGCGTCGCTCTCGGGCTTCCTGCAGGGGTTCACCCTGTTCCTGGCCCTCCCGCTGTCGCTGGGCGCGCCGTTCGGCGGGCTCGAGGTGATCGGCGGGATGGTCGCGCTGGGGCTGTGGCTGTTCCTGCTGCACCTGGTGGTCATCGCCGGGTGGCTGTTCACCCAGGCGCTGGACCGCCGGCTGGCACTGGTCGACTGAGCCGCTCCCGGGCCACCACCGGGGCCACCGAGCCGGGCAGCAGCGTGGACGGGTCGGCGGGCCGGAGGACCTCCGCCACGACCCCCTCGGCCAACCGGTAGGGCCGGGTCGCCAGCACCGGGCCGGCGGTGCGCCGCAACCGGGACACCTCGGCCCGCACGGTGACCGTGCGGGTGGGGTCGGCGAACAGGTCGTCGGCGAGCTCGGCGGCCGACCGGCCCAGCGGCGCGCGGGCCAGGGCCAGCAGCATCTCCGCGTGCCGCAGCCCGAGCACGTCCTGCCAGGAGCCCGATCCCGCCGCCACGGTCAGCCGCGGACGGGTCCCGGTGAGGTCCAGCGTGAGCCGGGTGGCCGGCATCTCGTCCTCGGCGTCGTCCAGCCGGACCAGCCAGCCACCGGGCAGCGGCTCGACGCGGCACAGCCCCAGCGCGGGCAGCAGCAGCCGACCGGCGTCCAGGGTCTCGGGCAGGTGCACCCGGGGCGGACCGCTGAAGCCGGTCACCGCCGCGGTGGCGCCGTCCGGACCCACGACCAGCGCCCGGCCGCCCACCCGGGCCAGCACCGGGGCGGCCACCCGACGCAGCTGCTCCAGCGACCGGTCGTGGGCGGCCCGCAGCTCGTGTTCGGCCAGCGAGGCGACGGCGGCGACCAGCGCGACGGTGCCGGGGTGCGCCGTCCTGGCGGGCCCGGACAGGTCGACCACGCCCAGCAGCTCCCCGCCCACCGGGTCGCGCAGCGGGGCAGCCGCGCAGGTCCAGCGCTGGTGGCCGTCGACGAAGTGCTCGTCGCCGTGCACGCCCACCGGGGCACCGAGCACCAGGCAGGTGCCGATCGCGTTGGTGCCCACCGACCGCTCGCCCCAGGCAGCGCCGGGCACGAAGCCCAGTGCGTCCGCCCCGCGCCGGATCTCCGGGGCCCCCGCCTGCCACAGCACCCGCCCGTCGACGTCGGTGACCACCAGGATCTGGCCACAGGCCCGCGCCACCGGTTCCAGGCGGTCGCGCAGCACCGGGATCATCGGCGCGAGCGGTCCGGCAGCCACCCGGCGGGCGACCTCGGCGCCGGGGAGCACGGCCGGCGCCGTCGTCCCCCCGCGGTCCACCCCGGCCGCCGCGACCCGGCGCCACGACGCGTCGATGAGGGGGCGGGTCACCCCACCAGGGTGTGACCCCGGCCACCTCCGGCGCAACCCCCTGCAACCCTCCCGGCGACGTCCCCGAACCGGTGCACTGCCTCCTGAGGGCGGCAGCGTGGCCGCCGAGACGGAGGACGGCATGACCCAGACGCTCCAGCGCCCATCCGGTACGCAGACCCCGGCCGAGCGGGTGCAGGCCTGGCTGGAGGCGTTCCAGACCGCGCTCACCGCCCGCGACGTCGACGCAGCGGTCGAGCTCTTCGCCGCCACCTGCTTCTGGCGCGACCTGGTCTCCTTCACCTGGAACATCACCACCGCCGAGGGCCAGGACGCCGTCCGGGCGCGGCTGACCGAGGTCCTCGACCGGGTCGACCCCACCGGGTTCCGGGTGGCCGACGGCGAGGAACCGACCGGGGCCGACGGCGTCGACGAGGCCTGGATCGAGTTCGAGACCTCGGTCGGGCGGGGCCGCGGGCACCTGCGCCTGACCGACGGACGGGCCTGGACGCTGCTCACGACGCTCCACGAGCTGACCGGCCACGAGGAGCGGTCCGGCGCCCACCGGCCGCGCGGGGCCGAGCACGGTGCGAACAAGGAGCGCCGCACCTGGCTCGAGGAGCGCGACGCCGAGTTCGCCGAGCTGGGCCGCACCCGCCAGCCGTACGTGCTGGTGATCGGCGGCGGTCAGGGCGGCATCGCGCTGGGCGCCCGGCTGCGGCAGCTCGACGTCCCCACCATCGTGGTGGACCGCTACGAGCGCCCCGGGGACCAGTGGCGCAGCCGCTACAAGTCCCTCTGCCTGCACGACCCGGTCTGGTACGACCACCTGCCCTACCTGCCGTTCCCGGCGAACTGGCCGGTGTTCGCCCCCAAGGACAAGATCGCCGACTGGCTCGAGATGTACGTCCGGGTGATGGAGATCGACTACTGGGCCTCGACCACCGTCGACGCGGCGTCCTACGACGAGGCCGCGGGCACGTGGACCGTCCGGCTCACCCGGGACGGCGAGCAGCTGACGATGCACCCCACCGAGCTGGTCTTCGCCACCGGCATGAGCGGCAAGGCCCGGATGCCCCACTTCCCCGGGACGGACCGCTTCCGCGGCGAGCAGCAGCACTCCTCGGCCCACCCAGGTCCGGAGGCCTACCGCGGGAAGAGGGTCGTCGTCGTCGGGTCGAACAACTCCGCGCACGACATCTGCGCCGCGCTCTGGGAGAACGGCGCCGACGTGACGATGGTGCAGCGCAGCTCCACGCACATCGTCACCAGCCACTCGCTGCTGGGCACGATGGAGGGGCTGTACTCCGAGAGCGCGGCCGCGGCCGGGGTGACGACCACCAAGGCCGACCTGACCTTCGCGTCGCTGCCCTACCGGATCATGGGCGAGTTCCAGAAGCCGCTCTACGACCAGATCCGCATCGACGACGCGGACTTCTACGCCCGGCTGGAGGCTGCGGGCTTCCAGCTGGACTTCGGGGACGACGACAGCGGCCTGTTCCTCAAGTACCTGCGCCGCGGCTCGGGCTACTACATCGACGTGGGTGCCTCCGAGCTCATCGCCGACGGCTCGGTGCACCTGGTGGCCGGCCAGGTGCGCGAGCTGACCGAGGACGCCGTCGTGCTCGAGGACGGCACCGAGCTGCCGGCGGACCTGGTCGTCTACGCCACCGGCTACGACTCGATGAACGGCTGGGTCGCCGATCTCGTCGACCAGGAGACCGCCGACCGGCTCGGCAAGGTCTGGGGACTCGGGTCGGACACGACCAAGGACCCCGGTCCGTGGGAGGGCGAGCAGCGCAACATGTGGAAGCCCACCGCCGTCCCGCACCTGTGGATGCACGGCGGCAACCTGCACCAGTCCCGGCACTACTCCCTCTACCTGGCCCTGCAGCTCAAGGCGCGGTACGAGGGCATCCCGACACCGGTGTCCGAGCCGGCCGCCGTGCACCACACGAGCTGAGGAGCACACGATGAGGGCAGCACGCTGGCACGGCCGCGAGGACATCCGGGTCGAGGACGTCCCCGAGCCGCAGCTGCAGCCGGGGCACGTGGCGATCGACGTCGCCTGGTGCGGTATCTGCGGCAGCGACCTGCACGAGTACCTGGAGGGGCCGATCTTCATCCCGCCGGCCGGGCACCCGCACCCGGTCTCGGGCGAGAGCGCGCCGATCACGATGGGCCACGAGTTCTCCGGCACGGTGAGCGCCCTCGGCGAGGGCGTCACCGACCTCGCCGTGGGTGACGCCGTGGTCGTGGAGCCCTACGTCATCGCCGACGGCGTCGACACCACGCCCGGGCAGTCCTACCAGCTGTCGAAGGACATGAACTTCATCGGGCTGGGCGGCCGGGGCGGCGGGCTGAGCGAGAAGGTCGTCGTCGCGAGGCGGTGGGTGCACCCGGTCGGGGACATCCCGCTGGACCAGGCCGCGCTGATCGAGCCGCTGGCGGTCGGCCACCACGCCTACCGGCGCAGCGGCGCCGTCGCCGGGGACGTCGCGCTCATCGGCGGCGCCGGCCCGATCGGGCTGCTGCTGGCCGCCGTGCTCACCGCCGAGGGGCTCACCGTGGTGGTCACCGAGGTCAGCGCCGCCCGGAAGGCCAAGGCACGCGAGACCGGGGTCGCCGCGCACGTGCTGGACCCGACCGAGGGGTCCGTGGGCGACCGGGTCCGGGAGCTGACCGGCGGCCGGGGGGCCGACGTCGCCTTCGAGTGCTCCAGCGTGGACGCCGTCCTGGACACGCTCCTGGACGCCGTGAAGCCGACCGCGGTGGTCGTGAACGTGTCCATCTGGGGCCACCGACCCGCCGTGGACCTGCAGAAGCTGGTGCTGAAGGAGATCGACCTGCGCGGCACGATCGCCTACGCCGGTGACCACCCCGCGACGATCGAGCTGGTCCGCAGCGGGAAGGTCGACCTGGCCCCCTTCATCACCGCCCGGATCGACCTCGGCGACCTGGTGGAGCAGGGCTTCCAGACCCTGGTGCACCACAACGACACCCAGGTGAAGATCCTCGTCCACCCCTGACGCACCCCGGGGGTGGAGGTGGGTCCGCCCCCCGACGAAGGAACCTCTGCACCCCCTCTGAGCCTCGTCAGGGGGTGTGGAGGTTCCTTCGTCGGGGGGGGGTCAGGCGGTGGGCGGGGCCGGGATGCCCGGCGGGAGCTCGACCGGTGGGGCCGGGCCGGGGACGGGGGCCGGCGCGGGTGCCGGGACGGGGGCCGGCGCTGGCGGGACGTAGGACGCGCCGTTGCTGACCAGGATCGACACCACCTGCCCGGCGACGGCGCGCCCGCCGGCCCGCGGGCTGGTGCCCAGCAGCGACCCGGACGGGCTGCTGCCCTCGACCCGGACCACCTGCGGCACGAAGCCCGCCCCCGACAGCGCCGCCTGGCAGCGGGACACCGACGAGCAGCCCGGCACCGGACGGGTGTTGCCGTTCATCACCGTGGGGTCGGCGGGCGGGAACTCCCCGCTCCCGCGGGCGTCCAGGATCGGCGCCATGGCCGCACGCCAGATGGTCGCGGGCTTGTTGCCGCCGAAGCCGCCGACGTCCTGGTTCTGCTTGGGGTTGAGCACCATGACGCTGGCGGCGATCTCGGGGGTGTAGCCGACGAAGGCGGCGGAGAAGTTGTCCTGCGACGTCCCGGTCTTGCCCGCGATCTGGTGGCCGGGCACGTAGGCGCGTGACCCGGTCTGGCCGGGGTTCCCGGGTTCGACGTCCCGGCGCAGGATCTGGTTCATCGTCGTGGCCACCCCGGACGGGATCGCCTCGGCGGTGCACTGGTCGCCCGTCACCAGGGGCTGCCCGGCGTCGTCGAGCAGCGGCTGGCCGGCGCGGTCCAGGACGGCGGTGACCGGGGTGACCAGGCAGCGGGTGCCGCTGGCGGCGAAGGTCGAGTAGGCGCTGGCCAGGCCGAGCGGGCTGGTCTCCTCGGCGCCGAAGGTGAACGAGCCGCGGTTCTCGTCGATCACCTGCTGGGCCAGTCCCGGCCGGCTGAACTGGAAGAGCCCGGCCGCCTCGGCCATCCGCACCGGGCCCTCGACGCTGCCGAGGGCGTCCTCCAGGGCGAGGAAGTAGGTGTTGGAGGACTGGTAGAGCGCCGTGGACAGGTCCAGCGTGGCCCCGTACCGCCCGGCGTTGCGCACGTCGTAGGGCTCGCTGCCGTCGCGGTAGACCCGGGAGACGTAGGGGTCGGACGTGGTGAGCGTGTAGTAGGCGGAGAACTGCCTGCTCAGCGCAGCCGCCGCGGTGAACACCTTGTAGGTCGACCCCGAGCCCTGGCTGGCCGCGACGTTGAGGTTGTAGGACTCCTGCGCCGGGTCGTCCACGTCGTAGCCGAAGACCCGGTTCACGCTCATCGCCAGCAGGTGCCCGGTGCCGGGCTGGACGGCGGTGAACATGCCGGCCAGCGAGTCGCCCATCGGCAGGGTGCCCAGCACCGCGGCGTCCCCGGCGCGCTGCAGCTCGGGGTCCAGCGTGGTCTGGATCGTCAGGCCGTCGTGCTCGAGCTGCTCCTGGGTGAGACCGAGGGTCTGGGTGAGGTACCGCTGCACGAAGTCGCAGACGAAGGGCCCGACGGAGGCCTGCACGCAGCCCCGTGGCGGGGCGGCCCCGAGCACCAGACCCAGCGGGGCGGCCTGGGCGGCGGCGGCCTCGGCGGCGGTGACCATCCCCTGCTCGGCCATCCGGTCGAGCACCTGGTCGCGCCGGGTGGTGGCCGCCTCCGGGTCCACGGTGGGGTCGTCGCTGGTGGGGCTCTGGGCCAACCCGGCCAGCATCGCGGCCTGGGGCAGGGTGAGTGCGATCGCGTCGACGCTGAAGTAGGCCCGCGCCGCCGGCTGGATGCCGTAGGCGTTCTGCCCGAAGTACACGATGTTCAGGTAGCGGGTGAGGATCTCGTCCTTGGAGTACGTCTCCTCCAGCGCCAGGGCGAGCCTGGCCTCGCGGATCTTGCGCTCGAGGGTCTGCTCGACCGCGGCGGCAGCCTCCTCGGGGGTCTCCGCCGTCTGCAGCAGGGTCTGCTTGACCAGCTGCTGGGTCAGCGTCGAGCCACCCTCCTGGACGTCGCCGGAGGCCAGGTTGGTCACCAGCGCACGCAGGGTGCCCTGCACGTCCAGGCCGTTGTGGGAGTAGAACCGGGCGTCCTCGATGGCCACCATCGCGTCCTTCATCACCGGCGCGATCGCCTCCGGGCCGACCGGGGCGCGGTTCTCGTCGTAGAACCCGGTGATCGGCTCCCCGTTCGCAGCCAGGAGCACGGTGTTGCCCGGCGGGGTCGCGTCGGTGAGCTCGACCGGCAGGGCGTCGAGCAGGGACGCCGAACTCCGCGCCACCGCACCCGCACCGCCGACCAGGGGGAACAACACCCCGGCGACGAGCACCCCGGCCAGCGCGACGGCCCCCAGCAACTGGGCCACCGTGCCGATCCGGCGGGCCGCGCTCATCCGGGCCTCCGCCCCTGGTGTCCCGTGCGTCACAGGAAGTGGATCAGAGAACACCCGGTCCTGCAACGACCTGCACTCCGGTCGGCGACGTGCTCCGCGTCGCCGAGACCTGCACGCAACCTCGAGCAGGCACCCTGGTGCACCACCGCACCGCACCCGACGAGGAGTCGCCCCCCATGCAGTCCCCCAGCGTCACCGTGAACGGGCAGGCCGCCCCCCTCGACGGCGTCCCCGCGCACACCACGGCGCTCGACTGGCTGCGCGGCCGCGGACTGGTCGGGGCCAAGGAGGGCTGCGCAGAGGGCGAGTGCGGCGCCTGCTCGGTGCTCGTCGCCCGCCCGGGGACGACGACGCCCACCCGCTGGACGGCGCTGAACGCCTGCCTGGTGCCGGTGCTGGCCCTCGACGGCCAGGAGGTGGTGACCGCCGAGGGGCTGGGCACCCCGGCCGACCTGCACCCGGTGCAGCGCGAGATGGCGGTGCGCGGGGGCTCCCAGTGCGGCTACTGCACCCCGGGCTTCGTCTGCAGCATGGCGGCGGAGTTCTACCGGCCGGGACGGGGTGGCGCCGCCCCGGTGGACGTCGTCGGCAGCACCCAGCCCTCCCACGAGCACGGCCCCAACGGCTTCGACCTGCACGCGCTCAGCGGCAACCTCTGCCGGTGCACCGGCTACCGGCCGATCCGGGACGCCGCCTACGCCCTGGACGCCCCGGCCGACGGCGACCCGCTGGCGGCCCGCCAGCAGGAGCCGGTGCCACCGGCCAGGGAGACCCGGACGCCGGCGTTCGTCCGCCCGGCCGACCTGGCCGCGACCCTCCAGCTGATCGGCGAGCGGCCCGACGCGGCGGTGGTCGCCGGCTCGACCGACTGGGGCGTCGAGGTCAACCTGCGCGGCGTGCGTGCTCCGCTGGTGGTGGCGATCGACCGCCTGCCCGAGCTGCGCGGGCTCACCGTCGGCGCGGACGTCGTCGAGATCGGCGCCGCGGTCACCCTGAGCGAGATCGCGCTGCGGCTGGACGGCGCCGTCCCGCTGCTGGACCTGCTGCTCCCCCAGTTCGCGTCGGTGCTGATCCGCAACGGCGCCACGCTGGGCGGCAACCTGGGCACCGGCTCCCCCATCGGCGACACCGCCCCCGGCCTGCTGGCCCTGGGCGCCTCGCTGGTGCTCGTCTCCGCCGGCGGGGAGCGGGAGGTGCCGCTGGCCGACTACTTCACCGGCTACCGGCGCAGCGTGCGGACCGCGGGCGAGCTGATCCGCGCCGTCCGCATCCCGCAGCCCCAGCCCGGGCTGGTCGGCTTCACCAAGATCGCCAAGCGGCGGTTCGACGACATCTCCAGCGTCGCCGTGGCCTTCGGCCTGGACGTCGTCGACGGCGTCGTCGCGGCCGCCAGGATCGGGCTGGGCGGGGTGGCGGCGACGCCGATCCGGGCCCTGGCCACCGAGGAGGCCCTGGTCGGCCGCCCCTGGGGCGACGTGACCGCGGCCGCCGACGTGCTGGGCGCCGAGGGCACCCCGCTCGACGACCACCGGGCCAGTGCCGCCTACCGCGCCGCGATGCTGCGCCAGGCCCTGCTGAAGTTCGCCACCGAGAACACGCTGGAGGCAGCCCGATGAGCGCCCTGTCCGAGCGCCCCGCGAACGCCGTCGTCGGCACCGCGGTGCCGCACGAGTCCGCCGCCCTGCACGTCACCGGCCAGGCGCTCTACACCGACGACCTGGTCGGCCGCACGAAGGACGTGCTGCACGCCTGGCCGGTCCAGGTCATGCACGCCCACGCCCGGGTGACCGCGCTGCGCACCGGGCCGGCCCTCGCCGTCCCCGGGGTGGTGCGGGTGCTCACCGGCGCCGACGTCCCCGGGGTCAACGACGCCGGCGTCAAGCACGACGAGCCGCTGTTCCCCGACGAGGTCATGTTCTACGGCCACGCGGTCTGCTGGGTGCTCGGGGAGACCCTGGAGGCCGCCCGGCTCGGCGCCGAGGCCGTCGAGGTCGAGGTCGAACCGCTGCCCAGCGTGGTCACCGTGCAGGAGGCGATCGCGGCGGACGCGTTCCAGGGCGGGCGGCCGAAGCTGGTGCGCGGCGACGTCGAGGAGGCGCTGGCGTCCTCGGCGCACGTGTTCCACGGCGAGTTCGAGTTCGCCGGCCAGGAGCACTTCTACCTGGAGACGCACTGCGCGCTGGCCCTGGTCGACGAGGCCGGTCAGGTGTTCGTGCAGTCGAGCACCCAGCACCCCTCGGAGACCCAGGAGATCGTGGCGCACGTGCTGGGCCTGACCAGCAGCGAGGTCACCGTGCAGTGCCTGCGGATGGGCGGCGGCTTCGGCGGCAAGGAGATGCAGCCGCACGGGCTGGCCGCGATCGCCGCGCTCGGCGCCCGCCTGACCGGCCGGCCGGTCCGCCTGCGCCTGAACCGCGGCCAGGACATGACGATGACCGGCAAGCGGCACGGCTTCCACGCGCAGTGGCAGGTCGGCTTCGACGACGAGGGCCGGCTGACCGCCCTGGACGCCACGCTGACCTCCGACGGCGGCTGGAGCCTGGACCTGTCCGAGCCGGTGCTGGCCCGCGCGCTGTGCCACGTCGACAACGCCTACTGGATCCCCGCCGTCCGGGTGAACGGGCGGATCGCGCAGACCAACAAGACCTCGCAGACGGCGTTCCGGGGCTTCGGCGGGCCGCAGGGCATGCTCGTGATCGAGGACGTGCTGGGCCGCTGCGCCCCCGCGTTGGGCATCGAGCCGCACGAGCTGCGGCGGCGGAACTTCTACGCGAAGGACCAGGAGACCCCCTACGGCCAGCCGGTGCGCCAGGCCGACCGGCTCGCCCGCACCTGGGCCCAGGTGCTGGACACCAGCGACTTCGCCGCCCGGACGGCGGAGGTCGAGGCGTTCAACGCCGGGTCGCTCCACGTGAAACGGGCACTGGCCATCACGCCGGTGAAGTTCGGCATCTCGTTCAACTTCACCGCGTTCAACCAGGGCGGTGCGCTGGTGCACGTCTACAAGGACGGCTCGGTGCTGATCACCCACGGCGGCACCGAGATGGGCCAGGGCCTGCACACCAAGATGCTGCAGGTCGCCGCCACCGCCCTCGGCGTCCCGCTCTCGAAGGTCCGGCTGGCCCCCACGCGTACCGACAAGGTGCCCAACACCTCGGCGACGGCGGCGAGCTCGGGCGCGGACCTCAACGGCGGCGCGGTGAAGAACGCCTGCGAGCAGATCACCGCTCGGCTGGCCCAGGTGGCCGCCGAGCAGCTGCACGTGCCGGCCGCCGACGTCCGGTTCTCCGGCGGGGTGGTGCGCGGCCTGGCGCCGGGCGGGCCGACCGTGCCGTGGGAGGACGTCGTCCGGCTGGCCTACTTCTCCCGGGTGCAGCTGTGGGCGGCCGGCTACTACCGGACCGAGGGCCTGCACTGGGACTCCGCGGCGATGCGCGGCGAGCCGTTCAAGTACTTCGCGCACGGGGTGGCCGCCGCCGAGGTGGAGGTCGACGGGTTCACCGGGGCCTACCGGGTGCGCCGGGTGGACATCGTGCACGACGTCGGCGACTCGCTGTCCCCGCTGGTGGACATCGGCCAGGTCGAGGGCGGGTTCGTGCAGGGCGTCGGCTGGCTGACCCTGGAGGACCTGCGCTGGGAGGACCGCGAGGGCCCCACCCGCGGCCGGCTCAGCACCCAGTCGGCGAGCACCTACAAGCTGCCCAGCTTCTCCGAGATGCCCGAGGACTTCCGGGTCTCGCTGCTGGAGTCCGCGCACGAGGAGGGCGCCGTCTTCGGCTCCAAGGCCGTCGGCGAGCCCCCGCTGATGCTGGCGTTCAGCGTGCGCGAGGCGCTGCGCCAGGCCGCGGCCGCGTTCGGTCCGGCCGGCACCACCGTGGACCTGGCCTCCCCTGCCACCCCCGAGGCGGTGTTCTGGGCGGTCGAGGCGGCCCGGGCCGGCGAGGGCGCGCACGTGCGGGACGGCGGGGAGCAGCCCCCGCAGCCCTCCGGTCCGCCCATCCGGCCGACCTCCGAGCGCGTGCTGAGCGAGTCCTGATGCGCTGGGACCGCGCGGTGCAGACGCTGCGCGACCGGCGCGAGCCGGGCGTGCTGGTGACCGTGGCGACCGTCCGTGGGCACTCCCCGCGCGAGGCCGGCGCCAAGATGGTGGTCACCGCGGACGCCCAGCACGGCACCGTCGGCGGGGGGAACCTCGAGGCGGTCGCGGTCGAACGGGCCCGGGAGCTGCTGCTCGCCGGCGGAGGCACCCGGGTCGTCGACGTCGCACTGTCGGACAAGGCGCCCTACCAGCACGGCGTGCAGTGCTGCGGCGGTGAGGTCGGGCTGCTGCTGGAGCCGCTGCCCGTCGTCCCGGCGGTGGCGGTGTTCGGCGTCGGCCACGTCGGTCTCGAGCTTGCCCGCATCCTGGCCCGGCACGACCTGGACCTGCACCTCGTCGACTCCCGCCCCGCGCAGCTGACCCCCGAGCGGCTGGCCGTGCTCGACGACGCGATCGCCGCCGTGCACGTGCACCAGGTGCCGGTGCTGCCCGAGCTGGTGCTCGCCGAGCTGCCCGCAGGCAGCCACGTGCTGGTGATGACCCACGACCACGCCGAGGACGCCGCCCTCTGCGACGCCGCGCTGCGCACCCCCGGCCTGGCCTCGATCGGGCTGATCGGGTCGGCCGGCAAGTGGGCGAGGTTCCGGCGGACGCTGGTCGCCGACGGCGCCCCCGACCCCGACCGGATCACCTGCCCGATCGGCCTCCCCGAGCTGACCGGCAAGGAGCCGGCGGTGATCGCGGTCGGAGTGGCGGCCGCCCTGCTCGGCGCGGTCGCCCGGGTGCCCTCGTGACGGTCTACCGCGGGACGTTCCTGGACACCCCGGCCGCCGGTGAGCTGCGGGTCGAGCTGGACGGCGGGGTGCGGGTCCGCGACGGCGCGATCGTGGCGCGCGGGCCGTTCGCCGAGCTGTCGGGGGACGACGAGGTCGTCGACCTGCGCGGCGGGCTCGTGCTGCCCGGGTTCGTCGACACCCACGTGCACTACCCCCAGGTCCGGGCGATCGGCGGGCTGGGCATGCCGCTGCTGGACTGGCTCGAGCGGTGCGCGCTGCCCGAGGAGTGCCGCCTCGCCGACCTGGACTACGCCCGCACGGTGGCCGCGGAGTTCGTCGACGGCCTGGCCCGCGCCGGGACGACGTCCGCGCTGGTGTTCGGCTCGCACTTCGCCCCGGCGGTGGACGCGCTGTTCACCGAGGCCGACCGGGTCGGGCTGCGGGTGACCTCGGGGCTGGTGGTCAGCGACCGGCTGCTGCCCGAGGCGCTGCTGACCTCGCCGTCCCGGGCCCTGGAGGAGGGGCGGGCGCTGGCCGAGCGCTGGCACGGCGTGCGGCGGTCGCGGTACGCGGTGACGCCGCGGTTCTCGCTGTCCTGCACGACCGAGATGCTGGACTCCTGCGCCGACCTGCTGGCCTCGGTGGACGGTGCGTTCTTCACCTCGCACGTGAACGAGAACCCGGCCGAGGTGGCCGCGGTCGCCGAGCTGTTCGGCGGCTCCTACGTCGACACCTACGACAAGCCGGGGCTGCTGGGGACGCGGTCGGTGCTCGCGCACGACGTGCACCCCACCGACGGCGAGCTCGACGTCCTGGCCCTGCGCGGCACGGCCGTGGCGCACTGCCCGACCTCGAACGCGGCGCTGGGCAGCGGCCTGTTCCCGCTGCGCCGGCACCGCGCGGCCGGGGTGCGGGTCGCGCTGGGCTCCGACGTCGGCGCCGGCACCGGCTTCTCGCTGCTCAAGGAGGGCCTGCAGGCGTACTTCGGCCAGCAGCTGCTGGGCGACGAGGGCGAGCCGCTGACCCCGGCGGACCTGTTGCACCTGGCGACAGCGGCCGGTGCCGACGCCCTGGGGCTCTCCGACGTCGGCCACCTGTCGGTGGGCACGCGGTTCGACGCCGTCTGGCTGCGCCCGTCCGCCGGATCGACCCTGGACGTCGTCCTGCGGTCGGCGGCCGGCCCCGAGGACGCGCTGGCCAAGGCCTTCGCCCTCGGCGGCCCGGCCGACGTGGCCGCCGTCTGGGTGGACGGGGGCCGGATCAGGGGCTGAGCCTCAGTCGGCCTCGTCGATCAGCCGGTCGCGCTGGGCGTCGACGTCGTAGTCCCCGGGCGGGAAGCGCGGCGCGAGGTCGGTGGTGGCCTCCAGCAGCAGCCGGCCGACGGCCCAGTTGCGGTACCACTTGCGGTCGCTGGGGACGACGTACCAGGGGTTGGCGTCGGTGCTGGTGCGCTCCAGCACGGTCTCGTAGGCCCGCTGGTAGGGCTCCCACAGCTGGCGCTCGTCGATGTCGCCGGGGTTGAACTTCCAGCGCTTCGTCGAGTCGTCGAGGCGGGCCAGCAGCCGCTGCTTCTGCTCCCACTTCGACACGTGCAGGAAGCACTTCACGATGGTGACGCCGGCGGCGGTGAGCTGGTCCTCGAAGCGGACGATCTCCCGGTAGCGGCGCTCGACCACCTCGGGGGTGACCAGCTCACGCACCTTCCCGATGAGCACGTCCTCGTAGTGCGACCGGTCGAAGACCCCGATCATCCCGGGCGCGGGCACGGCCCGGCGCACCCGCCAGAGGAACGAGTGCCGCAGCTCGGTGGGCGTGGGCTTCTTGAAGCTGGTGATCGACACGCCCTGCGGGTTCACCGCCCCCGCCACGGACTTGATCACCCCGCCCTTGCCGCTGGTGTCCATGCCCTGCAGGACCAGCAGCACCCGCCGCTGCCCGCCGGAGACGCCCTCGGCGTAGAGCCGCTCCTGCAGCCCGGACAGCGCCTGGCCGTCCAGGGTCATCTGGTCCTTGGTCTCGTCCTTGTCCCCGGGGGCTGACGGCTTGCCGTGCGGGTCGATGTCGGCCAGCACCACGGGGGAGGACGGCGCGCGGAGCACCTCGCGCAGGGAGTGGGCCATGGGGCGCAGCCTAGAGACCACCCCAGACCGCGGAGGACCTCCCATGTGGCACGACCTGTTCGTCCAGCAGCTGCCGTGGACCGAGAAGGTGCTGCGCACCGTGCTGGTCTACGCGCTGCTGGTGGTGCTGTTCCGGCTCACCGGCAAGCGCGGGCTGGCCTCGATGAACACCTTCGACGTGATCGTGGTGTTCATGCTGGGCAACGTCGTGCAGAACGCGGTCATCGGCAACGACGACTCGGTGACCGGCGGGGCGATCGGCGCGGTCACCCTGGTCGCGGTGAACGCGCTGGTCAACCGGCTGGTGGTGGTCAGCCCGCTGGCCCAGCGGCTGTTCGAGGGCACCCCGACCACGGTGATCCGGGACGGTCGGGTGCTGCCCGGGGCGCTGCGCCGGCTGGGGCTGCAGCGCACCGAGCTCGAGCACGCCGTCCGGGTGCAGAACGGCGACGACGTCGCCCAGGTCGACCACGCCGAGCTCGAACCCGGCGGCCAGCTCCTGCTGACGCTCAAGGACGACGAGCAGGGCGCCACCAAGGCCGACGTCGCCGAGCTGCTGGCCCGGCTGGCCCGGGTGGAGGACCTGCTCACCGCACGGCCAGCGCCGCCGGGAGCTCCCCCCGGTGCAGGACGACGAGACTGCTGACCGCCCGGGTCAGGGCGACGTAGAGCCGGTGCAGCCCGCGCGGCTCGGCGGCGACGATGGCGGCGGGCTCGACGACCACGACGTGGTCGAACTCCAGGCCCTTCACCAGCGACGCGGGGACGACGGCGACCCGGGCGGCCTCGGCGTCGTCGGTGAGCGCCGGCGCGTCGAGTCCACCGGCGGCCAGCAGGGCGACCAGCGCCGGCACGTCGGCGTCCGCGCAGACCACCCCGGTCGAGCCCGCCGTGCCGGACAGCTCCGTCACGACCTCCACCAGCGGCTCGGCCAGCGCGGTCACCCGGCGCACCTGCAGCGCACCGGGGTCCGAGCGCACCGCGGTCGCCGGCGGCAGACCGGGCGCGATGGTCGGCAGCAACCGGTTGGCGAACGCCAGCACCTCCCCGGGCACCCGGTACCCGCGGGTCAGCGGCCGGACGACGGTGTCCGGGCGGCCCAGCGCGGCCAGCGTCTGCGACCAGTCGGCGACCGCCCACGGGCTGGTCGCCTGGGCCAGGTCACCCAGCACGGTCAGCGACCCGGCGCCCAGCCGGCGCGCGATGGCCCGGCACTGCATCGGGGACAGGTCCTGCGCCTCGTCGACGACCACGTGCCCGTGACCCGCCGTCCGCTCCAGCAGCCCGGCGACCTCGTCGACCAGCACCGCGTCGGCCTCGGTCCAGCGGGAGGCGCGCACCGAGCGGGCCGCCGGCCGCAGGAGCAGCGCCTGCTCGGCGTCCTCCAGCACCCCCCGGCCGGCCCGGGCGAGCAGGTCGGGGTCCGACAGCACCCGGGCGACCAGCCCCGCGGGGTCGACCGGGGGCCAGTGCGCGTCGCAGAACGCCCGCACCTCGGGTGACCGGGCCGCCGTCCGGGTCTCGGCGTCGGTGGGGCTGCCGCCGGCCGCCTCCTTCTGCCGGCGGGCGTCCTCGGCCAGGGTCAGGGCCAGTCGTTCCCGGCCGGCGGCGTAGTGCACGACGTCCCCGGTGCCCGAGCCCGAGCGGCGCAGGTCGTCCACGTGCCGCTTGAGCCGGTCCACCTCGATCCGGTACCGGCGGCCGGTGAGCGTCACCTGGATGGACTCCGTCGGCTTCACCACCCCGCGCCACAGCGCCCGGCGCAGCACCTCGGCCATCCGCTCGTCGCCCTTCAGGACGGCGACGGCGGGGGCGTCGACCGCACGCACCGGCACCCGGTCGACCAGGTCGGCGACCGTGGCCTGCTCCACCTCGACCTCGCCGAGGGTGGGCAGCACCTGCTCGATGTAGCGCAGGAACGCCCGGTTGGGGCCGACGACCAGGACGCCGGTGCGACCCAGCTGGGCGCCGTGTGTGTAGAGCAGGTAGGCCGCACGGTGCAGCCCCACGGCGGTCTTGCCGGTGCCCGGGGCGCCCTGCACGCAGATCGACTCGGCCAGCGGGGCGCGGACGACGTCGTCCTGGTCGGGCTGGATGGTGGCCACGATGTCGCGCATCGGACCGGAGCGCGGCCGCTCGACCTCCTGCCGCAGCAGGTCCGAGGGACCGTCGTCGGCGGCCAGCGACTCGTCCTCGTAGGAGGTGAGCAGGCCCTCGCTGAACCCGAACCGGCGACGGCGCTCCAGACCCTGCGGGTCGGCGGCACTGGCCTGGTAGAACGGCCGGCTCATCGGCGCCCGCCAGTCGATGACCACCGGGTCACCGGCGACGTCGCGCACGTGCCGCCGGCCGACGTGGAAGGACTCGACGCCGGAGTCGGTGCGGCCGAAGAACGGGGGCGCGCCCGGGTCGGCGGCCAGGGAGCGCAGCCGCTGCACGCGGGCGGCGCCCAGCCGCTCCGACGCCCAGGCGTCGACCCCGGCGTCGGCGGTCGCGCGGGTGGCCGCGTGCATCACCTGCAGGCAGGCGGCGGCGTGCTCGAGGTGGGCCCGCTCGGCGGCCAGGACGGGATCGGGGGACACGATCGCGCGACGCTACGCCTCCCGCTGCCCTACCGTGCGGCCATGGAGATCGCACTGCTCGCGGTGGGTGCTCTGTCGGCGGGCCTGCTGGTCAGGGCGCTGCGCCGGCGTCGGGACGGCTGGTACGCCGACGGGGACGACCCGCCGGCCACCGATGCCCGCGGCGCGGTGGACCGGAACAGCTGGATGCTCGGCGGCGGTGGGGGTGGCGGCGGGGGCTGAGCGTCAGCCCACCGCGCGGACCAACTCCACGACGGCGTCGGGCGCGGTGACCATCAGGTCGTGCCCGACGTCGAGGGAGACGGTGCGCCAGGCCGGGTCCGCGGCGGCCCGGGCCAGCAGGTGGTCGGCGAAGGGCTGCGCCCAGCGGGTCGCCCGCACGTAGGTGCGCGGCGCCGCCGAGGGCCCGAACGCCAGGGGCTCGGCCCAGACCGCGAGGGAGTCGTCGGTCAGCCGGGCGTCCACCCAGGCCCGGTCGGCCGGGTCCTCGACGCCCAGGTCGGCGGCCCGGGAGCGGTCGGGGGTCAGCCGCCAGCGCTCCCCGGGGAAGCCCGGCTGCGCGCGGCGGGCCCGGCGCCGGGCGACGACGTCGTCGGGCTCGCCCTGGTCGAGGACGTCCAGGTGCGACTGGCCCGGCAGCGGGACCACCGCGTCCAGGTACAGCAGGTGCCGCACCCGGTCGGGGAGCCGGTCGGCCACCCCGGTGGTGACCATCCCGCCGGCGCTGTGCCCGACCAGGACGACGTCGCGGAGGTCCTCCAGCTCGACCAGCCGGACCACGGCGGTCACCCGGTCGGCCAGCGTCGTCGCCGCGGTGAGCAGGTGGGCGTGCTCACCGGCCCCGGACAGGCTCGGCGCGTGCACCGTCCAGCCCGCGGCGCGCAGCGGGGCGGCGACCCGCTGCCAGCACCAGCCGCCGTGGAAGCCCCCGTGCACCAGGACGGCGGTGGGCACCGACTCAGAGCTCCAGGTCGTCGGCCCGGGGCGCGAGGTGGCGGGCCACCTCGCCCGGGTCCACCCCGGCCAGGCTCGCGGGCCGCCAGTGCGGGTCGCGGGTCTTCTCCACCACCTGGGCCCGGATGCCCTCGGCGACGTCGGGCCGACCCAGGCTCGCCGAGGAGATCCGGTACTCCTGCACCAGCGCCTCGGGCAGGGTCATGGTCGCCGCCGAGCGCACCGCGGCGAGGGTGACGGCGACCGCGGTCGGGCTCTTGGTGCCGATCAGCTCCCCGGCCTCCCGGGCGGCGGGCACGTCGGAGGCCAGCAGCCGCTCGACGACCACGGCGGCGTCGTCCCCGGCGTAGCAGGCGTCGATCCAGCCGCGGTCGAGCTCGGGTGGTCCCGGGTCGACCGCCGCGGCCCGGACGGCCGACTCCAGGGAGGCCCACGTGGTCGGCGCGTCCAGGCCGTCGAGGGAGGAGACGCACACGTCGGCCAGCCCGCAGGCGATCGCGTCGGCCGGCCCGGCCGAGGTCCCGGTGAGCGCCAGGTGGGTGCCCAGCTCGCCCGGGGCGTGCGCCAGCAGGTGGGTGCCGCCG
Source organism: Geodermatophilaceae bacterium NBWT11 (assembly GCA_014218215.1). NCBI lineage: Bacteria > Bacillati > Actinomycetota > Actinomycetes > Geodermatophilales > Geodermatophilaceae > Geodermatophilaceae bacterium NBWT11. Next base: position 1,590,669 of record CP043652.1, read on the forward strand.
ACGTCGGGCACCAGCCCGATGGTCACCTCCGGCATCCCCAGCCGGGACGACGACGTCACCACCCGCAGCGAGGCGTGGCAGCCCAGCCCGACCCCGCCGCCCAGCACGATCCCGGGCAGCAGGGTCACCACCGGCTTGGGGTAGGCGCCGATCCGGGCGTTCATCCGGTACTCGTCACGCCACAGGGCCCGGGCGGCCACACCGTCCCCGAGCGCGGACTCCCGGATCGCCTTGACGTCGCCGCCGGCGCAGAACCCGCGGTCGCCCTCGCTGTCGACGAGCACGCACTCGACGGCGTCGTCCTGCGCCCAGGCGGCGAGCGCGGCGTCGACCGCGGCGATCATCGGGTGGGTCAGGGCGTTGATCGCCCGCGGTCGGGTGAGGGTGATCCGCCCGACGGCGCCCTGCAGGCCGATCCGGACGTCGTCGGTCACTACTTCGCGTAGGGGAAGAAGCCCCGGCCGGTCTTCCGGCCGAGCAGACCCGCGTCGACCATCCGCAGCAGCAGCGGCGGCGGGGCGTACAGCGGCTCCTTGAACTCCGCGTACATCGACTGCGCGACGGCCGCGGTGGTGTCCAGCCCGATCAGGTCGGCCAGGGCGAGGGGGCCCTGCGGGTGGGCGCAGCCCTGCACCATGCCGGCGTCGATGTCCTCGGCGGAGGCGAAGCCGGACTCCATCATCCGGATCGCGCTCAGCACGTAGGGGATGAGCAGGGCGTTCACGATGAACCCGGCCCGGTCCTTGGAGCGGATCGTGGTCTTGCCCAGCTGGGTCTCGGCGAAGTCGGTGACCGTCGCGAGCGTCTCGTCGCTGGTCAGCAGGCTGGCCACGATCTCCACCAGCGGCAGCACGGGCGCGGGGTTGAAGAAGTGCACCCCGACGACCTTGTCCGGCCGCTTGGTGACGCTGGCCATCTTCACCAGCGGGATGGAGGAGGTGTTCGAGGCCAGGATCGCGTCCGGCGGGAGGATCTCGTCGAGCTTGCGGAACAGGTCGAGCTTGAGCTCCTCGATCTCCGGCGCGGCCTCGATGACCAGCTCGGAGTGCACGACGGCCTGCAGCGAGGTGGCGACGTCGACCCGGGCGAACGCGGCGTCGGCGTCCTCCTGGGAGATCCGGCCCGAGGTCGCCGCGCGCTGCAGCGACTTCTCCATCCGGGCCCGGAACCGCTCGGCGCCGGCCTCGTCGGCCTCGACCACGACGACGTCGCAGCCCGCCCGGGCGCTGACCTCGGCGATGCCGGCCCCCATGGTGCCGCCACCGATGACTGCGATGCGCTGCATCCCCAACTCCTCCTGCTCGACGGGACCCCACGGTGTCACGACGACGATGCGTGGACGTCCAAGTACTTCCGGCGTAGGTTACGTGGACGTCCAAGCACCTCCGCGCCGCACCCCGGCACCGTCGCCGTCTGGAGCCCCCATGGCCGACCTCCACGTCCCCGCGAACCCGGTCCGGTTCGTCACCGCCGCGAGCCTGTTCGACGGCCACGACGCCGCGATCAACGTGATGCGGCGGCTGCTGCAGGCCCAGGGCGCCGAGGTCGTGCACCTCGGGCACGACCGCAGCGTGGCCACCGTCGTCCGCGCGGCGATGGAGGAGGACGCCCAGGGCATCGCGCTGAGCTCCTACCAGGGCGGGCACGTCGAGTACTTCAGCTACCTGGTCGAGGAGCTGGAGCGGCACGGCGCCGGGCACGTGCAGGTGTTCGGCGGGGGCGGCGGCGTGATCGTCCCCGAGGAGATCGCCACCCTCCGCGAGCGCGGTGTGAAGATCTTCGCCCCCGAGGACGGCCAGAAGCTCGGCCTGCCCGGGATGATCAACACCCTCATCGAGGCCTGCGACGTCGACCTGGCCGGTGCCGGGCCGGACGTCGAGGCGCTGCTCACCGGCGACCCGGCCGCCCTGGCCCGGGCGATCACCGTGCTCGAGGCCGGCCGCTCCCCCGAGCTCGCCGAGCGGGTGACGAAGGAGGCGGCGCAGCGGCACGTCCCCGTCCTGGGCATCACCGGCACCGGCGGCTCGGGCAAGTCCTCGCTGACCGACGAGCTGCTCCGCCGGCTCCGGCTGGACCAGGAGGACAAGCTCCGCATCGCCGTCCTCGCCGTCGACCCGTCCCGTCGCCGCGGCGGCGGTGCACTGCTGGGCGACCGGATCCGGATGAACGCGCTGGAGACCGGCGACCGCAACTCCACGTTCTTCCGCTCGCTGGCCACCCGCACCGCCGGTGCTCAGGTGCCCGAGCACCTCGACCACGTCATCTCCGCGGTCAAGGCCGCCGGATACGACCTGGTGATCGTGGAGACCCCGGGCATCGGCCAGGGCGATGCCGCGATCCTCCCGTACAGCGACGTCTCGCTGTACGTGATGACGCCGGAGTTCGGCGCCGCCTCACAGCTGGAGAAGATCGACATGCTCGACTTCGCCGACGTCGTCGCGGTGAACAAGTTCGAGCGCCGCGGCGCCGAGGACGCCCGCCGCGACGTGGCCCGGCAGATGGTCCGCAACCGCGAGGCGTTCGGGCAGAGCTGGGACACCATGCCGGTCTTCGGCACCAGCGCCGCCCGGTTCAACGACGACGGCGTCACCGCGCTGTTCCAGGAGCTCAAGACGCTGCTGGCCGCCAAGGGCCTGGCGCTGGGCTCGGGCGTGCTGCCGCACGTCGACGTCCGGGCGTCGTCCGGGCTGACCAGCGTCGTCCCCTCGTCGAAGGCCCGGTACCTGGCCGACGTCGCCGACACCGTGCGCGCCTACCACCGGACGACGGCCGAGCAGGCCGCCCTGGTGCGCCAGCGTCAGCACCTCACCACCGCCGCGCAGCTGCTGGACGGCGAGGCCGCACAGGCCGCCGCCGCCAAGGCCGCCGCGGTCGAGGGCGAGCTGCTGCCCGCGGTCAAGCACCTGCTCGACGAGTGGCCGGCCCGGGTCGAGGAGTACTCCGGCGACGAGCTGGTCTACACCGTGCGCGGCAAGGAGATCCACACCCCGCTGACCCGGGAGACCCTCAGCGGCAACAAGGTGCGCCGGGTGGCCCTGCCGCGCACCGACGACGACGCCCAGCTGGTCGGCTGGCTGCGTCGGGAGAACGTCCCCGGCCACTTCCCGTACACCGCCGGCGTCTTCCCGTTCAAGCGGCAGGGCGAGGCCCCGGCCCGGATGTTCGCCGGCGAGGGCGACGCGTTCCGCACCAACAAGCGCTTCCAGATGCTGTCGGCGGGCAACGAGGCCACCCGGCTGTCGACCGCCTTCGACTCGGTGACCCTCTACGGCCGCGACCCCGAGCTGCGCCCCGACGTCTACGGCAAGGTCGGCACCTCAGGTGTCTCCATCGCCACCGTCGACGACATGAAGGTGCTCTACGACGGCTTCGACCTCTGCGCGCCGAGCACCTCGGTGTCGATGACCATCAACGGCCCCGCGCCGGCGATCCTGGCCATGTTCATGAACACCGCGATCGACCAGCGGCTGGACCGCTTCCGGTCCGACGAGGGCCGCGAGCCCACCGGGGACGAGGTCGCCGAGACCCGCGCGTGGGTGCTGGCCAACGTCCGCGGCACGGTGCAGGCCGACATCCTCAAGGAGGACCAGGGCCAGAACACCTGCATCTTCTCCACCGAGTTCGCGCTGCGCTGCATGGCCGACATCCAGGAGTGGTTCATCCAGGAGAAGGTGCGCAACTTCTACTCGGTCTCGATCTCCGGCTACCACATCGCCGAGGCCGGGGCGAACCCCATCAGCCAGCTGGCCTTCACGCTGGCCAACGGGTTCACCTACGTCGAGGCCTACCTGGCCCGCGGCATGAGCATCGACGACTTCGCGCCCAACCTGAGCTTCTTCTTCTCCAACGGGATGGACGCCGAGTACACCGTCATCGGCCGGGTGGCCCGCCGGATCTGGGCGGTGGCCATGAAGGAGCGCTACGGCGCCAACCCCCGGGCCCAGCAGCTGAAGTACCACGTGCAGACGTCGGGCCGCTCCCTGCACGCCCAGGAGATGGACTTCAACGACATCCGGACGTCGCTGCAGGCGCTGTGCGCGATCTACGACAACGCCAACTCCCTGCACACCAACGCCTACGACGAGGCCGTGACCACCCCCTCGGCGCACTCGGTGCGCCGCGCGCTGGCCATCCAGATGATCATCGACCGGGAGTGGGGCCTGGCGATGAACGAGAACCCGCTGCAGGGCTCGTTCGTCGTCGACGAGCTGACCGAGCTGGTCGAGGAGGCCGTGCTGGCCGAGTTCGACCGCATCGCCGAGCGCGGCGGGGTGCTGGGCGCCATGGAGACCGGCTACCAGCGCGGTCGCATCCAGGACGAGTCGATGCTCTACGAGCACCGCAAGCACGACGGCTCGCTGCCGATCATCGGGGTCAACACCTGGCTGGACCCGAACGCCGGGCAGCAGGAGCCGCAGACCGTCGAGCTGGCCCGGGCCACCGAGTCGGAGAAGCAGTCCCAGCTGGACCGCCTCGCCGACTTCCACGCCCGGCACGCCGCCGAGGCCCCCGAGGCCCTGGCGAAGCTGCAGGACGCGGCCATGCACGGCGGCAACGTCTTCGACGCGCTCATGGAGGCCGTGCGGACCTGCTCGCTCGGGCAGATCAGCGAGGCGTTCTTCGAGGTGGGCGGGCAGTACCGCCGCAACGTCTGATGGCGCTGCCCTTCGACCCGGTGGCGGAGGCCGCGCGCCAGTGGCGGGAGCACGGGTGGGAGGACGCCGCCGACGGGATGACCGCGGTCACCTCGATCATGCGGGCCCAGGCGATCGTGCTGGCCCGGGTGGAGGAGGTGCTCCGGCCGCTGGGGCTCTCCTTCGCCCGGTACGAGCTGCTGCAGCTGCTGAGCTTCACCCGGTCCGGGTCGCTGCCGATGGCCCGGGCCGGGGCGCTCCTGCAGGTGCACCCCGCCTCGGTCACCAACGCCGCGACCCGGCTGGAGGCAGCCGGGTTCGTGCAGCGGCGGCCACACCCCGACGACGGCCGGGCCGTGCTGGTGGAGATCACCGAGCAGGGCCGGTCGGTGGCGGCCAAGGCCACCGACGAGCTCAACGCCGGGGTCTTCCGTCGCCCCGGGCTGTCGGCGGACTCGGTCCGCACGCTGGTAGACGTCGTCCGGGAGCTGCGGGCCGACGCCGGGGACTTCGCGTGAGGACCCTGGACGACGACCTCGGCACCCCCGTGGTCCTCCCCCGCCCGCCGCGCCGCATCGTCTCCCTGGTGCCCTCGCTGACCGAGGCGTTCGCGGTGACCGTGCCCGACCGGCTCGTCGGGGCCACCGACTGGTGCACCCACCCCGCCGACCTCGACGTCACCCGGGTGCGCGGCACCAAGAACCCCGACCGGGCAGCGATCGCCGCCCTCGAGCCGGACCTCGTGGTGTGCAACCAGGAGGAGAACCGCCAGCTGGACGTCGAACGGCTGCGATCGGCCGGCACCGCCGTCTGGGTCACCGCGATCGAGACCCTGGACGGCGCGCTGACCTCGATGGACCGGCTGTTCACCGAGGTGCTCGACGTCGGCACCCCGGACTGGCTGGCCACCGCCCGCAGCGCCTGGGCCGCCCCGGCTGCCCCCGGGCCACGCGTCGCCGTCCCGATCTGGCGTGACCCGTGGATGTGGGTGGGCGCCCGCACCTTCACCGGCGACATGCTGACCCGCCTCGGCCTGGTCAACGCCGTGTCCGAGGAGCGTTACCCGAAGGCCGAGCCCGCCGACGTGGACGCCGAGCTGTTCCTGCTGCCCGACGAGCCCTACGTCTTCACCGCCGACGACGGGCCCGATGCCTTCCCTGGCCGTGCGACCGCGCTGGTCAGCGGCCGGCTGCTCACCTGGTACGGCCCGTCCCTGGCCACCGCTCGTGCCGACCTGACCGCCGCCCTGCAGAGAGGGAACCCGTGAGCTCCACGACGACCGACCCCGTGCTCCCCCCGCCCGTGCTGCAGGAGGTCGCCGACGGCGTCTTCGCCTACGTGCAGCCCGACGGCACCTGGTGGGTGAACAACACCGGCCTGCTGGTCGGCCGCCGCGGTGCCGCGATCGTGGACACCTGCTCCACCGAGAAGCGCACCCGGGCCTTCCGGGACACCATCGCCACGGTCACCGACCAGCCGGTGCGCACCCTGGTGAACACCCACCACCACGGCGACCACACGCACGGCAACTGGCTGTTCGGCGGGGCCACCGTGGTCGGCCACGAGGGCACCCGGGAGGGCGTGCTCGCCGCCGGGATCCCCGGCGACCAGCCGTTCTGGACCCCGTTCGAGATCGGCGAGGTCGTCCTGGAGCCGCCGTTCCTCACCTACACCGACGGCGTCACCCTCTGGGTCAACGACCGCCGGGTCGAGGTCACACACGTCGGCACCCCGGCGCACACCACCAACGACTCGGTCGTGTGGCTGCCCGAGCAGAAGACGCTGTTCGCCGGCGACCTGCTCTTCGCCGGTGGCACCCCGTTCCTGGTGATGGGCTCGCTGGCCGGTGCGATCGAGGTGCTGGAGCAGGTCGTCACCCCGCTGGGGGCCCAGACGATCGTCCCCGGCCACGGGCCGGTGGCCGGCCCCGAGCTGGTGACGCAGATCCTGGGCTACCTGCACTGGCTCGACGGCGTCGCCCGCGACTCCTTCGCCGCCGGGGTCGCGCCCCTGGAGGCCGCCCGCAGCGTCGACCTGGGCGAGTACGCCGGGTGGAGCGACGCCGAACGGATCGTGGGCAACCTGCACCGGGCGCACGCCGAGCTCGCCGGGGGCGCGCGGGGCTGCAGGATCGACGTCCCCGCCGCACTGGCCGACATGGTCACCTACAACGGCGGGCAGCGGCTGACCTGCATCGCGTGACGTCCGGCCGCCGCGGCGGTTACGGTCAGGGCTGACCGTCGACGTCGGCCCTTGCGTCCGAGCACCGCGCAGGCGACGATGGCCGCTGAGTCAACTCATGTGTTGACGACGGTCCCGGCAGAGCTGCCGGGCCCCTGTGACCGAGAGGAGTCGCGACATGCGCGACGCAGTCATCGTCGAGGCCGTCCGCACGCCCGTCGGCAAGCGCAACGGGGGCCTGTCCGGCGTCCACCCCACCGAGCTGTCGGCCCACGTGCTGAAGTCCCTCGTCTCCCGCGCCGGGGTCGACCCGGTGCTGGTCGACGACGTGATCTGGGGCTGTGTCTCCCAGGTCGGTGAGCAGACCTACGACATCGCCCGCAACGCGGTGCTCTCCGCCGGCTGGCCCGAGAGCGTCCCCGGCACCACCGTGGACCGCCAGTGCGGCTCCTCCCAGCAGGCCGTGCACTTCGCCGCCGCCGGGCTGGTCGCCGGGCACTACGACGTCGTCGTCGCCGGTGGTGTGGAGTCGATGTCCCGCGTGCCGATGGGCTCCTCCACCCAGGGCCAGGACCCGCTGGGCCAGGTCTACCGCGACCGCTACGACGGCGTGTCCCCCAACCAGGGCGTCGGCGCGGAGCTGATCGCCGAGAAGTGGGGCCTGTCGCGCACCCAGCTCGACGAGTTCGCCATCCGTTCGCACGAGCGCGCCGCCACCGCCCAGGACGAGGGCCGCTTCGACGCCCAGATCGCCCCGGTCGACGCCCCTGAGGGCCGGGTGACCCAGGACGAGGGCATCCGCCGCGGCGGCACCGTCGAGGGCCTCGCCGGGCTCAAGACCCCCTTCAAGGAGGACGGCGTCGTCTCCGCGGGCAACGCCAGCCAGATCTCCGACGGCTCGGCCGCGCTGCTCATGATGACCGCCGAGAAGGCCGCCGAGCTGGGCCTGAAGCCCATCGCCCGGGTGCACAGCGTCGCGCTGGCCGGCGACGACCCGGTCAAGATGCTCACCGCCCCCATCCCGGCGACCAAGAAGGTGCTCGAGCGCTCCGGCCTGCGGCTGGACGAGATCGGCGTCTTCGAGATCAACGAGGCCTTCGCCCCCGTCCCGCTGGCCTGGCAGGCCGAGATCGGCGGCGACGAGAAGCTGCTCAACCCCCTCGGCGGCGCCATCGCCCTGGGCCACCCCCTGGGCGGCTCCGGCGCCCGCATCATGACCACGATGCTGTTCCACATGCGCGACAACGGGATCCGCTACGGCCTGCAGTCGATGTGCGAGGGCGGCGGCCAGGCCAACGCCACCGTGCTCGAGCTCCTCTGACCGCCTCCACCGCGCCGTGAGCGTTGATCAGGGTCCCTGATCGAAGTCCGTCCTCCCCCACGATCGTTCACGGGGGAGGACGGACTTCTGTGCAGGACCCTGATCAACGCTCCGGTCAGGCGAGCACGGCGCGAAGGTGCGTCCCGAGCCAGGCGGTGAGCTCGGCGGCCTCGGGCAGGGCGCCGGCCATCCACCAGAAGCCGTGGATCGTGCCCGGGACGGCGTGCAGCGTGACCGGCACCCCGGCGGCCTCCAGGGCGTGCGCGTAGTCCACGCCCTCGTCGCGCAGCGGGTCGAACTCCGCCACCACCAGCGTCGTCGGCGGCAGCCCGGCCAGGTCGGTGGCCAGCAGCGGGGCGGCCTCCGGGGTCGCCGGGGCGCCGGCGAGGTGGTGGTCCCAGAACCAGTCCAGCGACGCCGTCGTCATGGAGAAGTCCGCGGCGTTGTCGACCAGCGAGGGCGTCGTGCGCCCGCGGGGTGGCGCCAGCGTCGGGTAGACGAGCAGCTGGCGGACGACGGCCGGCCCGCCGCGGTCCCGCAGCGTCCGGCTGGTGCTCGCGGCCAGGGTCGCGCCGGCACTGTCGCCGGCCAGCACCAGCCGGTCGGGGTCGGCGCCCAGCTCGGCGGCGTGCGCGACCGCCCAGCGGACGGCGGCCACGCAGTCCTCCTGCGGCCCGGGGAACGGCGTCTCCGGGGAGAGCCGGTACTCCACCGACACCACGACCACCCCCGCGGCGACGGCCAGTCCGCGACAGGCCCGGTCGGCCACCGCGACGCCGCCGGCCACGAAGCCACCGCCGTGGAAGTAGACGACCAGCGGCAGCGGGGACCCCGGCGACGGGTGGTAGACCCGCACGGGGAGCCGACCCTCCACCAGCAGGTCGCGGACGTCGGCCACCTCGGTGCGCGGGCCGCCGATCCGGGTCGAGGCCGACACCGAGACCCGGGCCTGCAGCACGCTCATCCGGTCGAAGGGCTGCACGCCCTGGGCCGCGAAGGCCTCCAGCAGGGCGCGCACCCCGGCGTTGGGCGTCCCGGACCAGTCCACAGCGACCACCTGTCTCCGATTGCGTCAACACCTACGTTGACACTGCTCGTGCGCCACCTTACCGTCGGCGGTGCACCAACGGAGCAGACGACGGGAGCACCCCATGAGCAGCACCCAGACCCACCACGACGTCGACGTCGTGGTGGTCGGCGCCGGGTTCGCCGGCCTCGCCATGCTCCGCGAGCTGCGCGACGAACGCGGGATGAGCGTGCGGGTCCTGGAGGCCGGCGACGACGTCGGCGGCGTCTGGTACTGGAACCGCTACCCCGGTGCCCGCTGCGACGTGGACTCCACCGACTACAGCTACACCTTCTCCCCCGAGCTGGACGAGGAGTGGAACTGGTCCGAGCGCTACGCCACGCAGCCGGAGATCCTCCGCTACGTGCACCACGTCGCCGACCGGTTCGACCTGCGTCGCGACGTCACCACCGGGGCCCGCGTCGCCACCGCCACCTGGGACGACGACACCGCCCACTGGGACGTGACCTGCGAGGACGGCACCACCGCCCGTGGCCGCTACCTGGTGATGGCCACCGGCTGCCTGTCGGCGGTCAAGCGGCCCCAGGTCGAGGGCATCGAGGACTTCACCGGCCAGGTGCTGCACACCGCCGACTGGCCGCGCGAGCCCGTGGACCTGGCCGGCAAGCGGGTCGGCGTGATCGGCACCGGGTCCTCCGGCATCCAGGTCATCCCGCGCATCGCCCCCGAGGTGGCGGAGCTGGTGGTCTTCCAGCGCACCCCCGCCTTCAGCGTGCCGGCCCACCACCAGGTGCTCACCGACGCCGAGCGGGCGGCGCTGAAGCTCTCGCTGCCCGAGCGCCGGGAGATGCTGCGCAACAGCCCCACCGGGCTGTCGGTGCCGGTCACCCGCCGCGGCGCCCTGGACGACGACGACGCCACCCGCGAGCAGCACTACGAGGAGCAGTGGCACTCCGCCGGCTTCGGGTTCCTGCTGGCCTACAACGACCTGCTCATCAGCCACGAGGCCAACCGGACGGCGTCGGACTTCATCCGCGGCAAGATCGCCGAGCGCGTCACCGACCCGGCGCTGGCCGAGAAGCTGTCGCCGCACACCTACCCCTACGGCGCCAAGCGGCCGTGCGTGGACACCGGCTACTACGAGACGTTCAACCGGGAGAACGTCACCCTGGTCGACATCGCCGCGGCGCCGCTGACCCGGGCGACGGCCACCACGCTGGAGACGACGGACGCCGCGTACGACCTCGACGTCATCGTCTTCGCCACGGGCTTCGACGCGATGACCGGCTCGCTGCTCAAGCCGACCATCACCGGCCGGGACGGCGTCACGCTTCAGGAGCACTGGGCCGGCGGACCGCTGACCTACCTGGGCCTGATGACCGCCGGCTTCCCGAACATGTTCGTCATCGCCGGGCCCGGGTCGCCGTCCCTGCTGGGCAACGTGATGGTCTCCATCGAGCAGCACGTCGACTGGGTCTCGGCCCTGCTGGTGGACTCCGAGGCCGCGGGCACCCCGGTCATCGAGGCTACCGAGGAGGCCGAGCGCGCCTGGGTCGACCGCGTCAACGCCGCAGCCGCCCCGACCCTCTACATGGAGGCCGCGTCGTACTACCTGGGCGCGGAGATCGAGGGCAAGCCGCGGGTGTTCATGCCCTACGCCGGTGGCCTGCGCCGCTACCGCCGGGAGTGCGACGAGGTGGCCCGCGAGGGCTACCGCGGCTTCCGCCGCAGCCCCGAGCCCAGCACGGACCTCCAGCCGGCCTGACCGGCCCACCGACGAGAAGCGCCCTTCCTGTCAGGAGTCCTGACAGGAAGGGCGCTCCTCGTCGTGCTGGGGGGTGGGTCAGGCGCCGAGGTAGGCGTCGACCAGGTTGCCGCCGCGCATCTCCTCGGCGGTGCCCTCGAGGACGATCCGGCCCTGGCGGAGCACGAAGGCGCGCTCCACGACCTCCAGGGCCAGGCCGGCGTTCTGCTCGACCAGGACCACGCTCATGCCGCCGGCGGCGATCAGCTCGCGGAGGGCGTCGAACAGCGAGGCCACGATGGCCGGGGCCAGGCCGGTGGAGGGCTCGTCGAGCAGCAGCAGCGACGGGTCGGTCATCAGGGCCCGGCCGAAGGCCAGCATCTGCTGCTCACCGCCGGACATCGAGCCGGCCCGGCGGTCGAGCATCGCCGACAGCGCCGGGAAGAGCTCGAGCACCCGGCTGCGCAGCTCGGCGGCCCGGGCAGCCGGCAGCGCCTGGCCGCCCATGGCCAGGTTGTCCTCCACGCTCATGTCGGCGAACAGCTCGCGGCCGCTGGGCACGTGGCCCACGCCGGCGCGGGTCATCGCGTGGTCGGGCAGCCCGGTGACGTCGCGGCCGAGCAGGGTGACGGTGCCGCCCTGGGGCCGGACGACGCCGGCGATCGCACGCAGCAGGGTGGTCTTGCCGGCCCCGTTGGCGCCCAGGACCCCGACCACCTCGTTGCGGGCCACGCTCAGCGAGACCTCGTGGAGCACCCGGAGGGCGCCGTAGCCGGCGGTGAGGCCGGCGACCTCGAGGGCCGGGCCGGTGCCGGAGGTGTCCCGCTCGCGGGTGGCCCCGCCGCCGAAGAGCTTCACGGGGTCACGTCCTCGGGGACGTCGGCCGAGCCGACACCCAGGCCCACGCCGGAGCCCAGGTAGGCCCGGATCACCTCGGGATGCCGCAGGACCTCGGTGGGTGCGCCGGTGAGAATGGTGGCTCCTCTGTCCATGACGACGATCTCGTCGGCCAGGTCGACGATGGCCTTGATGACGTGCTCGATGCCGGCGACGGCGTCGACCCCGAACGCGGGCATCCGGCGGATGGCGTCCCGGACGACCTCGAGCTCCTCGTCGCTCATCCCGGCCATGACCTCGTCGAGCAGGATCAGCGACGGGCCCAGCGCCAGGGCGCGGCCGAGCTCGACCATCCGGCGGTGCCCGACGGCCAGGGTGTCCGAGGCGTGGAAGCGGATCTCCTCCAGCCCCAGCACCTGCACCACCCAGGCCGCCTGCTCCTGGGCCTGGCCGCGGTGCCGGCCGCCCAGGGCTGCCAGGTACACGTTCTCCCAGACGGTCATCGAGGCGAAGGGCCGCGGGATCTGGAAGGTGCGGGCCAGGCCGCGGCGGGCGAGCCGGTGCGCCGGGGCGCCGCCGACGACGGGCTGGCCGTCGAAGACGATCGAGCCCTTCGACGGGGTGACGACGCCGGCGATCGCGTTGAACAGGGTGGTCTTGCCGGCGCCGTTGGCCCCGATGATGAACACCGTCTGGCCGCGGCGGACGGTGAAGTCGACCTCGCGCAGCGCCTGCACGCCGCCGAAGGTGACCCCCACGTCGCGGCAGACCAGCAGCTCGGCGTCGGTGTCGGCCGGGCTGCGGTGGGCGTGCGCCGCGGTGAGCCGCTTCTCCAGCTCCGCCTCGGTCGGCAGGTCGGTGGTCCCGCGGACGATCTCCCGGCGCAGCCAGCCGACCTTGTTGGCCAGCGAGACGATGCCGCCGGGCAGGAAGACGGTGACCAGCACGATGAGCAGGCCGAACAGGGCCAGCTGGTAGTCGGGGAACGCGCTGGCGAGCTGGTCGCTGACGATCGTCAGCACGACCGCACCGATCAGCGGACCCCACAGCGTGCCGATGCCCCCGGCGAGCACCAGCACGATGACCTGCAGGTCCAGCGCCGGGTTGAACACCGTGGAGGTGTCGATGAAGGCCCGGTTGTAGGCGACCATGCCGCCGACGAGGGCGGGCATCAGGGCGCTGAGCGTGAAGGTGACGACCTTGACCCGGGTGGTGGCCACGCCCATCGCCTCGGCGACCTGCTCGTCGTCCCGCACCGCCATCGCGCGCAGGCCGAACGGCGAGCGGGCCATGAAGGCGTTCACCGCGAAGGCCAGGACGGCGACGCCGGTGATGCCCAGCAGGACCGGCTTCTGGGCGATGACGCCGGGCACGACCAGACCGGTGGAGCCACCGGTCAGCTCCCACTGGGACAGCAGCAGCGAGACGATGTAGGCCAGCCCGAACATGCCGAGGGCGAAGTAGATGCCCTGCAGCCGGAGCATGACCCAGCCGATGGGCACGGCGACGACGGCGCCGCCGATGCCGCCGAGCACCGCGGCCAGGAACCAGGGCACGTCCGCGTGGATGATCAACAGCGCGGTGGCGAACGCCCCGAAGCCGAAGAAGACCACCTGGCCGAAGCTGATGTAGCCGGTGAACCCGCTGATGATGTTGAAGGCGTACGCCAGCGCCACGAACATCGCGACGTCGATCGCCAGCTGGTTCTGCGACAGCGAGCCCAGCAGCCCCCAGGACAGGAACGCCGCGACGAGGACGGCGAGCAGCCCGATCTGGAGGACGTCGCTGCGGGTGGAGGGCAGCCGTCCGCCGGTGTGCCGGGGCCCGCGGGACCGGCTCATCAGCCCGGCGACCAGGGAGCCGCCGGCGGGGCGGTCGGTGGAGGGGGTCGGGTCGGTCATGCCGAGGCCTTCCTCGAGAGCAGCCCGGCAGGCTTGAACAGCATCACCAGGATGAGCATCAGGTAGGGCGCCGCCGCCTGGACCACGGCGCCGAGCTCGTAGCCGGACACCGTCTGGACGACGCCGACCAGGAGCGCGCCGACGGCGGCCCCCTTGTAGTTGCCGAGCCCGCCCAGGGCGATGACCACGAACGCCACGATGGTGAAGTTGGTGGCCGCCTGGGGGGCGATCGGCTGGGTCATCACCAGGAGCATCCCGGCGGCCGCGGCGACGGCCGCACCCACGCTGAAGCCGACGAGCCGGAGCCTGCGGGGGTTGATCCCGCAGGCCCCGGCCCCGAGCGGGCTCTGCGCCTGCGCCCGGAGGCTGGTGCCCGACCGGGTGCGGGTGAGCCAGAACGCGATGCCCAGGGTGATGACCGCGGCGAGCACGACGCCGACGATCAGCGCCAGGGAGAACCGGAGGGGACCCACCACGACCGCCGACTGGAGGAAGTCGATGGTGCGGTAGTCCGAGCCCCAGTACTGCTGGCCGAGGTTGATCAGGATGTAGGACAGGCCGAACGTGGCCATCAGGGTCAGCAGCTCGTGCTGCTTCGCCGTCCCCTTGATCCGCTCGATGACCGCCCACTGCACGAACGCGCCGAGGGCGGCAGCGGCCACCATCACGACCACCAGCCCGAGGAACGGGTTGACCCCGGCGCCGTACAGGCTCCAGACCCCGAGCCCGCCGAGGACGATGAACGCCCCGTGGGCCAGGTTGACGATGCCCATGACACCGAAGACCAGGTTCAGCCCCTGCGCCATGAGCAGGTAGAAGCCACCCAGCAGGATGCCGTTGAGCACCACCTGTACGTACGTCACGACCCGGTCCTCCTCAGCTCACGCGGTGCGGGTCAGTAGGGCAGCTGTGCGGCGACGGCACCCGCCTCGTCGGAGGGGAAGACCACCGCCTGGGCGCCGTCCTGGTACTGGAAGAGGATCGGGGAGTAGCCGGTCTGGACGCCGGTCTCGTCGACGGAGTAGGTGCCGATGACCGTGTCGAACGAGCCGTCGTGGAGCGCGGTGTTGACGGCCTCCTTGTCGGTGCTGCCGGCCTCCTCGATGGCGGCGGCGAGCACCTGGACCGTGGCGTACGCGCCGGCGGCCTGGCTGTTCACCGGGGTGTCGTAGGCCTCGTCGTAGCCCTGCACGAACTCCTCGCTGCCCTCGAAGCCCAGGCTCTCGGAGAACTCGCTGTAGCCGATGGCACGGGCCGACAGCTCACCGAGGGAGTCGGCGAAGGCCGGGTCCGAGGCGGTGGGCGAGGCGATGATCGCGGGGCGGAAGCCGCCCTGGTCCATGGCCCGGGTGAGGCCGATGGAGTCCTGGATCGCGGAGCACTCGACGACGACCTCGGGGTCGCCCTCGGCGATGCGCAGCGCGGTGGAGGAGAAGTCGCTGGTGGAGGCGGCGTACTCGATGCGGTCGACCAGCGTGCCGCCGGCGTCCTCGATGCCGTCCTCGACGCCGTCGCAGATCGCGGAGAAGGCGTCCAGGTCGTTGTTGACCAGCGTGATCCGGGTGTAGCCGTTCTCCGCGGCGAAGGCCGGGACGTCGGCCAGGACGGTGTAGCCCGGGGTGAGACCGGCCATCACGTTCCACTCGGTGCCCTCGAACACCGCCGGGGAGGACGTCTGGCTGTGCGCCATGGGGGTCTGGTACCGCTCGGCGAGCTGCGCGGCCGGGCCGCCGAGGGCGCTGCCGTAGGGGCTGAGCAGGGCGTCGACCTCGTCGGTGCCGAGGAACTCGGTGTAGAGCCGACCGACGACGGCGGCGTCGCTCTGGTCGTCCTGCAGGTCGAGCTCGAGCTGACGGCCGAGCACCCCACCGTCGGCGTTGATCTGGTCCACGGCCAGCTGGTAGCCGTTGGAGACGTTGGTGCCCGAGGAGGCGTAGGCGCCGGTCAGGGAGACGGTGGCCCCGATGGTGATGGGCTCGTCGGACGAGCCGCCCCCTGCGGAGCCGTCGTCGGACCCACCGCCGCACCCCGCGAGGACGGTGGCGGAGACCGCGATGCCGACGGCGACCTTCGTGGACCTGCTCATGGACTGCTCCTGGGGTGCTGGCCCGGCGACGGTGCCGGGTCGGGTGGGGGGTGGGGGCGTGCTGGTGGAGGTGGTCCGAGTCTCTGGGGCGGGCCACCGGGAGGTCAAGGAGTTCTTCGAGTTAAACGTAGTGCACTTCGGTTTCCCGAAACAGTCAGAGACCGGCTGCCGCGACCTCGGCGGCCGAGGGGGAGGCGATCGAGGCGTCGCCGGCGGTCATCCCGCCGTCGACGGGCAGGACCTGGCCGGTGAGGTAGGCCGCGTCGTCGGACAGCAGGAAGGCGATGACCCGGCCGACGTCGTCGGGGGTGCCGAAGCGGCCCATCGGGGTGCGGGCGAGGACGGCGTCGCGGAAGCGGGGCACCGAGAAGGTGCGGCGGGTCATCCCGGTCTCGATGTAGCCGGGGCTGACCGCGTTGACCCGGATGCCCTGCGGGGCCAGCTCGAGGGCAGCGACCCGGGTGAGCATGGCGACCCCGCCCTTGGACGCGGCGTAGGAGGCCACGTTGAGGGTGGCGAAGTGGGCCATCACCGAGGCCAGGTTGACGATCGAGCCGGTCGCACCGCGGGCGAGCAGTTCCCTCGCCAGCAGCTGGGTCATGGTCGTCGTGCCGGTCAGGTTGACCGCGATGACCCGGTCCCACTCGTCGTCGGGCATGTCGGTGAAGGCGACCCGGCTGGCCACGCCGGCGCTGTTCACCAGGCCGTCGACGAGGACCCCGCGCCCGCGCAGGCCGTCGAAGAGCGCCTGCGCCGCGGCCCGGTCGGTGACGTCGACCTCGACCGCCTCGGCCGAGCCGCCGGCGGCGGTGGCCGCCTCGGCGACGGCGGTGGCGCCGTCGAGGTCACGGTCGGCGACGACGACGTGCGCCCCCCGGGCGGCGAGCACCACGACGGCACCGGCACCGATCCCAGACGCTCCCCCGGTCACGAGCACGGTGCGCCCGTCGAGGGACGGCGCGGTCGGGCCGGGCTGGCTCATCGGGGTCTCCTCGTCGTCCGCAGGGTGCTCAGGCGTGGCTCAGGTCCTCCACTGCGGAGCAAGCTAGGTGACCCGGACCACGCCCGTCAACCCTCCTGTTGACAGCCGGCGGGATCGTTCCCGGGCCGTGACCCGAACGTCGGGCACGACGAGGGGCCGGACGACCCGCAGGTCGTCCGGCTCGTCGGAGCGGGGTCGTCAGCGCCGGCTGCGGGACCTCAGCAGGCCGTGCCGGTCGCTGACCACGACGCCGCCGGAGACGACGCCGTCGGCCACCGTGACCAGCCCGGCCAGGCCGAGACGGACCGGTCCCCCGTCGGCCGGCAGCTCGTCGGTGCCCAGGAACTCCCCGGTCTGGGTCGCGGCGAACGCGACCGTGGAGCCGGCGGAGAACAGCTCGGCGACCTCCAGCCCCCGGGGTCGCACCAGCGCAGCCGTCAGCCCGTCGTCCCAGGTCACGCTGTCGAAGCCGGGCTGGGCCGACCCCAGCCAGGCCCGGACGACGTCCTCGGCGGCCGGGTCGGGCGCCGCCGGCTGCGTCGTCCAGGGCGCCACCATCGGCGGGCCCACGGTGTCGGGCACCCCGTCGGCGAGCTGCCGCCGGCGGGCCGCGTAGTCCTCCTGGGTCCAGTTCTCGGTGAGCACCTCGCCGTCCCAGGCGAACAGCGCGACACCGGTCCAGGCCGCCCCGCGCAGGTCGTGCCGCACCGAGGCGCCGTGCTCGGTGAAGTGCAGCGCGAGCCGGTCCTCGGTGAGCACCAGGGAGTGCACCGTCAGCTGCAGGCCGGGGAACTGCTCGAGCTGGCCGACCGTGGCCGGGGTGTAGGCCCCGAGCCCGTCGAGCTCGACGTCCCCGATGTGCACCTGGTAGCCCGGCGCCATGATCTGCGGCGGCACCGTGGCATCGGCCCGGTCCAGCCAGTCGATCGTGAACCGCTGGGCCAGTCTCGCGAGGTCGTGCATCAGTTCACCTTCCGGGTGGAGCCGACCCAGAACGGCTCGCGCAGCACCTTCTTGAGCACCTTGCCCGAGGCGTTGCGCGGGAGTTCGTCGGCGAAGTCGATGCTGGTCGGGCACTTGTAGTGCGCCAGCCGGTCACGGACGAAGGCAATCAGGTCCGGCGCCGTCACCCCGGCCCCGGGACGGCGGACGACGACGGCCTTCACCGTCTCGCCCCACCGGTCCGACGGGACGCCGATGACCGCGGCCTCCAGGACGTCGGGGTGGGCGTAGAGCACGTTCTCCACCTCGGCCGGGTACACGTTCTCCCCGCCGGACACGACCATGTCCTTGATCCGGTCGTGCATGTAGAGGTAGCCCTCGCCGTCGAGGTAGGCGGCGTCGCCGGTGCGCAGCCAGCCACCCTCGACCAGGGTCTCGGCGGTCAGCCCGGGCTGCCCCCAGTAGCCGACGGTGTTCTGGCCCGAGCGGACCCAGATCTCCCCGACCCCGCCGACCGGGGCGTCCTCGCCGGTCGCCGGGTCGACGACCCGCAGGTCCAGCCAGGGCAGCGGCCGGCCCACCGAGCGGAGCAGGTGGGCGCGGGGGCCGCCCGGGTCGTGGTCCTCCGGGGCGAGCGAGACCACGGTCCCGGCGGTCTCGGTCATCCCGTAGACGCCCATGAAGTCGCAGCCGAACAGGGCGATCGCCTTGAGCAGCTGGGTCTCCCCCATCGGGGCCGCGCCGTAGGCGATCCGCTGCAGGCTCGAGGTGTCGGTGCCCTCCAGCGCCGGGCTCTCGGCCAGCATCTGCACGACGGCGGGCACCAGGAAGGTGTGCGTCACCCGGTGCCGCTCGATCAGCCCCAGCACGGCCGCCGGGTCCATGTCGCGGACCAGCACGGTGTGCCCACCCTGACCCAGTGCGGTGAGGCTGTAGCCGGTGCCGCCGATGTGGAACAGCGGCGAGGGCACCAGGTTCACCGTGTCCGGGCCCATGCCGTAGAACTCCCGGCCCATCCGCGGCGTCCACATCAGGTTCGCCGAGGTGAGCATGGCGCCCTTGGGGTTGCCCGTGGTCCCGGAGCTGTAGAGCTGCAGGACGACGTCGTCCGGGTCGGGCTCGTACCCGGGGTCGGCGTCGTCGTCGCCCAGCCAGGCCTCGTACTCCTCCCCCAGCTGCACGACCGTCGGACCGTCGGCGGGCAGCAGGTCCGCGAACTCCGGGTCGACGACGACCACGCGGGGTGCGGCGTCGGCGACGATCGCGGCCACCTCGGGTGCGGCGAGCCGGAAGTTCAGCCCCACGGTGACCGCACCGAGCTTGGCGGCACCGAACACGACCTCGTAGAACGTCGGGGCGTTCTTGTCCAGCACGCCGACCCGGTCACCGGGGGTGACCCCGGCGGCCTGCAGCGCCCGGGCGACCCGGGAGCTGCGGGCGTGGAGCTCGCCGAAGGTGCGGGTGGTGTCCCCCAGGGTGACCGCGGGGGCCTCGGCGCGGGTGGCGCCGAGCTCCCGGACCAGCCCCGCCAGCGTCGTCGCCGTCGGCACGCTCATGCCTCAGTAGCTCTTGGGCAGGCCCAGGCTGTGCTGGGCGACGTGGTTGAGGACCATCTCGCGGCTCACCGGGGCCGTCTTGAACATCCGCGCGACGAACCACAGGTCGGCCAGGCCGTACTCGTAGCTCAGCCCGTTGCCGCCGTGCACCTGGATGGCCTGGTCGAGGGCCTTCACCGCGGCGTCACCGGCGGCGAACTTGGCGATGTTGGAGGCCTCGGCGGCGTCCAGCCCGGCGTCGGACATCTCGGCGGCGCGCATGGTCATCAGCCGGGCGAGCTCGACGGCGATGTAGGACTCGGCCAGCGGGTGGGCCACGCCCTGGTGCGCCCCGATCGGGGTCTTCCAGACGGTGCGCTCGTTGGCGTACTGCGCACCCTTGGCCAGGGCGTACCGGGCGATGCCGTTGGCCATGCAGGCCGCGGCGACGCGCTCGGGGTTCAGCCCGGCGAAGACCTGCTTGAGCCCCTCGCCCTCGGTGCCGACCAGGCCGGCGCGCTCCACCGGGACGTCGTCGAAGAACGTCATGAACTGCTTCTCGGGCAGCTGCAGCGCCGAGTCCAGCTGCTGGAAGGTCAGCCCGGGGGCATCGGTGTCGCAGATGAACAGCGACAGCGTGTGCCGGCCGTCGGGACCGGGCTCGGCGTCGCGGGCCACCACCAGCAGCGCCTGGCACTCGTCCACGCCCGAGGTCCAGTACTTCTGACCGCGCAGCCGCCAGCCGCCGTCGCCGTCCTTGTGCGCGGTGGTGGTGATCTTGTGGGTGTTGGAGCCGGCGTCGGGCTCGGTGATGGCGAAGGCCATCCGGAACGTGCCGTCGGCGATCCCGGGCAGGTACTTCTGCTTCTGCTCGGGCGTGCCGTGCGCGGTGAGCACGGTGCCGGCGATGGCCGGGCTGATCACGACCATGAACATCGGGCAGCCCTGGCTGGCCATCTCCTCGATGACCACCGCCAGGTCGGCCAGCCCGCCGCCCCCGCCGCCGTACTCCTCGGGCAGGTGGACGCCGAGGAACCCGGCCTTGCCCATGTCCGACCAGAGCGCGTCGGCCTTCTCGCCCTTGCCGACGACCTCCTGGAAGTAGGACCGGCCGTAGCTGCCGACGAGCTGCCCGACGGCCTCGCGGAGGTCCCGGCGCTCCTGGGTGGTGTCGCTGATCCGCGAGCCCTTGCCGGGCAGACCGACCGGGGTTCCGTTCACGGGGTGCTCCTCTGTTGGTTCGTCAACGCTGCCGTTGACGGTAGGGAGTGGCCTGGGCCACGTCAAGCGATGACATCGCGGTCCTCCGGACCGCACCGCACCAGGTGCCGGGTGGCGTGCGCCGAGCGGGACGGCCACTCCTGGTCGGGAGACCCTGCGGGCCCCCGCGCCTGCGGAGCGGCGGCGCTCCGCGCATCACCAGTCGTAGAAGCCCCGGCCGGACTTCACGCCCAGCTCGCCGGCGGCGACCTTGTCCACGAGCAGCTGCGGCGGGGCGAACTGCGGGCCCAGCGCGTTCTCCAGGTTGCGGGCGATGTGCAGCCGGACGTCGAGGCCCACGATGTCGGTGAGCCGCAGCGGACCGACCGGGTGCCGGTAGGCCAGCTGGATCGCGCGGTCGATGTCGGCGGGCTCGCCGACGCCCTGCTCGACCATCCGGATGGCCTCCAGCGCGGCGACGACGTCCAGCCGGCTGGTGGCGAAGCCCGGGGCGTCGGCGACGACGGCGGACTCCTTCCCGATGCCGGCCACCGCGGCCAGCGCCGTCTCCAGCGTGGCGGGGCTGGTGCGCGCGCCGCGGACCACCTCGACCACCGGGATGGACCAGACCGGGTTGAAGAAGTGCAGGCCGAGGAAGTCCTCGGGCCGGGCCAGGTCGGCGGCCAGGGTGTCGATGGACAGCGCACTGGTGTTGCTGGCCAGCACCGCGGGCCGGCGGGCCTCGCAGGCGGCCAGCACCCGGCGCTTGAGGTCCAGGTCCTCCGGCACGGTCTCCACGACCAGGTCCAGGCCCTCGGGCAGCCGGTCGGCCGAGGTCACGTGCTCGATCGCGGCGTCGAGGCCGGCGGCGGTCTCCTCCGACAGCTTGCCGCGGCGGACCCCGGCGGCCGCGGCATCGGCGATCTCCCGGCGGACCGCGGCCATCCGGTCGGCGTCGGGCTCGACCACCGTCGTCCGGGCCCCGGTGACGGCGAAGACGTAGGCGATGCCCACCCCCATCGTCCCGGCGCCGACGACGCCCACCCCCTGCTGCGCTGCCACCTGGTCCTCCTCGTCGAGCCCTGGCTGTACCGTCGCGTCAACGTACACGTTGACGCCGCCCCCGGGCAGCGTCCTCGAGGAGGTCTGCGATGAGCGAGACGGTCCGCGTCGACCGGCACGGCCCGGTGCTGGTGATCACACTGGACCGGCCTGCCAAGCGCAACGCGGTGGACGGCGCGATGGCCCGCTCGCTGGCCGCCGCCGTCGACTCCCTCGACGCCGACCCCACGCTCACCGTCGGCGTGCTCACCGGCGCCGGGGGCACCTTCTGCGCCGGGATGGACCTGGGGGCGTTCCTCACCGGCGACCTCCCCGAGCTGCCCGGTCGGGGCTTCGGCGGCATCACCCGCACCCCGCCGGCCACCCCGCTCATCGCCGCCGTCGAGGGCTACGCGCTGGCCGGGGGCTGCGAGCTGGTGCTGGCCTGCGACCTGGTGGTCGCCGCCGAGGACGCGGTGTTCGGCATCCCCGAGGTCACCCGCGGGCTGTTCGCCGGCGCCGGGGGCCTGATCCGGCTCCCGAAGCGCATCCCGCCGGCCATCGCGCTGGAGCACGCGCTCACCGGCGACCCGCTGCCGGCCACCGAGGCCGCCCGCTGGGGGCTGGTCAACCGGCTCACCGCCCCGGGCGGCGCACTCGAGGGCGCGCTGGACCTGGCCGGCCGGATCGCCCGCAACGGACCGCTGGCCGTCCGGGTCACCAAGCAGGTCGTGCAGACCTCGCCGGACTGGCCGGTCGAGGAGCTGTGGGACCGCCAGCAGGTGCTGCTGGACCAGGTGCTGGCCTCCGCCGACGCCCGCGAGGGCGCCCGGGCCTTCGCCGAGAAGCGCCCGCCGGAGTGGACCGGGAACTGAGCCCTCAGCGGGCGCGGAGCCCGTCCAGCACCACGTCGGCGTAGGCCCGGCCGATGGTCGCGGCGTCCACGTCGGACTTCGTCGGGTTGAACCAGCGGTTGGTCCAGCCGACCATGCCGATCAGCCCGTAGGCCAGCACCCACGGCTCGGCCACCGGGCGGACGGTGCCCTCGGCGATGCCCGCGGTGATGATGTCGACCACGCACTCCTGGTAGGCCCGGTTGAGTTCACGCATCTCGTGCGACCACTCGCTGCGCTTCTCCCCGACGTGGCTCAGGTTCTCCTGGATGAACACGTAGAGGAAGGGATAGGACGCCGCGTAGGAGTCCATCAGCTCGGTGACCAGGCGGGCCAGCTTGTCCGGAGCCTCGCCCGCGCCGTCCCGGATGGCCTGCGCCCGGGCGACGTTGGCCCGCACCGCGTCGCTGACCACCTCGTCGAACAGCTCTTCCTTGCTGCCCACGTAGTAGTAGAGCGTCGCGCGGTCGGTGTTCATCGCCTCGGCGATCTGGCCGATGCTGGTGCCCCGGAAGCCGTGCGTCTTGAACAGCCCCGCGGCCGCGGCGATGATCTCGTCGCGCCGCTCCTTGTAGGCGGTCCGCGCCTCACCCTGCGCGGCGGCGCGCCGCCGGCCGATGGCGCTGGGCTGGTCCTCGGTCATCCCCGGACCCTATGTGCTCGTCGCCCGGTCACCAGGCTCCACCAGGTGCACACGCACCGCGCGCAGCTGGGCCGCGGCCTCGAGCAGCACGACCTTGGTGGGCTCCCCGACGTCCAGCGGGTCGGTGCGGGGCAGGGCCGCGACCGGGGCCAGCCGGGGGTCGGCGAGCACCTCGGCGACCAGCCCGCGGTCGCCCCCGGTGGCCAGGGCCGCACAGCCGGCGGCGTGCGGCAGCAGGACCCGGACGGCGGTCTCCACCGCGTGGTCGACGACGGCGTCGGTCTGGTTGCCGCGCCGGCGGGCGAACCGCTGCTGGGACCACCCACCGGCCGCGGTGCGCCCCTGCACCTGGCGGGCGTCGACCTTGGAGACCACGAGCGTGGTCCCGTCGAAGACCCCCACCGCCCACCGGCCCCGGCGCACCAGGAGGACGGCGGCCCGGTGGGGGCGCTGGGCCTGGGTGGTCAGCGCGGTCAGCGGTGCCGGCCCGGGCTCCCAGGGGAAGGGCGGCCGCAGGGTCAGCGTGGTGCTGTCCGCGCAGGTCACCCGCACGTGCTGGCCGGCCACCAGCACCTCGGTGAACGCGCCGTGCCGGTCGGCGACCCCGTCGAGCCACCGGCCCAGCCGCTCCGGGGCGATGCCCAGGTCCCGGCCCCCGCCGGCGGCCGGGCGGGGGCGGGTCACCTGCTCATGCAAGCACGACCGGCCCGCGGGGACGCCCCTCCGTCGAGCGTCCCCACGAGCCGGTCGCGGGTCAGTGGGTCGGGCCGCCGAGCGGGGCGCCGGCGTCGGTGCCCAGCACGTGCGGCAGCCCGGCGGCCACCCAGTCGTGGAACCCGCCGATGACGTCGGTGGCGCTGGTCAGGCCGATCGACCGCAGGGCGTCGGCGGCCAGGCTGGAGGTGTAGCCCTCCGAGCACAGCACCAGGACGTCGACGTCGTACCCGGTGGCCTCGGGCAGCCGGGCGTCGCTCGTCGGGTCGAAGCGCCACTCGAGGACGTTGCGCTCCACGACGGTCGCGCCGGGCACCCAGCCCTCCCGGGCGCGCTGGGCGGCCGGGCGGATGTCGACCAGGTGGCCGCCGGCGGCCCAGCGGGCGGCGGCCTCGGCGGGGGTGACCCGGGTGATCCGGGAGCGGGCGTCGGCGAGCAGGTCGTCGATGGAGCGGGCGCCGGCCGGGCGCTGGAGGAGGCTGGTCACCAGTCCACCCCGGCACGCTCGGTGCTGACCCGGACCAGGCCCGCGGGGTCGACCCGGTAGGTGTTCATCAGGGTCAGCCGCGGGCTGTAGACGTGCACGCTCACCGCGGGCTCGTGCAGCGTGTTGACCACCTGGTGCACGTAGTGCGGCCCGAAGAACCGGACCCGTCCGGCGGCGAGGTCCGCCGTGCTCTGGTGCGGGGCCCGGCCGTCACGCCCGGCGACCACCCGCTCGGTCAGCGTGCCGCGGGCGACGGCGAAGGCCCCCGAGGAGGCGCCGTGGTCGTGCAGCGGGGTGCCCTGTCCGGGCAGCCAGGACAGCAGCCAGACCTGGGACTCGGCGAGCTCGGGGTGCAGGGAGGGGTCCAGCGCGGGCGCGAGGTCGGCGGTGGGGAGCAGGTGGGTCCACCGGCTCTCCTCGCGGTACTCGACGAGGTGCGACCACAGGTCGGTGCGCACGGCCAGGGCGACGGCGAGCGCGGCCTGACCGGCCGGGCGGGTGGCCTCGGTGGCCTGGCCGGCGCGGCCGACGGGGCCGGTGGAGCGGGAGGTGGACAGGGCGGAGCTGGACAGCACGGTGCTGGTCACGGGTTCCTCACGGGACGTGGGCGCGGCGGCTCTCAGAGGCCGCCGACGGGGGCTGGTGCGGGCGCGGGGGGATCAGCGACCCGGACACAGCGCGCTGGCCGTACGCAGCAGGTCCACGGTGGACCTGCGGTGCAGCAGCAGCGAGTACGTCACGGCCTCATCACACCAGGCGACCCCGACACCCGTCAATCCCGATCAGATTGGTGGGGTTCGGCCCGGTCAGCGCGCGAGAGCCGGCTCGGCCACGTGCTCGGCCGGCACCACGAGCAGCTTCTGGCACACCCCGACAGCGGCGGCGGCCAGCACCGCGGCGCCCAGCGCCACCCCGAACGCGGCGTTCGCCCCGGCGTCGTCGGCCACCTTGCCCGCGGCCGAGGCGCCGATCGCGACCCCCAGGGCGAGCGCGGTGCCGATCCAGGTGAAGGCCTCGGTGACGCAGACCCGCGGCACCAGCACCTCGGCCAGCGTGAAGGCGCTGATCAGCGCCGGGGACACCGCGAAGCCGGACACCACGACGAACGGGAGGATCACCCAGAGGTCGTCGACCACCAGCAGCGGCAGGCTCAGCACGGGGAAGGCGACCAGCACCAGGAGCAGCCGGCGGCGGACCGGGGACCGGAAGTGCAGCAGCCCCCAGCCGATGCCCGAGGCCATCGAGCCCACGGCCAGGGCCGCGATGAGCAGGCCGGAGTACGACTTGGCCCCGACCTGGTCGGCGAAGGCGACGAGCGCGATCTCCAGGGTGCCCAGGATCGTGCCGACGGCCAGCCCGACGACGAACAGCACCCGCAGGCCCGCCGTCCGCATCGCCGAGGGGCCCTGCCGGCTGGCGTGCCCGTGCGCGGGCGGCTGCGTCCTGCCCTGCGCGGCGAACAGCAGGCTGCCCACGACCGCCAGGGAGAAGGCGGTGACCACGCCGGAGGTGGTGTGCCCGGTGGTGGACAGGAAGGTCACCAGCACCGGCCCGACGATGAAGACGAACTCGTCGACCACCGACTCCATGGCCAGCGCGGTGGGCAGTCGCGGCGTCCCGCGCAGCAGGTGGGTCCAGCGCACCCGGATCATCGACCCGACCGGCGGGATGGCGGCCCCGGCGACGGCCACGGACGCGAACGTCGTCCACAGCGGCCAGCCCTCGCGGACCGAGAACAGGAAGAGGAAGCCGGCCACGATGAAGGCCAGCAGCACCGGCAGCAGCACCCGGCGCTGGCCCAGGGTGTCGGCCAGCCGCCCGAGCACCGGGCCGCTGATCGCGGTGGCCACCGCACCGACCGCGGCCACCCCGCCACCCAGGGCGTAGGAGCCGGTGTAGTCCTGCACCAGCAGCACGCTGCCCAGCCCGATCATCGACAGCGGGAGCCGTCCGATGAACGCCGCAGCCACCATCGGGAGGGCGTGCGGGGTGCGCAGCACGTGCAGGTACGGGTTCGGCACGGGGAGAGGGCCTCCGAGGGGCGGGGTGGGGAGGGACGGGCGGGTCAGCCCTGCGGCGGGCTCCAGGCCTGCGGCGAGCTCTGCGGGACGGCGGTGAACCCGTCGTCCTCCCGGCCGTCGTCGCCCTTGGCCCGGCGCACCCGGCGCCCCTGGGGGACCAGCGCCAGCACGACCAGCAGCGCACCGATGACGGCCGCCGTCCCGGTGTAGACCAGCTGGTCCAGGCCGCGGCTCAGGTCGCCGTCGCCCACGTCGGGCAGCACCCGGGCGACGTCCTGCACCGTGAGGACGACGCCGGCGATCAGCAGCGCACCGCCGAGGAACGGGCTGACCGGGGAGACCCGGCGGGACGCGGCGAGCAGCCCGAACAGCACACCGCCGACCAGCACCCAGGCCAGCCCGGTGCTGCTGGGGTCCCGGGTCGTGGCGGCCAGGCCCAGCTGGCCCACCCCGACGGCGGTGACGGCCAGTGCCGCAGCAGTGAGCACGAGCCCGACGACGATCCCCAGCAGGTGCCTCATGCCCCCGACGCTAACCGCTGGAGCTGGGGGACCCGGTCAGCCGCTCCGGATCCCCCCTCCCGTCAGGCCAGCCGGCTCTTGAGGATCTCCAGCTCGTCCCACATGGTCGTCGGCAGCTTGTCGCCGAACTTCTCGAACCACTCGGTGATCTGCGGGACCTCGGCCTGCCACTCCTCGGACTTCACCGCCAGCGCAGCCTCGACCTGCTCGTCGGTCATCCCGAGGCCCTCGACGTCCAGCGAGCGGGCGGTCGGCACGTGGCCCACGGCGGTCTCGACGGCCGACGCGGTGCCCTCCAGGCGCTCGACGACCCACTTGAGCACCCGGGAGTTCTCCCCGAAGCCCGGCCACAGGAAGCCGCCCTCGTCGTCCCGGCGGAACCAGTTGACGTAGAAGATCTTCGGCAGCTTGGTGGCGTCGGCGCCCTTGCCGGTCTCCACCCAGTGGTTGACGTAGTCACCGGCGTTGTAGCCGATGAACGGCAGCATGGCGAAGGGGTCGCGGCGGACGACGCCGACGGCCCCGGTGGCCGCAGCGGTGGTCTCCGAGGACAGCGTGGCCCCCATGAAGACGCCGTGGTTCCAGTCCCGCGCCTCGCTGACCAGCGGGATCGTGGTCTTGCGGCGTCCGCCGAAGAGGATCGCCGAGATCGGCACGCCCTTCGGGTCGTCGTACTCCGGCGCGAGGATCGGGCACTGGGTGATCGGGGTGCAGAACCGGCTGTTCGGGTGGCTGCTGGGCTCGCCTGCGTCCGGCGTCCAGTCCCGGCCCTTCCAGTCGGTGAGGTGCGCCGGGGGCTCCTCGGTCATCCCCTCCCACCAGATGTCGCCGTCGTCGGTGAGCGCGACGTTGGTGAACACCGAGTTGCCCTGGTCGATGGTGCGCATCGCGTTGGGGTTGGTGTCCCAGCCGGTGCCCGGCGCGACGCCGAACAGGCCGAACTCGGGGTTGAGGGCGTAGAGCCGGCCGTCCTCACCGAACCGCATCCAGGCGATGTCGTCGCCGAGGGTCTCGACCTTCCAGCCCGGGATGGTGGGCTCGAGCATCGCCAGGTTGGTCTTGCCGCACGCCGAGGGGAACGCCGCGGCGATGTAGTGCACGACGCCCTCGGGGTTGGTCAGCTTGAGGATGAGCATGTGCTCGGCCAGCCAGCCCTCGTCGCGGGCCATGACCGAGGCGATCCGCAGCGAGTAGCACTTCTTGCCCAGCAGGGCGTTGCCGCCGTAGCCCGAGCCGTAGGACCAGATCATCCGCTCCTCGGGGAACTGGACGATGTACTTGGTCTCGCTGCACGGCCACGCGACGTCGGCCTGGCCCTCGGCCAGCGGGGCGCCCAGGGAGTGCATGGCGGGCACGAACGGGCGGTCGGTGCCCATGGCCTGCAGGGCGGCGGTGCCGATCCGGGCCATCACGCGCATGGAGACCACGACGTACTCGGAGTCGGTGAGCTCGACGCCGAACATCGGCGCCTCGGCCTCGATCGGGCCCATGCAGAACGGGATGACGTACATCGTCCGACCGCGCATGCACCCCCGGTACAGCTCGGTCATGACGGCCTTCATCTCGGCCGGTTCCATCCAGTTGTTGGTGGGACCGGCGTCGGCCTCGTCGACCGAGCAGATGTAGGTGCGGTCCTCGACCCGGGCGACGTCACTGGGGTCGGACTGGGCCAGGAAGGAGTTCGGCTTCGCGGTGAGGCGGGTGAAGGTGCCGGCGGCCACGAGGGACTCGGTGAGCCGGGTCCACTCCTCGTCGCTGCCGTCGACCCAGACCACCTGGTCGGGCGTGGTCAGCTCAGCCATCTCCGCCACCCAGGCCAGCAGCTGCGCGTGCTCGGTGGGGGCGTTCTCGATGCCGGGTGTGGCCACGGACGTCACAGGCGTCTCCATCCTGGTGAACGCCTGGTGCGGGTCTCACACCGGCGCTGGTGCAATCGACTTGGCTCCCCCGGCGACCTCGTCGTCCCCAGGGGATCTGGGAAGGCTAGCGCCGCCGGAGGGGGTCCAACACCCTGAGATCTATGACGTACATGACGTCTACCCGCCGGTAGGACGTCTCGGACGTCTCCCGCTGTGACGAGGTCGTCGGAAGAGCCCCCGTCCGGGGTCCGTTCGGCCCTGGTGTGAGCGCACCCACCCTGTCCACGCCCCTCGTCCTGCGCGGGGTGACGCTGCCCAACCGGCTCGTCGTCGCCCCCATGTGCCAGTACTCCGTGGTCGAGGGCGTGGTCGGGGACCACCACCTGGTCCACCTCGGCCGGTTCGCCCTGGGCGGCTTCGGCACCGTCGTCGTGGAGGCCACCGCGGTCACCCGGGACGGCCGGATCAGCCACGGCGACGTGGGGCTCTGGGACGACGGACAGGTCGCCGGGCTCGCCCGGGTCGCCGCCTTCCTGCGCGAGCACGGCGCCGTCCCGGCCGTGCAGCTCGCGCACGCCGGCGGCAAGGCCTCCAGCCACCGCCCCTGGGACGGCGAGGGCCCGGTCACCGCCGCCGACGCGCTGCCCGGCGAGGAGCCGTGGCAGACGGTCGGGCCCAGCGAGGTGCCCCTGGGCGAGGGCTGGCCGACCCCGCACGCGCTGACCACCGACGAGCTCGCCGCCCTGGTGCAGGACTGGGTCGCGGCCACCCACCGCGCCGAGCAGGCCGGGTTCGACGTGGTCGAGGTGCACGCCGCACACGGCTACCTGCTCAACGAGTTCCTGTCGCCGCTGACCAACACCCGCACCGACGGCTACGGGGGCTCGCTGGAGGCCCGGATGCGCTTCCCGCTGGAGGTCGTGGCCGCCGTCCGTGCCGCCTGGCCTGCGGACAAGCCGCTGCTGGTGCGGGTGTCCTCGGTGGACGGGGCGGCCGACGGCACGACGATCGAGGACACGGTGGCCTTCGCCCGCGAGCTGGCCGCCCTCGGCGTCGACGCGGTGGACGCCTCGGGCGGTGGCATCGGCGGCGGGTGGCAGCACCCGATCGGCTACGGCTACCAGGTGCCGTTCGCGGCGGCGATCAAGGAGGGCTCCGGGCTGCCCACCATGGCGGTCGGGATCATCACCGAGCCGGCCCAGGCCGAGGCCGTGCTGGCCACCGGGCAGGCCGACCTCGTCGCGCTCGCCCGCGCCGCGCAGGACGACCCGAACTGGCCGCTGCACGCCGCCCGCGAGCTGTCCGGCGGCTCCTACGACGCGTGGCCGGTGCAGTCCGGCCCGCGGCTGGCCTCCCGGGACCGGCTGCTCGGCTCGATCGGCCCGTGGACCGGCCCGGACCCGGTGCAGCTGGCCCCGCCGCGCAGCTGACTCAGGCGCCGTACCGCGGCGCCGTGCCGGCGAGGAACTCCTCCCAGGCCGGCGGCGCGGCGGTGCCGCGCACCTCGGCGTCGAGCCGGTCGAGGTACCAGTGCCACCCGAGGGCGACGTCGTCCGGCACGTCCGCGGCCCCCCGGAAGACCTGGCTGAACACCAGCGTCGTGGCACCGCCGACCTCGGCCAGGTCCAGGTCGACCGCCCAGTGGTCGGGTGCCCCCCAGGCCACCGACAGCCGTCGTCCCTCAGCACACTCCACGACGGTCAGCGGCTCGCCGGTGGCGCCGTCCTCGGCGGTCATGGTCAGCAGTCCGGTGCCGCCGGGTTCCCGGGGCCCGTCGTAGGTGCCGAACCAGCGGGCCAGCCGGTCGGGCGCGGTGAGCGCCGCCCACACCTCGGCGGCGGGCACGTCCCAGTGCCGGGTGAACTGCAGGCGTGCGCCCGCGGGGGTGCTGTCCGTGGTCCCTGGCTCGGTCATCGGTGGCCTCCTCGGGCGCCAGTGTGGTTCGTCCCGGCGCCCGCGGGGAAGACCCGCGCCCATGACCGTCACCGATCCCGACGTCCCGGACCCGTTGAACGACCCCCGCACCACCCAGGCCGACCCCGGCGCACTCGGCGAGGGCGCCGACCTCGCCTCCACCGAGGACGACGCCGTCACCGCCGGTGAGGACGAGCTCGTCGAGGACCCCGCCGGAGAGCCCGCCGAGCAGCTGACCGAGCAGGCCCCCTAGGAGGCCCGGCCGGCCAGCGCGGCCAGCGCGTCGGCCACGGCGGCCGGCTGCTCGAGCGCGGTGAGGTGCCCCGAGCCGGGGACGACGACGCTGGTCGCGTCCGGCCGCACCGCCTGCAGCTCGGGCAGCCGCTGCTCCGGCGGCGTCGGGGTGTCGTGCTCGCCGAACAGCAGCAGGACCGGGCCGGGGTGGGCGCGCAGCGCCTCGGTGGTGTCGGGCCGGACGGCCAGCGCGCGACAGACCCAGGCGACGTCGCCCGGCACCTGCCCCTCGATCATCTGCGCCACCCGGCCGGCGAGCTCGGGTCCGGCGTGCGGCCCGAGACCGTCGGTGACGGAGTCCATCACCGCGGCGATGCCGAGCGCGCCCTCCAGCTGGCGGGCGGTCTCCTGCCGGGCGTCGGGCTCGTCGGGCGGCCCGACCACGGTGGTGGTGTCGCACAGCGCGAGCGCGGCGACCCGCTCGGGCGCGCGACCAGCGAGCATCGCGGCCACGTAGCCGCCGGTGGACAGCCCGGCGACCACCGCGCGGTCCAGGCCGAGGTCGTCGAGCAGGGCGAGCACCCCGTCGACGGCGCGCTCCAGCGAGGGCTCCCCCACGGTCGGCGAGCCCAGCCCGGGCAGGTCGACGGCGATCGGGCGCAGGTCGGCCGGGAGCAGGGCGACCACGTCGTCCCACACCCGGTGGTCCAGCGGGAAGGCGTGCAGCAGGACGACGGGGAGCCCGTCGCCTCCTCGGTCCAGGGCGTGCAGGGGTGCGGTCACCGACCCCGCCTACCCATGGACGGGCGATCAGAAGCGGAAGCGGCCGACCTCGTAGGGGTAGCGGACGACGACGTCGCCCATCGACACCTTGCCCCGCACCACCAGGTGCAGCCGGCCGGGCTGCGGGCCGCCGGGCACCTTGAGCTTGACCCCGCCCAGCCCGGCCGCGACGCCGTCCACGTCGGCGGTCGCGCCGTCCGGGAGGATGAACTTCGCCGTCCCGGCGCCGAGCTTGAGCCGCACCTCGACCACCTGCTGGGTGACCACGGCGCTGGTGAAGTCCAGCGTCACGTCGCCCATGGTGCTCTGCACCTCCATCACCGGCGGCACGTGCCAGCCGCCGTTGCGCTTGACGTCGCCGACGGTGGACCGGAGCACCACCGGGGCGGGGGCCGGCGGCGGTGCGGGCTGCCAGGCGACGGGGGTCGGCACCGGTGGAGCCACGGCGAGGCCGGTGGGCGGGTGCTCGGGCGGCAGGTCGGCCAGCGGGGGCACCAGGTCGTCGGCGTACCGGGCGGCGTAGACCTGGGCCAGCCGGTCGTCGAGCTCGAGGAAGCTGATCCGGCCCTCGCTCATGGCCGTCTGCAGCCGCGCAGCCGCGCGCTCCCGGTCGGCGTCGGAGATCCGTACGCCGCGAGACCCGTCCGTTCCGTCCACCCCGGGGACCCTAGCGGGATCGGGTCAGACGGTGCAGGAGTCGTCGGTGCAGCCGTCGGCGGCGGGGACGGCGGTGGTGAGCACCGGGTGGGTGTCGGCCCAGGCGCGGTCCAGGACGGCGAGCAGCTGCTCGGCGGGCTGGGCGCCGGCGGCACCGTAGGTGCGGTCGACGACGAAGAACGGCACGCCGGTGGCACCCAGGGCCCGGGCGGTGGCGATGTCGTCGTGCACGGCGGGCAGGAAGCGCCGGTCGACGAGCGCCGCACGGGCCTCGTCGGCGTCCAGGCCCACCTCGACCCCGAGCGCGACCAGGGCGTCGAGGTCGAACACCGAGGTGCGCTCCTCGAAGTGCGCGTGGAGCAGCCGCTCCTTCATCGCGTCCTGCATCCCGCGCTCGGCGGCCAGGTGGATGAGCTGGTGGGCGAGCAGCGTGTTGCCGCTGACGCCGTTCGCCAGGTCGTAGTCCAGGCCCTCCGCTGCGGCGAGTTCGTCGATGGAGGTCATCTGCGCGCGCATCTCGTCCTCGCTGCGGCCGTACTTCGCGGCCAACGCGGGGAGGGTGGGGTGCACGTCGCCCTCGGCGACCGAGGGGTCGAGCTGGAAGGACCGCCAGACCACCTCGACGTCGTCGGCGTGCTCGAACCGCGACAGGGCGGTCTCGAAGCGGCGCTTGCCGATGTAGCACCAGGGACAGACGACGTCGGACCAGATCTCGACCTTCACGCGCGCAGGAACAGGGGTTCCGTCCGCCGTGTTCCCGGGCCACGATCGGGGTGTGCTGGACCACCCGGGCCCCTGGGCCGACCGCGGCGCCACGCCGGCCTCCTCCGCGACGACGACCACGACGATGGCCGGGCTGCCGGCCCTGCAGGGGCGGGTGCTGGGCACCAGCGACTGGTTCGCCATCACCCAGGCGGGGGTGGACGCCTTCGCGGACGCCACCCACGACCACGAGTGGATCCACGTCGACGTCGCGCGGGCGACGGCCGAGAGCCCCTTCGGTGGCCCGATCGCGCACGGTCACCTGACGCTGTCCCACCTCGCCCCGATGGTCGGCCAGGTGCTGCAGGTGACCGACGCGGCGATGACGGTGAACTACGGGCTGGACCGGGTGCGCTTCCCCGCCCCGGTGCCGGTCGGGTCGCGGATCCGGATGACCGCGACCCTGGCCGACGTCCACGAGGTCGAGGGCGGTCTGCAGCTGCGGCTGGCGGCGGTGATCGAGGCCGAGGGGACGGCCAAGCCGGTCTGCGTCGCCGAGCCGGTCTTCCGCAGCTACCGCGAGCTGTCGACCAGGTAGGGACGGCGCAACGCCACCTTCCGCACCTTGCCCGCGGCGTTGCGCGGCAGCGCGGGGACGACGTCCACCGAGGTCGGGCACTTGTAGTGGGCCAGGTGCTGGCGGGTGAAGGCGATCAGCTCGGCCGCGGTGACCTCGACGTCCGGGCGCAGGGCCACGACCGCCTTCACCGTCTCGCCCCAGCGCTCGTCGGGCACCCCGATGACGGCGACCTCGGCGACCGCGGGGTGGCGGGCGAGCACGGCGTCCACCTCGGCCGGGAAGACGTTCTCCCCGCCGCTGATGATCATGTCCTTCAGCCGGTCGCGGACGACGACCCGGCCGGCGGCGTCCAGGTGGCCGACGTCCCCGGTGCGCAGCCAGCCGTCGGCGGTGAGCGTCCGCGCGGTCTCCTCGGGCTTGCCCCAGTAGCGGGTCATGACCGCGTCCGAACGCACCCACAGCTCCCCGGTCTCGCCGGTGCCGACCGATCGGCCGGTCTCCGGGTCGACCGCCCGGATCTCCGCCCACGGCACCGCAGCGCCGACCGACCCGTCCAGCAGTGCCTGCAGCCCGGCGGCGTCCCCGGCCGGGGCCCGCAGCGCGGTGACCGTGCCGCCGGCCTCGGTGAGCCCGTAGGCGTGCAGCAGCCCGCAGCCCAGCACCGCCGTGGTGGCCGCCACGAGCCCGGCGGTGATCGGTGCCGCCCCGTAGGCCAGGGTGCGGAAGGCCGAGAGGTCCAGCTCGGCGATGCCCGGCACCTCCAGCAACGTGGCGATCACCGAGGGCACGAAGAAGGCGTGGGTGACCCGGTGCCGGGCCAGCAGCTCGACGGTCTCGGCCGGCCGGGCCGCCCGGGTCAGCACCACGTGGCCGCCCTGCAGCAGGGGACCGAGCAGGTGGGCCAGCCCGCCGACGTGGAACAGCGGCAGGGCGACCAGCATGGTGTCGTCGGGCCCGCAGTCGTAGACCTCGGCCATGAGCCGTCCGGCGTGGGCGACCGAGGCGTGCGAGAGCACCACGCCCTTGGGCAGTCCCGTCGTCCCCGAGGTGTAGATCAGCACCGCCGGGTCCTCGGGTCCCGCACCGGGCAGCTCCTCGGTCCCGGACGCCGCCGCCAGCCAGTCCTCCCAGCCCCGGTCCAGGTCGACCACCGGGAGCGTGTCGTCGACCAGGTGCGCGGTGGCGGCGTCCACGACCACCAGCGAGGGCCCGGCGTCGGCGAGGATCGGGGCCACCTCGGCGGCCGCCAGCCGCCAGTTGACCGTCACCAGGGCGACCCCGGCGCGACCGGCGCCCAGCAGCAGGTCCACGTAGGCGGCGCTGTTGTGCGCCAGCAGCGCCACCCGGTCGCCGGGCCGCAGGCCGTGGGCGACCAGCGCCCGGCCCACGGCCGTGCTGCGCCGGGAGAGCTCGGAGAGGTCGGCGGTCACGCCGTCCGACGTCAGACCCGGGTGGTCGGGTCGAGCGGCGGCCCGTCGGTCGAAGAGCCTCCCGACGTCCATCAGTAGCTCTTCGGCAGCCCGAGGCTGTGCGTGGAGACGTAGTTGAGGATCATCTCCCGGCTGACCGGGGCGGTCTTGTGCAGCCGGGCGGTGAACCAGAGGTCGGCCAGGCCGTACTCGTAGGACAGCCCGTTGCCGCCGTGCACCTGGATCGCCCGGTCCAGCGCGAGCAGCGAGGCGTCCGCGGCGGCGTACTTGGCGATGTTGGCGGCCTCGGCGGCGTCCAGGCCCTGGTCGAACATCTGCGCGGCCCGGCTGTTCATCAGCCGGGCCTGCTGGACGGCGATGTAGGCCTCGGCCAGCGGGTGGGCCACGCCCTGGTGCGCACCGATCGGGGTCTTCCACACCGTGCGCTCGACGGCGTAGCGGGAGGCCTTCTGCAGCGCGTACCGGGAGATGCCGTTGTTGATCGCGGCGGCCGACACCCGCTCGGGGTTCAGCCCGACGAACACCTGGCGCAGGCCGTTGCCGGCCTCGCCCACCAGCGCCTCGGGGCCCAGCCGGACGTCCTCGAAGAACACGGTGAACTGCTTCTCCGGCACCATCAGCGCCGAGGGGATCCGCTGGGCGACCAGGCCCGGGGCGTCGGCCGGGACGATGAACAGCGACAGCTGGTACCGCCCGTCGGGGCCCGGCTCGTGGCCGCGGGCCACCACCAGGACGGCGTCGGCCTCGTCGATGGCCGAGGTCCAGTACTTGGTGCCCGAGAGCACCCAGCCGCCGTCGCCGTCGGGGCGCGCCGTCGTCGTCACCTGGTGGGTGTTGGAGCCGGCGTCGGGCTCGGTGATCGCGAAGGACATCTTCTTGGTGCCCGAGGCCAGCGCGGGCAGCCACTCCTCGCGCATCGCGGTGGAGCCGTGCCGCTCGATGATCGGCGCGCAGATCGAGTTGATCACCATCGAGAGCAACGGGCAGCCCTGGGCGGCGACCTCCTCGATGACCACGTTGTAGTCGGCCAGGCCGCCGCCACCGCCGCCGAACTCCTCGGCGATGTGCACGCCGAGGAACCCGGCCTTGCCCAGCTCGGCCCACAGCTCGGTGGGCTTGGTGTCCTCGGCGACGCACGTCTGGAAGTACTCGCGGCCGTAGGACCCGACGAGCTCGCCGACGCTGGCGCGCAGGTCACGGTGGTGCTCTGCGGTGTCGATCAGCAGGGCATCGGTTCTGGGGTCGATCGACACGCGCGTGCTCCCTCGGACGACAGGTGTGGCCTGCACCTCAACCTAGGAGCCGCACCGATCACCGTCAACTGTCCTGTTGACGCGCCGGGGGTCAGCCCGGAGCCCGGACCCCACCAGCACCCCTAGACGAGGTCGCGGACCGCCAGGACGACGACGAGCAGCAGCAGGACGGCCACCGCGCCGACGACCCAGCCGATGCCGGCCCGCATGCCCGGGGGCAGCCGCTCGGTCCACCCCAGGTCGCGTCCGGCCCGCCGGACCAGCTCGCGGTTCTCGGCCAGGCGCAGGTCCCAGCCGCCCTCGGGCACGAGGGCACCACCGCGGGTCTCGGGGAACCGGTGCGGACGCAGCGGGGGGACGTCCCGACGGGTGAGCCGGCGATCCGACGGCCTGCTGGTCAACCGGCCGGCGGAGTCGGCCGTGACGTCGACGGTCCGCACGTCCACGGTGTACCGCCGACCCTCCTCGTCGAGGTGCACGCACAGGTCGTGCACCCAGGCCGGGGTCCCGCCCGCCGGCGCCGCTGCGCCCTGCCGGAGCGCCAGGTCGAAGCCGGCGTCGCAGGCCCGGACCTCGTAGGGGCTGGCCGCGGCCAGCTCCCGCACCCGCTCGACGAACTGGGTGCCGCCCGGACCCGGGGTCACAGCCGGCCCACCAGGGCCAGGATCCCCAGGACGATGCCCGCGACCAGCAGCAGCGCGACCGTGACCCCCGCGACGGCGATCCCGGTCTTCATGTCCCGGGGCATCGTCTCCCGCCAGCCCTGCTCTCGGGCGGCCCAGCGGACCAGCTCGCGGCCCTCGCCCATCCGGAAGTCCCACCCGGCGGCGACACCGAGGGTGCCGTCGTCCCGGAGGCCGTACTCCCGGCCCCTGCTGAACCCGATCTGCCGACCGGAGGCGAACGACGCGGACCCGGCCAGCCGCAGCACCGGCGGCCCGGTGGGGTCGACGCCGACCGACCACTGGGCGCTCCGGGTGAGGTCGTTGACCGAGAAGGACCGGGCCTGCTCGTCCACCCGCACCTGGTGGGTGACCGTCTTCCTCAGCCCCCGGCGGTACGCCAGCGTCGTCCACCGAGCGTCCACGGCGTCCAGGACGACGTCGAAACCACCCTCGGCGGGGACGACGACGTAGGGGCTGGACCCGGCCAGCTGGTGCACGCGCTGGGCGAACTCCCAGCCGGCCGAGCCCGGGGTGGGACCGGTCAGCGCACGCCGACCAGGTCGACGACGAAGACCAGCGTCGCGCCGGGCTTGATGACCCCGCCCGCGCCGCGCTCGCCGTAGGCCTTGTGCGCGGGGATGGTGAGCCGGCGACGTCCGCCGACCTTCATGCCGGCGATGCCCTCGTCCCAGCCGGCGATGACCATGCCGACGCCGAGCTGGAACTCCAGCGGGTCGCCGCGGTCCCACGAGGCGTCGAACTGCTCGCCGCCGTCGTGGGTGACGCCGACGTAGTGCGCGGAGACCAGGCTGCCGGAGGTGGCCTCGGCGCCGTCGCCGACGGTGATGTCCTCGATGACGAGGTCGTCGGGGGCCGGGCCGGTCGGCGGCTCGACGTCGGGGCGGGTCAGCTCTGCCACGGGGTGTGCTCCTGGAGGTCGTGCGCCGGGCTGGTCCCGGCACCGCCGACCATCCAAACAGCGTGCGGGCGTCCGCTCCACGTGAAACCCGTGTTACGTCTGGTCCCCGGGTCTTGCCGCCGGCGCCGGGCGCCCGCTTGCATGGTGCGCAGAGCCGCGGCGTCTGCTGTGCGGCCTCCCCTCGGGGGAACACCACCGTGAGCACACTGACCGAGCTGACCCGCGAGTCCCGGATGGGCGCCGTCGGCACCCTGACCAGCGACCGCGAGATCCGCCGCATCTCCCTCGCCGGGTTCGCGGACCGGCGAGCCGAGATCACCGCCGAGCTGTGGGAGGCGGCCACCGACATCGGCTTCTTCCAGGTCGTCGACCACGGCATCGCCCCCGCCGAGGTGGACGCCGCCTTCGCCGCCTCGCAGGCCTTCTTCGCCCTCACGGCCGAGGTCAAGGCCCGGTTCCCGCTGAAGAAGGGGCTCAACGCCGGCTACGAGTTCAAGAGCCAGGTGCGGCCCTCGGTGGGCACGGCCGACCAGAAGGAGTCCTGGCAGCTCACCCGGCCGCACATGGCCGGGCTCTGGCCCACCGACGACGAGGTGGCCGGCTTCCGGGACACCCTGCTCGCCTTCGAGGCGCGCTGCTGGTCGGTGGCGATGCAGGTGCTGTCCTGCTTCGCCGACCGGCTCGGCCTGCCCCGCGACTTCTTCGCGTCCGTGCACGACCCGGCGTCCGCGCAGTACCAGTCCTGCCTGCGGCTGATCCACTACATGGCCTTTCCGGAAGACCTGCTCGACACGCCCGGCACGTGGCGGGCCGGGGCGCACACCGACTTCGACTGCCTGACCCTGCTCTTCCAGCGCGAGGGCCAGGGCGGGCTGCAGGTGCTGCCCGGCGCGGAGGCCGCCCGGCCCTCGGACGACGGCTACGCGTGGACCCCCGTGCCGGCCACCGACGAGGCCATCACCTGCAACGTCGGTGACATGCTCATGCGGTGGAGCGACGACCGGCTGCCGTCGAACTTCCACCGGGTGGCGGCGCCGAGCCGGGGCGAGTCGACGGCCCCCCGGTACTCGATGGCGTTCTTCGCCCAGGCCGACAAGGACGCGGTGATCGAGAGCCCGGCCGGCCTGCACGAGCCGATGACGGCCGGGGACTTCCTGCTGCAGCGGATCCAGGCCAACTTCCGGGCCTGACCCGCCGACTCCTCCTCGCGGCGGCCCTGGGTGCACTGACCGGGGTCGCTGCGAAGGCCGCCGACGCCTCCGGGGTCTCCTGGCTGGCCGACCTGGGGTCCTACCCGGCTGCCTGGGTGCTGGCCGTCGCCCTGCTGGCCCGGGCCGCTCCGACGGTGCGGGTGGCCGCCGCGACCAGTGCCGTCTTCTTCACCGTGATGAGCGTGGCCTACTACGGCTGGGCGGTCGGCGTCCTGGGGTTCGGGCTCCGGGCGAACCTGGTGCTGCTGGCTGCGTGGACCGTGCTGTCGCTCACCGCGGTGCCGCTGTTCGCCGTCGTCGTGCACCTGGCCACCCGGCGGCGCGGCGTGCTGCCCGGCACGGTGCTGGCCGGGGCCGCCGCGGTGGCACTGGCCGACCGGACGCTCTGGCAGCTCTGGCTCGCCGCCTCCGGAGGGCTCCCTCCGGGCACCCCGCTGCACCCGGTCCAGGCCGTGGCCGGCGTCGTCGTCGCGCTGGTGGTGGCCGGGGTGCTCCCCCGCCACGGTCGCACCCGGGCCGTCGCGCTGGTCCTGCTCGTGCCCGCCGCCGTCCTGGCCACGCTGGGCGTCGACCTGCTCTACGGGCTGCTGCCGGGCTGACCCCTCGACTCGGAGAGTGGTCCGTGTCACAGTTCGGGGCGGCCCGGTGTCGGGCCCCGGCGTCGAGGAGCCCCATGACCGAGACCACGTCCGCACGCGCCGTTCAAGTGGGGCGGCTCGCCGACCCCGACGCCAGCCTGGCGACCGACCCCCGGACGCACACCGCGCTGCTCGCCGGGCTCGCCGCCTTCGGCCTGGACGCCCCGGCCGCGCCCGCCCCGTTCGGCCGGGATGCCGCCCCGGAGGCCGTCGCCGAGTTCGTCGGCGCCTCGCACGCGGCGTTCGAGGGGCTGTACGCCGCGCTGCAGCCCGCTCCCTCGCCGACCCCGGTCGAGGTCGAGCACCGGACCCAGACGATCCGCGGGGTCGACGACAGCGAGATCGTGCTGCGCGTCTACCGCCCCACGGGGGCGGTCGGGACGCTCCCCGGCGTCGTCTACGTCCACGGCGGCGGCATGACGATCCTCGACGCGCACAACGCGGTGCACGAGCAGTGGAGCCGGGACCTGGCCGCGACCGGCCTCGTCGTCGTCACCCCGGCGTTCCGCAACGCCTGGACGCCGGAGGGGCCGAACCCCTTCCCGGCCGGCCTGGACGACGTCAGCTCGGCGCTGGACTGGGTGCACGAGCACCGCACCGACCTCGGGCTCTCCGCGGTGGTGGTACAGGGCGAGTCCGGCGGGGCCAACCTCGCGCTCGCGGCCACCATCAAGGCCAAGCGGGAGGGCCGGCTGGACCGCATCGACGGGGTCTACGCGATGGTCCCCTACATCAGCGGCGGCTACGGCTGGTCGACCGACCGCAAGCTGGCCGAACTGCCCTCGATGGTGGAGAACGAGGGCTACTACCTGAACACCTCGATGATGGACATGCTGGTCGCCGTCTACGACCCGACCGGTGAGAACGCGGAGAACCCCCTCGCCTGGCCCTACTTCGCCACCGCCGAGGACCTGGAGGGCCTGCCCCCGCACGTGGTCTCGGCCAACGAGCTCGACCCCCTGCGCGACGAGGGCGTCGCCTACGCCCGCAGGCTCCAGCGGGCCGGGGTCTCCGTCGTCGGCCGGGTCAACCTGGGGCTCACGCACGCCGCGGAGATGTCGTGGCGGGAGGCCGCCGGTGACGCCTACCGGGCGACCGTCCGGGACGTCCGGGGGTTCGCCGCCGACCTCTGAGGACCCCCCTCAGGGCCGGAAGTGCTCGATCTCGTCCGGCCGGTGGTGGTCCTGCGCCTTGACCCTGCGGACGACGGTGCCGGCCCGACGCGGAGGACGTCCCGGTGAGGGAGATCAGGTGAGCGCCGCGCGGGCCGCCGTCCGCACGGCGTCGGCGACCAGGTCCAGGCTGGGCGAGCGCAGCTTCCACTGCTGCCACCACAGGACGACGTCGACGGCACCGCCCGGGTCGAGCTCGACCAGCCGGTCGTCGGGTCCGGTCTGCAGATCGGGCACCATCCCCCAGCCGAAGCCGAGCCGGACCGCCGCCAGGTAGTCCGCCGACGAGGGCACGTGGTGCGTCGGCGGCCGGACGACGGCGTGCGTGCGCCGGCGCAGGTAGGCCGCCTGCAGGTCGTCGGTGCGGTCGAAGACCACCACCGGGGCCCGGCGCAGCGCGGCCGACGTCGCCCCCTCGGGGAACCACCGTTCGACCACGGACCGCGCGGCCATCGGGCGGTAGCGCATCGCCCCCAGCCGGGACGCCGAACAGCCGGGCACCGGGTCGGCGTCGGCGGTGACCGCGGCCATCACGGTGCCCCCGCGCAGCAAGGAGGCGGTGTGCTCCTGGTCGGCGACCCGGGCGTCCAGGCCCACCCGGTCGGCGACCGGGGCGAGCGCGGGCAGGAACCAGGTGGCCAGCGAGTCGGCGTTGACCGCGACCGGCACGGTGGGCGGGGACCCGTCGGCCGGGACCCCCGCCAGCGCCGCGGTGGTGTCGGCGACCAGCAGCTCCACCTGCCGGGCCAGCCGGAGCACCGCGGCGCCGGCCTCGGTGGGCTCGACCGGGCGGCTGCGGACCAGCAGCACCTGGCCGGTGTCCACCTCCAGCGCTCGGATCCGCTGGCTCACCGCGGACGGCGTCACGTGCAGCACCCGGGCGGCAGCGTCCAGCGTGCCGGTCTCGACGGCGGCGGCCAGGGCGCGCAGCTGGGGCAGGTCCATCGACAGCAGAGCTTACGGTGCATCAAAGTCCGTAGCGGTGCTGTCGTCGGTGCCGGCCCAGGATGGGCGGGTGGTCATCTCCGCCGTCCTCGCCGGCCTCGGTCTCGGGCTCTCCCTCATCGTCGCCATCGGCGCGCAGAACGCCTTCGTGCTCCGCCAGGGCCTGCGCCGGGAGCACGTGCTGGCCGTGGTCGCGGTGTGTGCGCTGTCCGACGTCGTGCTGATCCTGGCCGGGGTCGCCGGGACCGGGGCGGTGCTGGAGCGGGTGCCCTGGCTGGTCACCGTCGTCCGCGTCGCCGGTGGGCTCTTCCTGCTCGGTTACGCGGTGCTGGCCGCCCGCCGCGCCCTGCGGCCCACCGCACTGGACACCTCGGCGGGCGGGGCGCGGGTGTCGCTGGGCGCCGTCGTCGGCACCGCCCTGGCGCTGACCTGGCTCAACCCGCACGTGTACCTGGACACCGTGCTGCTGCTGGGCTCGGTGGCCGGCACGCACGGCGACCAGCGCTGGTGGTTCGCTGCCGGGGCCTGCGCGGCCAGCGTGCTGTGGTTCACCGGGCTGGGCGTGGGGGCCCGCGCACTGCGCCCGGTGTTCGCCCGACCGGCCGCCTGGCGGGTGCTCGACGGGGTGATCGCCGTCGTCATGGCTGCCCTGGCCGTGTCGCTGTTGGCCGGTGCTGGTGGGATCGACCCATGAGCTCCGACCTGTCGCTGCGCTGGCTGACCTCCCCCGCCGACGTCACCGCCGCCATGGCCACCGAGCTCGCCACCTGCTGGCGCGCGGTCAGCAACGCCGGCGGCGCGGTCGGGTTCCCGGAGCTGCCGGTCGACGAGCCCACCGTGCGGGCGGCGGCCGATGCCGTGATCGCCGCCCTCAGCCCCGACGAGCGGCTCCTCTGGGTGACCGCGCCCGACGGCTCGCTGGCCGGCTGGCTGGTGCTGGCCCGCAACCCGCAGCCGATCTTCCGGCACTGGGCCACCCTGCGGCGGGTGCAGACCTCGCTGGGCTCCCGCGGCACCGGCGTCGGCTCGGTGCTGCTCACCGAGGCCGCCCGCTGCGCCCGCGAGCTCGGCCTGGCCCACCTGCACCTCTACGTCCGTGCCGAGCAGGGCCTGGAGCCGTTCTACCTGCGGCACGGCTACCGCGAGATCGGCCGCTGGCCCTCCGCGCTGAGGATCGCCGACGGCTACCGCGACGAGGTCCTCATGTTCCTGGAGCTCTGACCCGACCCCAGCGTGGATCAGGTCTCCTGATCAACGTCTCTCCTCCCTCACCAACGCTGGTGAGGGTGGAGAGACGTGGATCAGGTCACCTGATCCAC
The DNA here is from genome assembly GCA_014218215.1 of Geodermatophilaceae bacterium NBWT11. Taxonomy (NCBI): domain Bacteria; kingdom Bacillati; phylum Actinomycetota; class Actinomycetes; order Geodermatophilales; family Geodermatophilaceae; species Geodermatophilaceae bacterium NBWT11. Next base: position 1,633,660 of record CP043652.1, read on the forward strand.
GCTGACCCCGGCGCAGGCGGCGGGCCAGGGTCAGGACGGCGACGACGCCCAGCGCCGAGGCGGCGTGCTGGACGTCGGCGATGCCGTGGTCGAGCACCAGGGCGACGGCGAGGACGGCGGCCAGGGCGGCAGCCGCCCGGGTGCGCCGGCGGCCGGCCGGCAGCAGGACGACGACAGCGGCCAGCAGCGCCCAGCTCCCCGCCAAGCTGCCGCCGTCGACCTGGTGCAGCTCGGCCAGCGCGCTGTCCGAGCCGGTCGCCGCGGCCAGCCGCACGCCCAGCAGCACCGGCACCGAGCCGAGCAGGTCACCGGCGAAGAATCCCAGCGCGGTCCACCGGCTGCCCAGCCGCGACTCGGCCAGCGGGAACGCCACCGCCCCCAGCGCGATGTTCACCCACACCCAGCCCGGGCTGGCCTGCACCACCGGGGAGGTGAGCAGCCGCCACAGCTGGCCGTGCGCGAGCAGCTCCCAGGACGAGCCGGCCGCGGCGATCAGCTGCCGGTGCACCTGCGGGTCGTAGGCCCCGGCGAGCATGAGCCACAGCTGGACGGCGGCGAACGTCGTCGTCACCGGGAACCGGCCGACCAGGCCGACCAGCCGGGTCAGCGGGCGCCGTGGGTCGGGCAGCTCCCCGAGGCGGGCGACGGCGAGAGCGACCCGGGGCAGGGCGGTGTCCCCGGTGGTGACCAGGTACCGGGACTCCCACCGCGGCGCCCACTTGTCCTTGAACGAGCGCAGCCCGGCGTAGTCCAGCAGCACCCCGCCGCGCTCGTAGAGCAGCCGCATCACCCGGGCGGGCACGCCGGGCTGGTCGGCCAGACCGGTGAACGGGGCGAGCCCGAGGTTCATCCCGGTGCCGCCCCCGGCGGCGAACCGGTCGCCCATCGCCACGAACAGCTGGTCCATCACCCCGTTCACCGCGCCGGGACGACGCCGCATCAGGTCGAAGCTGCGCTCGGTCGAGCGGTAGGCCGGCAGCGTGTTGGCGAAGGCCTGGACCCGGTCCTCGGCGTCGACGACCGCGAGCACCGGGGTCCGTCGCAGCTGGTCGGCGTCGAACTGGCCGAGGGTGAAGGTGCGCTCGCGGTGCTCGCCGTCGGCGGCCCAGGCCTCGGACACCTCGCGCAACCGAGCCAGGTCGACGTCGGTGAGCGGGTGCTCCAGCGCGACCACCCGGTAGCCGGCCCGCTCGCAGCGCCGGACGGCCGAGCGGATCGACTTCCCGGCCCGACCCTCCGGCGCGGTACCGCCGGCCAGCTCGATCACCGCCTCCTCACCGATCTTGTAGGCGCGCAGGCCCAGGGCCGTCAGGTCGGGCAGCTCGGCAGGCGTGACCTGGTGGAAGCCGGGCGTCCAGCCGTTGCGGCGGCACAGGGCCAGGAACTCCGCGGCCGCGGCACGACGGCTCCCCGGCGCGCCGATCGGGCCGCCCAGCGCCACCGCCGTCCGTCCGCGCAGGCCGTAGCCGACGAAGGCCTGCCCGTCGGCGGCCACCAGCCAGTGCTTGTCGGGCAGCAGCTGGAAGTGGGCCAGCGACGTGGTGGCGTGCTCGTCGAGCAACCGCGTGACGACGGCGCGGTCGGCGGCCCGCTGGCGGCCGCCGGACACCGCCGCGATCAGCATCCCGGCCCCCACCAGGACGACGGCCAGGGCCGCGCCACGGGTGGCCGAGACCAGCCAGTCGGCGTGCCGGGTCAGCGGTTCGGCGTCCACCGGCAGCATCAGCAGCAGCCGGGCGGCCTGCCCGGCCGACCCCCAGGCCGTGGTCCCCCCGCGGAACTGGCCGTCCAGCTCGTAGAGCCCGGCCGTCGCGACCGCGACCAGGAGGGCGGCACCGCCGACGAGCACCGCGATGCCCCGGCGGACCAGCATCGGGTCACCGCGCGCGGTGAACGCCCGCCCGCCGGCCCCGACCAGCGTGGTGAGCACTGCCAGCGTCGCCGAGACCCGCAGGTGCGGGTGCACGACCAGCGACCCGACGGTGGCCGCGGCCAGCCCGGCGACGGCGGCCAGCCAGGCCGCGCGTCGTCCGCGCAGCAGCGCCCGGACGACGAGCAGCAGCACCAGTCCGGCACCGAGCAGCAGGTACCGGCCGCCGTCGATCGCCGCGACCGCGCCCTCCAGCGGGCGCAGCCCCGGGACCGGCCGGTGCTCCGGGTGCGGCACGACGCGCACCACCGCGGACAGCGCCCCGACCCCCACGAGCAGCGCCACCAGGGCGCTGGCCCGCCGGACGGCGGTCACCGGGCCACCGGCTCGCGGCGCCCGGACGCCCAGGCCAGCCCGCCGACGGCCAGCGGCACCCAGAACTCGGCCACCCGGAACAGCAGGGTCGCCGCCGCGGCGACGGCCAGCGGCACACCCCCCACCGTGAGCGCGGCCGCGGCACCCACCTCGGCGGCCCCGATCCCCCCGGGCAGCGGCCCCAGCACCGCGGCCACCGAGGCCAGCACGTACGCCGAGAGCGCCAGCCCCAGGTCGTGCCCGCCGCCCACCGCGGCCAGCGAGGCCGCCAGCATCAGCACCCCGATCACGTCCACGGCGGTGGCCGCCAGCAGCGGTGGCACCGCCCGGCCCGGACGGCGGGTGACCGACGCCGCGGCCGCGACCAGCTCCTCGGTGCGGGCCGGGTCCCAGGCACGCGCCGGCCGGCGGAGCACCGTCGCCTCCAGCCGGAGCACCCACCCGGTCAGCCGGGCCAGCGTGGCCGGTCGCCGGACCGCGAGCACCGTCACCACCACCCGGGCGGTGGTCAGCGCGAGGAAGACCGCTCCGGCGAGCAGGTCCAGCCCGGTCAGCCGTCCGTCGGCACCCAGCACGACGAAACCGGCCACGAGCACCAGCAGGAAGCCGAGGTCGGTGACGGTCGCGGCGAGCAGGTAGCCACCGGCGACCTCGGCGCGCGGCAGGCCCCGCCGGCGTCCGGCCCGGTCCATCGCCGCCAGCCCGGCGAGCCCGGCCGAGGTGACCACGGAGTTCAGCGCCACCGCCGACACCGCGCCGCGGGCGAGCTCGGGCAGGTCCGCGGCGCGCACCCGGGTGACGCCGGCCAGCGCGGTGGCGTGCACCGCCGTCCACGCCGCCCACCAGGCCAGCAGCAGCACGCCGAGCACCGCCAGCCAGCGGGGGTCGGCCCGGTGCAGGTCCCGGCCGACCCCGGCGAGGTCGCCCCGCTGGGTCCACCCGACGGCGGCGAGCACGGCGCTGACCAGCAGCGCGAGGCCCACCCGCCGTGCCGTCGTCGTCCGCCCGGTGCCCACGTCGGGGGACCGTAGGTCGCGGCGGGGCCGGCGAACCCGGCTCCCAGCCGACCCACAGCGCACGATGCCGAACTGGCAGCCTCCTCCCAGCCGGGGGGCGGTAGAACGGATCGCATGAGCAGCAGGCGGCAGTTCCTGGCCCGCGCCGGCCTCGGTGTCGGCGGGCTGGCGGTGGGCGGTGCGCTGGGCGGCACGATCGGCGCGGTCACCGCCCGCAGCGACGACGAGATCCGCGACGAGGCCCGCACCCGCGCCCAGCAGCAGTTCGCCGAAGCCGGCGGTGCTGCGGACGAGGGCGAGGCCGTCGCCCGGCTGGGGACCCACCGGGTCGTCTGGAACACCACGGTGAGCACGCCCATCGCCTGCATCAGCTTCGACGACGGCCCGACGCCGGACTTCACCCCGCGGATCCTCGAGGCACTGGCCGACGCGGGGGTGACCGCGACGTTCAACGTGATGGGCTGGAACGCCGTCCGGCACCCGGACCTGCTGCGCGAGGTGGTCGCCGCCGGGCACGAGATCGGCAACCACACCTGGACCCACCGCGACCTGACCACGCTGACCGCCGCACAGACCCGGGACGAGCTGGTGCGCTGCCGCGACGAGGTGGCCGGGCTGATCGACGCCCCGTTCACCAGCTTCCGGCCCCCGCGCGGGGAGATCACCGGGTACGCCCTGCGGGTGGCCGCCGAGCTGGGCTACGACACCTACATCTGGTCGGTCACCCGCGGCCCGGGCGACTCGACGTCCCAGCGGCACGTCGAGGACTACATGGGGCAGACCGTGATCGCCGGTGACGTCCTCGGCCTGCACGACGGGATCGGCCAGGGCACCTTCGACCCGGGAGCCTCCTTCGCGCAGGAGCTGGCGGCCCGGCGCGAGCTCGAGGTGCGCGCGCTGCCGGCGGCGCTGGCCCAGATCGCCGACCGGGGGATCACGCTGATGAGCGCGAACCGGCTGCTGGCCGCCAGCGAGCCCGAACCGGTCGGCGGGCAGCCCGCGGTCGGCTAGACCCGGACCACGACCCCCCGCCGGGCCAGCACCTGGCACACGCCCCACACCACGACCACCGACGCCGCGGCGTAGAGGTACGCCGACGTCGTCGCCGACGTCAGGTCGGTGAGCCAGCGGTCCACCACCGGCTGGACCCCGTGCGAGAGCACCGCGCGGAACACCAGCTCGGAGACGGCGAACGCCACGATCGCGTTCAGCCCCATCACCTCCGCCGGCCGGAAGGGCCGCCGCACCCCGCGGACGTCGACCAGCCACAGTGCCGCGGCCAGGACCAGCAGCCCGATCCCCCCGGTGACCAGCACGAACGACGGCGTCCACAACCGCTTGTTCACCGGCAGCAGCGGGGCCAGCGCCAGCCCGGTCACCAGCAGCACGGCGGCGCCGGTGACCATCCGCGGCAGGGCCCCGCGCACGCCGTGCTCCAGCAGCGCCCGGCCGGCCAGCACGCCGAGGAAGACGGTGACCGCGCTCGGCAGGTAGGAGTGCGGCGCCTCGGCGGAGAAGGTCAGGCCCATCGTCTGGTCGAGCCAGTGCGCCCAGGAGAGGTCCGGCTCGACCGCCGTCCGGCCGCTGCCGGGCACCGGCACCAGCACCGCCACCAGCGTGAGGACGGCGAGCACGCCGCCCGCCGTCGGCAGCTGGGCCCGGCGCGGCAGCCGGAGCAGCAGCCAGCACAGCAGGTAGGCCCCGGCGACGTGCCCCAGCACCCCGGCGCCCACCACGTCGAAGCCGTACTTCGCGGTGACGATCAGCCAGCCGAGTGCCGCCAGCTTGAGCACCCGCAGCAGCACCGCCCGCGGCCGGTCGGCCCGGCGGGAGAACGGCATGGACACCCCGACGACCAGCAGGAACACCGGGAAGACGACGTCGGCGACCCGCAACCCGTGCCAGGGCGCGTGCACGAACTGGGTGCCGATCGCGGCGTTGCCCCGGTTGTCCACGAACAGCATCCCGACCACGGCCAGCCCGCGGGCGACGTCCACGCCGTGCAGCCGCTGCCCCTCCACGGACCCACTCTGACCGCCCACGGCCCCGGCGCACCCGGTCGGCAGCCACCCCGCAGCCGACCCACAGGCGACTCCCCGGCTCGGCCCCGGTCAGCGTGGATCAGGTGACCTGATCCACGTCTCCCCACCCTCACCGACGCTGGTGAGGACGGAGAGCCGTTGCTGAGGGCGGGGCGTCAGGTCAGCGGCGAGCGGGGCAGCATCCGGTCGCTGATGATCCGCTTCTGGATCTCGCTGGTGCCCTCGAAGATGGTGGTCAGCCGGGCGTCGCGCCAGTGCCGCTCGACCTGGCGCTCGGTGGTGTAGCCGTTGCCGCCGTGCAGCTGCATCGCCTGGTTGGTCACCCGCACCGCCATCTCGGTGGCCTGCAGCTTGACCATCGCCGCCTCCCGCTCGCAGGGGACGCCGACGTCGAGCAGGTGCGCGACCTGCCGGTAGAACGCCCGGGACTCCTCCACCTGCGCGGCCATCTCGGCCAGGGCGAAGCGCAGCGCCTGGAAGTCGCCGATCGGGTGGCCGAACTGCTCGCGCTCCTGCAGGTAGGTGGTGGTGTCCTCCACCGCGGCGCGGGCCAGGCCGACGGCGCGGGCCGCGGTGTGCACCCGGGCGGTGTTGAGGAAGGCCTGCGCCTCGGCGAACCCGGCCTTGGAGCCGCCGTCGCCGTCGGCGTCACCGGGGGCGACGATCAGGTCGTCGGCCGGGATGCGGACGCCGTCGAACTCGAGGTCCCAGGTCAGGAAGCCGTGGTAGCCGACCTTGTCGATCGGGTAGCCCGACAGCCCCGCCGGGAACGAGCCGCGCTCCTTGGCCAGCAGCACGTTGCGCAGCCCGCGGGAGCGGGACTCCCCCGGCTGTGGGTCGGCGGTGCGCACCAGCACCTGGATGAAGTCGGCGGCCTTGGCGTTGCCGCACCAGCGCTTGTGCCCGGTGATCACCCACTCGTCGCCGTCGCGGACGGCGCGGGTCTGCACGTTGGCCAAGTCCGAGCCGGCGTCGGGCTCGCTCAGCGCGACCGCCCCGATCCAGGAACCCGCGGCCGACTTCCGCAGCAACGAGTCCCGGCGCGAGGCGTCCGCGACCGACGTCCCCATGCCCTGGGACCGGGCCAGGATCGAGGCCACGCTCATCCAGGCCCGGGCCAGCTCCTCGCTGACCATGCAGTACTCGAAGACGCCGAGACCCAGCCCGCCGTGCTCGCGGTCGATCGTGATGCCGAACCACCCGAGCTCGCCCATGCGCTCCAGCAGGTGCTGCGGGATCTCGCCCTTCTGCGGGTCGAGCTCGTTGGCGACCGGCAGCACCTCGTCCGTCGCGAAGGCCCGCGCCTGCAGCTGCAGGGCCTCCCGCTCGGGGGTGTGCCACGGCGGCAGCAGGTCGGGACGGCGGGGCTCCATCTCGACGGTGCCGGTGGTGGTCTCGTCGGTGCTGGCGGTCGACGTCATCGTCGGGTGCTCCTCGGGTCGGCGACCCCGCTGAAGTTACCCGCGGGTAACCAACCCGGCACGCTCGACCGTCGTCCGCACCGCCCGGCGGCGCCGGAACACCGCACCCCGCTGGACGGCGAACGACACCGACACCAGCAACAGCTCGGTGACCAGCTTGGCGGTCAGCAGACCCAGCCCGAGCGCGGTGAACCCGCTGATCAGCGCCAGGTTGGCCACCAGCAGCGAACCGGCGAGCGCGACGTAGCCCAACAGCGACCGGCGGCTGCGGCCGGCGCGGAACACCACCCGCCGGTTGACCGAGTAGTTGACCGTCCCGCTCACCAGCCGGGCGCCGACGACGGACAGCCACAGCGACCCGGTCAGCGCCGACAGCACCACCAGCGCGACCAGGTCGACCGCGGCGGCGGTCAGCGAGGAGAGCAGGAACAGCGCCAGCGGCCGGTAGACCCGCAGCGAGTCGCGGACGGCGCGGAAGTGCGAGGAGGAGTTGCCGGCCAGGTAGACCGTCGCGATCGGCACCTGCTCGACCCGCACGCCCCGGCGGGCGGCCTCCAGCAGCACCCGCAGCTCGTACTCGAACCGGTCCCCGCGCACGGTCAGCAGCCAGGGCACCAGGTCGGCGGCGAACCCGCGGAGCCCGGTCTGGGTGTCGGCCAGCGCCCGGCCGGTGGCCGCCCGCACCAGCAGCGCCGAGGCCCGGTTGCCCACCCGCGACCGCAGCGGCACGTCGTCCCCGTTGAACGACCGCACCCCCAGCACGATCCGCCCGCCGGCGGCTGACGAGAAGGGCGCTTGTTGCAGACCGGCCGCGACGGCGACGACGTCGGAGGGCAGGTGCTGGCCGTCGGCGTCGGCGGTGACCACGGCGGCGTCGGGGTGCAGCAGCGCGACGTGCGCCAGCCCGGTGCGCAGGGCCGCCCCCTTGCCGCGGTTGACCCCGTGGTGCAGCACGGTGGCACCCAGCGCCCGGCAGGCGTCGAACACCGGCGTGGGGTCGGAGCCGTCGTCGACGACCAGCAGCTCGAGGGCGGGGTCCAGCCGGCGGACGGCGGCCAGCAGCGCGGGCAGCCGCCCGTCGGGCTGGAAGGCCGGGACCAGGAGGACGGTCACGCGATGTACAGGACGTCGGAGGTGCCGCGCTCGGAGCCCTTGCCCAGCGGGTCGTTCACCAGCGCGCCGTCGAAGACCATCGTCGAGGAGCCGCCGCCGTCGATGTTGTAGGCGGTGACCGCACCGAGCCCCACGAAGATCTCGGCCAGCTCGGGCAGCGTGACGCCCTCGCTGTAGCCCTCGCTGCGCCCGTCGACGACCACGAAGACCAGGTGGTTGGTCCCGATGACGCCGACGGCGGTGCGCGGTTGGTCGCCCTGGATGGAGTGGTTGCCGACGTTGGTGTCGACCTCGACGTCGTCGATGCCGGCGACCACCGCACCGTTGAGCACGATCGCCGGGCCGAAGGAGAGCGTGTTCCACACCCCGTCGGCGACGAGCTTGTCCGCCGTGGTCGCCGTCTCGTCGTAGACCCGCACCGTGCCGTCGCGGTAGAACGCCATGCCCTCGCGGGCGCCGGCGTCGCGGTAGGCGACGCCGTTGCGGATGACGATGCCGGTCTCGCGGAAGCCGTAGTAGTCGCCGTTGACCGCGAAGACCGCGCCCACCGACGCGGCGATGTCGGAGGGCTCGTCGACGATGTTGAGCCCGAACTCGTCGTCGGCGAACGCCGAGCGCAGCGCGGTGGCGTCGGTGAGCACGACGTCGGCGACGAAGTAGGTGACCGTGGAGTCGCCGCTGCCGGTGACGACGGTGGAGATGGTGATCGTGGCCTGGTCGGAGGTGTACGTGTCGCCGGTGACGGTGCCGTTGGTGGTCGCGGTGGTGCCGGCGTCCACGCCCGAGGCGGCCTCGTAGGCCGAGGCGTCGGCCACCTCCACGTGGTCGACGACGAAGCGGTCCAGCGCCCACCCCGCCGTCCCCGCGCCGGCGGCGAACAGGACGCCGGCGGCGCCCCCCAGGAAGGCCCGTCGGCTGTGTCGCCGGGGCGGTGTCTGCGTCTCGGTCATGCGTTCGACGGTCGGGGGCCTCCCCGTGCCGCAGCTGTGCGTCCGGTGAGCGGATCCGGTGCACAGCTGCCGCTCAGCGAGCAGCGGGTGCCCGCACACCGGGGCTCCGCAGAGTCCCCGTCGAACCCCACCCCCGACGGACGGATCCCGATGTCCTCGCTCGTGCTCTACCTCGCCGACCTGGTCGCCATCGGCGTCCTGGCCTTCGGCGTCTACTTCCCCCGGCACCGCCGCCGCGACCTGCTCGCGGCCTTCCTCGGCGTCAACGTCGGCGTGCTGGCGGTCGCTGCCGCGCTGTCCACCAGCAGCGTCGGCGCGGGGCTCGGGCTGGGCCTGTTCGGCGTGCTGTCGATCATCCGGCTGCGCTCCACCGAGCTGGCCCAGCACGAGGTGGCGTTCTACTTCGCGGCCCTGGCACTCGGGCTGCTCGGCGGGCTGGGCTCGGGCACGGCGCAGTCGGAGTGGCTGGTGCCCCTGCTGATGGCGCTGATCGTCGTGGTCATGTGGGCCTCGGGGCACCCCCGGCTGTTCCGCCGGCACCGGCACACCACCCTGGTGCTGGACCGGGCGTTCACCGACGAGTCCGCGCTCACCGCGCACCTGGAGGGCCTGCTGGGCGCCCGGGTGCACCAGGTGACGGTGCAGCGGGTCGACCTGGTCGACGACACCACGCTGGTCGACGTCCGGTACGAGCTGTCCGCACACCCCGCGCTGACGGGTGCGCACGAGCAGCTGACCGCGGAGGCCCGCCGGTGAGCGTCGTCGCCGACCTGCCCACCGTCGAGCTCGCCGAACTGGTCGAGCGGGCCGCGCTGCAGACCCGGGTCGACCGCAAGTACCTGCTCACCCCGGCGCACGCCGAGCAGGTGCTCGCCCGGCTGGCCGCGACCGAGGCGCCCCGGGTGCTCTGCATCCAGGGACGGCGGGACTCCGGCTACGACTCGCTGTACCTCGACACCCCCGACCTCGCCGGCTACCACCTGGCCGCGCACGGCCGGCGCCGCCGCTTCAAGGTCCGCCGCCGCACCTACCTGGAGACCGGCGAGACCTGGCTGGAGCTCAAGACCCGCGGGCCGCGGGGCGCCACGGTCAAGCAGCGCTCCCTCGGCGGCGACCGGGCCTTCCTCGACGACGCGTTCTGCGCCGCCGGCCTGCCCGACCTGCGCGGCGTCGCGCTGGTGCCGGTGCTGACCACCACCTACCGCCGGACGACGCTGCTGCTCCCCCGTTCCGACAGCCGGCTGACCCTCGACGCCGGACTCCGCTGGACCACCCCCGACGGCCGCCGGCTCGACCTGCCGCACCGGGTGGTCGTGGAGACGAAGTCCGGCGCGCAGCCCTCGGCCGCCGACCGGCTGCTCTGGCGCTGCGGGGTCCGCCCGGCCCGCATCTCCAAGTTCGGCACCGGCCTCGCCGCACTGCACCCCACCCTGCCGGCCAACCGCTGGCACCCCGTCCTCACCCGCCACCTCACCGCTCTGGAGTCCTCGTGACCGTCCGCCGTCTGCGCGCCGCCCTCGTGGCCGGCGCCGCCGCCACCCTCATCGCCGCCTGCGGCACCACCTCCACCACCACGGCGTCGTCGGACACCGCGGTCTCCGCCGAGGTCGCGGGTGCGGTCACCGCCGCCACCGGGACGACGGTCGAGGCGGCGCTGGCCGCGAACGACGGCTGGGTGACGTCGTCCGACGTGGGCTCGGGGACCGCGATCTCGCTGGAGGGCGACACCGCGTCGGCGGACTCGGGTGCGGTGTCCGTCGACGGGGACACGGTCACCATCACCGCAGCCGGCACCTACGTGCTGTCCGGTGAGCTCGAGGGGCAGGTCGTCGTCGACACCGTCGACACCGAGGACGTCGTCCTGGTGCTGGACGGCGCCACGATCACCTCACCGACCAGCGCGGGCATCGCGGTGACGAACGCCGAGACGGTGGTGCTGTCGCTGGCCGACGGCTCGACCAACGAGGTCGCCGACACCGCCGACCACGCCGACGACGGCACCAGCGCGGCGATCGACTCGTCGGCGGACCTGGTGGTCACCGGCACCGGCTCGCTGCAGGTCACCGGGGCGTCCAACGACGGGATCAACAGCTCCGACGGCGTCACGGTCGAGTCCGGGACGGTCGTCGTCGACGCAGCCGACGACGGCATCCGCGGGCAGGACTCCGTCGTCGTGCTCGACGGCGACGTGACGGTGACCGCGGGCGGCGACGGGCTGAAGAGCGACGACACCGAGGACGTCACCCGCGGGTACGTCTACGTCGCCGACGGCTCGGTCACCGTGACCGCCGGTGTCGACGGGGTCGACGCCGCGACCGACGTGGTCGTGGGCGGCGGCACGCTGGACGTCACCGCCGCCGCCAAGGGGCTCGAGGGCGATGTCAGCGTCGTGGTCGGCGACGGTGCCACGACCGTGGACGCCACCGACGACGCCGTGCACTCCAACGGCGCGGTCTCCGTGACGGGCGGGTCCCTCACGCTGGACTCCGGGGACGACGGGGTGCACGCCGACGTCGACCTCACCGTCTCCGGCGGCAGGCTCACCGTCGCGTCGTCCGTGGAGGGGCTGGAGAGCGCGGCCATCACGCTGAGCGGCGGCGACGTCGCGGTGACGTCGTCCGACGACGGGGTGAACGCCTCGACCGGGACGACGTCGGACACCGGCGGCGGCACGGGCGGTGGCATGGGCGGTGGCATGGCGGACGACGGCAGCACCCTGACCATCAGCGGCGGCACCCTCGTCGTGGACGCCGAGGGCGACGGGCTGGACTCCAACGGCTCGCTGGCGGTCACCGGCGGCGACACCACCGTGTACGGCCCGACCGGGCAGGGCAACGGCGCGCTGGACAGCAACGGCGGGATCACCGTCAGCGGCGGCACCCTGGTCGCCGGCGGCAGCGCCGGCATGGTCGAGACGCCCGGCACCGACTCGTCGCAGGGCTGGCTGGTCTGGTCGGGGTCGGCCTCGGCCGGCGACACGATCCAGGTGACCGCCGGGGACGGCACCGTGGTCGCGACCTACACGGCCGAGAAGGACGCCGCCTCCCTGGTCGTCTCGGCCGCCGGCATCACCAGCGGCGAGACGTACACGGTGACCGTGGACGGCAGCTCGACGACGGTGACCGCCGGCGAGGGCGCGAGCACCGGCATGGGCGGCGGCGGGATGCCCGGCGGGGGCATGGGCGGCGGGGGCATGGGCGGCGGCCGCCCGAACGGCTGACGGCTCCCCTGGTTCAGCGCACCCCGCGCTCGGCGGCCAGCTGCACGTAGTGGTCGACCAACGAGGCGTCGTCGACGGCGCCCACGTTCAGCGCCTTCTCCGGGACGACGCCCTGGAAGAGCCGCTTGAGCGGCACCTCCAGCCGCTTGCCGGTGCGGGTGTGCGGCACCCCGGGGACGACGATCACCTCGTCGGGGACGTGCCGGGGGCTGGCGTCGCGGCGGACGGCGTCCCGGATCTCGGTGACCAGCGCGTCGGTGAGCTCGAACCCGGGCGCGAGCTGCACGAACAGCGGCATCCAGTAGCCGCCGTCGCGTTGCTCGACGCCCAGCACCACGCAGTCGGCGATCGCCGGGATGGACTCCACCGCGGCGTACAGGTCGGCGGTGCCCATCCGGACGCCGCCACGGTTGAGCGTGGAGTCCGAGCGACCGGTGATGATGCAGCTGCCGGTCGGGGTGGTCTCCAGCCAGTCACCGTGCCGCCACACCCCCGGCCAGGGCTCGAAGTAGGCCTCCCGGTAGCGGGTGCCGTCGGGGTCGGCCCAGAAGAACAGCGGCATCGAGGGCATCGGCTCGGTGACGACCAGCTCGCCCAGCTCACCGACGACGGGGTGCCCGGCCTCGTCCCAGGACGCCGCGGCCACGCCGAGCATCGGCCGCTGCAGCTCCCCGGCGACCACCGGCAGCAGCAGTGAGGAGCCGATGAACCCGGTGGCGACGTCGGTGCCCCCGGACAGCGACCCGAGGAAGACGTCGGGCTTCACGGCGGAGTAGACCCACTCGTAGGCCGCCGCCGGCAGCGGTGACCCGGTCGAGCCGATGCTGCGCAGCGCGGACAGGTCGCGGTTGTCCACCGGACGCAGCCCGGCCCGCTCGCACGCGGTCAGGTAGCCCGCACTGGTGCCCAGGTAGGTCAGCCTGGTCGCCTCGGCGACGGCGAACTGGGTGTCCAGCGTCGGGAACCCGGGCGCCCCGTCGTGCACCACGACCGTCGCCCCGGTCAGCGGCGAACAGGTCGCGATGTTCCACATGATCCAGGCAGTGGAGGCGTACCAGTAGAAGCGGTCGCCGGGCCCGACGTCGATGTGCAGCCCGCCCTGCTTGAGCTGCTCGAGGGCCACCCCGCCGTGCCCGTGCACGATCCCCTTGGGCAGGCCGGTGGTGCCCGAGCTGAACACGATCCACAGCGGGTGGTCGAAGGGCAGCGCCTCGAACACCGGCGCCTGCTCGTCGGCCACGGCGTCGGCCCAGGCCAGCGCGCCGTCCGGGACCTCGACGTGCAGCCGCGGCAGCGCGATCGTCGTCCGCACCGTGGGCAGGGCGGCCCGCAGCTCGGCCACGACGTCCCGGCGGTCGTGCTCCTTGCCGTTGAACCGGTAGCCGTCGACGGCGACGAGCACCACCGGCTCGATCTGGGCGAACCGGTCGAGCACGCTGCGGGTGCCGAAGTCCGGCGCGCAGGTCGACCAGACGGCGCCGATCGAGGCGCACCCCAGGAACGCGACCACCGCCTCGGGCACGTTGGGCAGGTAGCCGGCGACGCGGTCACCCCGCTGGACGCCGAGCCCGCGCAGGGTGGTCGCGAACGCCCCCACCTGCCCGCGCAACGACGCCCAGGAGAGCTCCTCGGGGTCGCTCAGCCCGGTCTCGGTCTCGTGCACCGCGATGATCGCCGGGCGGTCGTCGGAGGCGTGCCGCAGCGCCAGCTGCGCCAGGTTCAGGGTCCGCTCGGGGAACCACTGCGCGCCCGGCATCGCCCGTGAGCCCAGCACCTCGTCGTCCCGCACCGGGGCCTCGCCGGGGAAGACGTCGAACCAGGTGGCGACATCGGCCCAGAACTGGTCCAGGTGCTCGGTCGACCACGTCCAGATCGCGTCGTAGTCCTGCCCGAGGGACAGCCCGCGCCGCTCGTCGACCCAGGCGGCGAACCGGCCCAGCCGGCTGGCCGCGATCGAGGCGGGGGTGGGTGACCAGAGCGGGGTGTCGGCCGTCACAGACCCACCCTGTCAGAACGCACACCCGGGGGGTTCGACGGTGCGAGAACGGGCAGGTCAGGGGCCATCGACGAGCCGACACCCTGGAGAGCACCGTGCCGACCCGCCCCCTGACCCGCGACCGCGGGCACCTGCCGATCGAGGACCACGGCCTGATCGGGGACGGCGCCACCTGCGCGCTCGTCGCCCGCGACGGCTCGATCCCCTGGCTGTGCCTGCCCGACTTCGACTCCCCGCCGTTCCTGGCCGGGCTGCTCGACCACGAGCGCGGCGGGGAGTTCTCGATCTCGATGGCCGGGTTGGAGACCGCCGACCAGCGCTACCTGGACGACACCGGGGTGCTGCTCACCGAGCTGCACGGCCCCGACGGCGTCGTCGAGATCACCGACTGCCTCACCCTGCGCGCCGGCGCCGACCTCACCGAGCTGGTGCCCGCCGGCCGCTCGGAGCTGCTCCGGCTGGCCCGGGTGGTCAGCGGCTCGGCCGAGCTGACCGTGCGGCTGCGCCCCCGCGACGACGTCCAGGTGCGCCCGGAGGGCGGCGGCTGGGCGCTGTCCTGGCCCGCACAGCCCGACCTGCGGCTCACGCTGTGGTCCTCGCACCCGCTCGAGGTCGCCGAGGACGGGTCACTGGGCGGCACCGTGACGCTGCGCGCCGGCGACCCCCTGACCGTGGCCCTGCACTGGTCGGGCAACACCCGGCTGCAGGACCGTCAGGACCCCGCCGCGCTGGTGCACCAGACCGCGACCGCGTGGCGCGCCTGGGCCGGCCGGATCCGCTACGAGGGCCCGCAGCGCCGGCTGGTCCGCCGCTCGGCGATCACCCTCAAGCTGCTCGACCACGCCCCGACCGGCGCGATCATGGCCGCCGCGACGTCGTCCCTGCCCGAGGAGGTGGGCGGGGTCCGCAACTGGGACTACCGCTACACCTGGGTCCGCGACGCCTCGTTCTCGGTCTTCGCGCTGCGCCGCATCGGGCTCACCACCGAGGCCGACTCGTTCCTGGCCTGGACGCTCACCAACGCCGAGCGCGACGGCGGTCCGAAGATCATGTACGCCCTGGACGGCGGGCAGCCGCCGGAGGAGTGGGAGGACCCGGCCCTGCGCGGCTGGCGGGACTCCGGCCCCGTGCGCTGGGGCAACGGCGCCGCCGGGCAGACCCAGCACGACGTCTACGGCGAGCTGATGGACGTCGCCCACCAGTGGACCACCGACGGCGGTGTCGTCGACGCCCACCTGTGGGAGGCCCTGCACGCCCTCGCCGAGCAGGCCATCGAGATGTGGACGACGCCCGACCAGGGCATCTGGGAGATCCGCGGCGCCGGCCGACCGTTCACCTACTCGGTGGCGATGTGCCAGGTCGCGGTCGACCGCGCGCTGCAGATCGCCGAGCGCTGCGGCCTGGACCACCCGCGCGAGCGCTGGACCGAGGCCGCCCGGGAGATGCGGGCCGCCGTCCTCGAGCGCTCGTGGGACGCCGAACGGGGCACGTTCACCGAGCACCTCGCGGAGGACGGCGAGGCCAACGACGGCGGGCTGGACGGCTCGCTGCTGGCCCTCCCGCTGCGTGGCGTCGTCCCCTTCGACGACCCGAAGATGGTCGCCACCGTGGAGGCGGTCCGCGAGCACCTCGACGCCGGCGACGGCCTGCTCTACCGCTACCTGCACTCGGAGTCCGACGACGGCCTGCCCGGCCAGGAGGGCGCGTTCCTGCTCTGCAGCTTCTGGCTGGTGGACAACCTCACCGGGCAGGGCCGGCTCGACGAGGCCGAGGCCCTGTACGACTCGCTGTGCGCCCGGGCCACCCCGCTCGGCCTGCTCAGCGAGGAGATCGACCCGAGGGACGGATCGTTCCTCGGCAACTTCCCGCAGGCGTTCAGCCACCTCGGGGTCATAGCCTCCGGGTGGAAGATCGCCCAGGCACGTCGCGCAGAGGCAGGTCGCAGGTGAAGCGTTCGTTCGTCGTCCTCGGGGGTTCCGGCGACCTCACCGGCCGGTTGCTGCTGCCCAGCCTCGCGGAGCTCTACGAACGCGGGGTGCTGGACGGTGACGTGCAGGTGCTCGCGGTCAGCCAGCAGGACTGGGACGACGCGGCCTACCGCGACTGGGCCCGCGAGCGGCTGACCGCGCACGCCGAGGACCTGGGCGAGGACGCCCGGGAGAAGGTGGTGGCCCAGCTCGGTCACGAGCACGGCGACGTCACCTCCCCCGCGGACCTGCGCCGGGCGCTGGACCGGGTGGACGGCGTGCCGGTGGTCTACCTGGCACTGCCCAACACCGTCTTCCTGCCCACGCTGACCGCGCTGCGCGAGGTCGGGCTGCCCGAGGGCTCCCGCGTCGTGGTGGAGAAGCCGTTCGGCACCGGCATCGAGGACGCCCGCGAGCTCAACGAGGTGCTGCACGGGCTGGTCCCGGAGGAGGGCGTCTTCCGGATCGACCACTTCCTGGCCAAGCAGACCGTGCTCAACGTGCTGGGCCTGCGCTTCGCCAACCGGGTGTTCGAGCCGGTGTGGAACGCCCAGCACGTGGACAGCGTCGACGTCGTCTTCGACGAGGACCTCGGGCTGGAGGGCCGGGCCGGTTACTACGACAAGGCCGGCGCGCTGCGGGACATGCTGCAGAACCACCTGCTGCAGCTGCTCGCGGTCGTCGCGATGGAGCCGCCGCAGTCCCTGGACGCAGCGACCCTGCAGGCCCGCAAGGGCGACGTGCTGAGTGCGGTCCGGGCCGACGTCGCCGGCAGCGTGCGGGGCCGGTACACCGCCGGCACGATCGACGGCCGCGAGCTGCCCGACTACGCCTCCGAGGACGGCGTGGACCCCGCGCGGCAGACCGAGACGTACGCCGAGTTCACCGTGACCATCGAGAACTGGCGCTGGTCGGGGGTGCCGTTCCGGCTGCGCACGGGCAAGGCGCTGGGCACCCAGCGCAAGGAGATCGTCGTCCGGTTCAAGCCGGTGCCGCACCTGGCCTTCGCCGACGAGCAGCCCGAGCCCGACGTGCTGCGCCTGCAGCTGTCCCCCGACGGCATCGCACTGGAGATCAACCTCAACGGCGCCGGGGACCCCTTCGACCTGGAACGCGAGGTGCTGCGGGCGACGTCCCCGGAGCAGACGCTGCCGGCCTACGGGCTGCTGCTGCGCGAGATGCTGTCCGGCGACCCGACGCTGTCGATCTCCGACGTCGAGGCCGAGCAGGGCTGGCGGATCGTGCAGCCGGTGCTCGACGCCTGGGCCGCCGACGAGATCCCGCTGCGCGACTACGCCGCGGGCTCGGACGGACCGGCGTGACCGCCCCCGGGGAGCGCAACGTGCTGGGCGGGCCGCTCGAGGTCTGCGGCACCGACCCGGTCACCGGCTTCTACCGCGACGGGCACTGCTCCAGCGGTCCGGACGACGTCGGCAGCCACACCGTGTGCGCCGTGGTCAGCGCCGAGTTCCTGGCGATGCAGGCCGCGCTGGGCAACGACCTCACCACCCCGCGCCCGGAGTACGGCTTCGCCGGGCTGACGCCGGGCGACCGGTGGTGCGTGGTCGCCGTCCGGTGGCGGCAGGCGTTCGAGGCCGGGGCACCGGCCGGGGTGGTGCTGGCCGCGACCAACGTGAAGGCGCTGGAGGTCGTGCCGCTGGAGATGCTGCGGGCGCAGGCCGTCGACGTCCCCGACGACCTCTCCGGCTGGCCGGCACCCGGGTCTGATCAGGTGGACCCGTGACCGACCTGCTGCAGCTGCCCCTGTCCACCCTCGCCGGCTCCCCCACCACGCTCGGCGAGCTCACCGGCGGCCGGACTTCGTTGGTGGTGAACGTGGCCAGCCGGTGCGGGCTGACCCCGCAGTACCGCGGGCTGGAGGCGCTGCAGCAGGAGTACGCCGACCGCGGGTTCACCGTGCTCGGCGTCCCCTGCAACCAGTTCGCCGGCCAGGAGCCCGGCACCGCCGAGGAGATCGAGACGTTCTGCTCGGCGACCTACGGCGTGACGTTCCCGATGACGGACAAGCTCGAGGTCAACGGCCCGGACGCCGATCCGCTCTACCGCGCGCTGACCGCCGTCCCCGACGCCACCGGACAGGCCGGCGACGTGCAGTGGAACTTCGAGAAGTTCCTGCTCTCGGGCAGCGGGGACGTCGTCGCCCGCTTCCGCCCGCGCACCGAGCCCGACTCCGCCGAGGTCCGCGCCGCCATCGAGGCCCAGCTCGGCTGAGCGGAGTGCCGGAGCGCAGGATCCCTGCGCCCCGGCCCTCCGCTACTTGACGAGGCAGCCGGCGTCCACGGGCAGCGGGACGCCGGTGATGTAGCGGGCGTCGTCGCTGGCCAGGAACACCAGGGCCTTCGAGATGTCGATCGGCTCGACCCAGGGGATCGGCAGGGCGTTCATCGCCTGCGAGGAGACGGCGAACTCCTCTCGGGTCGGGTTCGGGTTGTCCGGCACGAAGAGCTTCATCGTCTCGTCGTTCATGATCATGTCGGTGTCGACCTGGGTCGGGTGGATCGAGTTCACCCGGATCCGGTCCGGGGCGTACTCCACCGCGAGGGTCTTCATCAGCCCGACGACGCCGTGCTTGGCCGACACGTAGTGGGCGATGTTGGCGTAGGCCTGCAGCCCGGCGGCGGAGCTCGTCAGCACCAGGGCGCCGCCCCGCCCACCCTCCAGCAGGTGCGGGATGGCGGCCTTGCAGGTCTGCCACACGCCGGTCAGGTTGACGTCGATCATCTGCTGCCAGGTGTCCCGGTCGATCTCGTGCGCCCGGTGCGGGCGGGACCCGATGCCGGCGTTCGCGGCCACGATGTCCAGCCGCCCCAGCTGTGCGACCCCGTCGTCCACGGCTGCCTGCAACGCGTCCATGTCCCGCACGTCGGCCTTCGCCGCGATGATCCGCCGGTCCAGCGCCTCGACCTGACGGACCGTCTCCTGCAGCTTCTCCCAGGTGCCCATCGGGTACGGCATGCCGTCCAGCTGCTCGCAGACGTCGACTGCGATGACGTCGGCGCCCTCCCGCGCCAGCTCCAACGCGTGACTGCGGCCCTGTCCCTGTGCCGCGCCGGTGACCAGCGCGACCTTGCCCTCGACTCGTCCCATGTCCCCTCCCTAGCGGAGAGTGGCCTGGATCACAACCAGGGACGGACACGGGTGAGTCCCCGCACGTCGACGGTTGCGCACGACCGATCTGGGGCATTCTCGCGCCGACACGCTCCGAGATCCGGAGCCGAGCACCACGGGAGGACCCGCATGATCCCCGCAGGCAACATCCGCGACTGGCGCGGCGAGAACGTCGTCGACAACGAGGGCCACAAGATCGGCAGCCTCGAGTCGGTCTACGTCGACGTCGTCAGCGACGAGCCGTCCTTCATCGGCGTCGAGATCGGCGGCCTGATCGGCGGCAAGAGCCTCGTCTTCATCCCGCTGAAGGACTCCACCGTCGGCCCCCGCGAGGTCCGGGTGTCCTACCCCCGCGACCTGGCCAAGGCCGCCCCGAACATCGACACCGACGGCGAGCTCACCGCCGAGGAGGAGCCGAAGGTGTTCGCGCACTACCAGCTGCCCTACGCCACCGGCCCGAACGGCGAACGCCAGCTCGCCCGCCGCTGAGGAAGGACCGCCTGCTGGTGGGGTGAGCCGCTGTCCGTCGCGGCTCACCCCACCACGGTGCGGCTCACCCCCGGCGGGTCAGCCGGCGATCGCCGACGGGTCCATCCAGACCGCCTCCCAGACGTTGCCGTCCGGGTCGGCGAAGCTGGTGCCGTACATGAAGCCGTGGTCCTGCGGCGCGGTGAACTGCGTCCCGCCGTGCGCGAGCGCCCGGGCCAGCAGGTCGTCGCACTCGGCCCGGTCGGCTGCCGACAACGCGTTCATCACCGACACGGCACGGGACGGGTCACCCGCAGTCGCCCCGTGCGGCAGGAACCCGGCGAACTTCTCCCGGGTCATCACCATCGCGGTGATGTTCTCCTCGATGACGAAGCTCGCGGTGTCGACGTCGGAGAACTGCAGGTTCTGCTCGAAGCCGAGCCCGGCGTAGAAGGCCTTGGCGGCCTCCACGTCGGTGACCGGCAGGTTCACGAAGATCATGCGCACGGGGGTCCTCCTGGGGTGTCGGGGCGACCATCCTCGCCCGCCTGCCCTTGAGACCGGCGTCCGCCCGCCGGGTCATCGGTGCTCAGGCGGTGGGTTCCTCCGCCGTCCCGTCGTCGGTGGTGTCGTCCTGCCCGGGCAGGGTGCCCATGGGCCCGCCACCGTCCGGGGGCGTGCCCAGCTGCCCACCCGGCCCGCCGCCGGGGAACTGCTGGTCGGTGGTCGAGGTCGAGGCGGTCTCCGGCGCGGTGGCCCGGCCGATGGCGAAACCACCCCCACCGCCGACCGCGAGGACGGCGACGGCGAGCGCGGCGACCAGGGCCACCCGCTTCCGCCCGCGCCGTCGGGGGGCCTCCTCGACCTCGACGGTCGGCGGGGTCGCGGTCGGGAACTGCTCGGTCGGGTGGGGCTGCGGGTCGGTCACGATCACTCCTGCACGGTTCCGGTGGGTGTGTGACCACCGTCGGGTCCCGCGCTGTGCCGCCCCCAGCCCCTCGCTGAGCGGTCGCTGTGGCCCGCTCAGCCGATCCGGACGAGCTTCTTGTTCACGAACTCGTCGGCGGCGAGCAGCCCCATCTCGCGCGAGGTGCCGCTGCGCTTGATGCCGCCGAAGGGCAGCTCCGGGGAGTCGGCGAGCACGAGGTTGACGTAGACCATGCCGGCCTCGATCCGGTCAGCGACCCGCTCGCCCTGCTCCGCGTCGGTGGTGAACACGTAGGAGCCCAGGCCGAAGCCGGTGTCGTTGGCCAGCTCGACCGCGGCGTCCTCGTCGGGCACCGAGTAGACGACGGCGACGGGGCCGAAGA
Organism: Geodermatophilaceae bacterium NBWT11; assembly: GCA_014218215.1. NCBI lineage: Bacteria > Bacillati > Actinomycetota > Actinomycetes > Geodermatophilales > Geodermatophilaceae > Geodermatophilaceae bacterium NBWT11. The sequence goes on from CP043652.1 coordinate 1,654,537, forward strand.
ACTCCTCGCCGTAGGCCGGGTTGTCCGGGGTGACGTCGGTGAGCACGGTGGGCTCGAAGAACGCGTCGGTGCGGGTGCCGCCGGCGACCAGGGTGGCGCCGTGCGCGACGGCCCGCTGCACCTGCTCCTCCAGCGTCTGGGCCGCGCGCAGCGAGGACATCGGGCCCAGCTCGGTCTCGGCCTTCGTGGGGTCGGCCGGCACGATCGCGGTCATCTTCGCGGTGATGCCGGCGAGGAAGTCCTCGTACAGGTCGGCGTGGACGACGAAGCGCTTGGCGGCGTTGCAGGACTGCCCGCTGTTGTCCATCCGGGCCTCGACCGCGGCGGAGACGGCGCCGTCCAGGTCGTCGGTGGACAGGAGCACGAACGGGTCGGAGCCGCCGAGCTCGAGGGCGACCTTCTTCAGGTGCCGGCCGGCCACCTCGGCGACGGCGGTGCCGGCCCGCTCGGAGCCGGTGAGCGAGACCCCGGCGACCCGGGGGTCGGCGATGATCGTCGCCGCCTGGTCGTTGCTGGCGTAGACGTTGACGTAGGCGCCCTCGGGGAAGCCGGCGTCGAGGAACACCTGCTCGATCGCGGCGGCGGACTCCGGGCACTGCGGGGCGTGCTTGAGCACGATGGTGTTGCCGACCGCCAGGTTCGGGCCGGCGAACCGGGCCACCTGGTAGTAGGGGAAGTTCCACGGCATGACGCCCAGCAGCGGGCCCAGCGAGGCCCGGCGGATCACCGCGGTGCCCTCGGCGCCGTCGGCCAGCTCGATCGGCTGGTCGGCGGTCACCTTCTCGGCGTTGTCGGCGTTGTACTCGTAGATGTCGGCGGCGAAGTCGACCTCGCCCTCCGCCGCGGTGATCGTCTTGCCCATCTCCCGCACGATGAGTGCGGCGAGGACGTCCTTGCGCTCGCGGTGCAGTTCGGCGACCCGGCGCAGCAGGGCCCCGCGCTCGGCCGCGGTCGAGCTGCGCGACCAGCCGCGGTGCGCCGCGGTGGCCGCGGCGATCGCCTGCTCGACCTGCTCGTCGGTGGCGGTCGGGTAGCTGGCGACGGTCTCGCCGGTGGCGGGGTCGACGACGACGTACTCGCTCATGAGCGCTCCGATCAGGGGCTGCCGGGCTGGACGACGGATCCGGTCGTCACGGTAGCGTGCACCGACGGTTTCCGTCGCCGGACAGAGGAGACGCTGATGGCCCGCTACGGCCCGCAGTTCGGCCCCGACATCACGTTCCTGGGCGTGGACCGCTGCGACCACACCGACCCGGCGTCGATGGCCGGCGCCGACGTCGTCGTCCTCGGGGCCCCGTTCGACGGCGGGACCAGCCACCGGCCGGGCACCCGGTTCGGCCCGCAGGCGATCCGGATGACCGACTACCTGCCGCACGACGGCTCGCGCCCCTCGCTCGCCCTGCGCACCGACGGGCTGCGCGACCTGCGGGTGCTCGACGCCGGGGACGTCGAGATGTACTCCGGCGACATCGAGGTGGCGCTGCCCGCGCTGCGTGCCGCGGTGGCCGACGTCGTGCGGGCCGGGGCGATCCCGGTGGTGCTCGGCGGGGACCACTCCATCGCGTTCGCCGACGCCGGCGGGGTGGCCGACGTGCTCGGCCACGGCCGCGTCTCGATGATCCACTTCGACGCGCACGCCGACACCGGCGACATCGAGTTCGGCTCCCTGTGGGGCCACGGCCAGCCGATGCGCCGGCTCATCGAGTCCGGCGCGCTGCGCGGGGACCGGTTCCTGCAGGTCGGGCTGCGCGGCTACTGGCCACCGCCGGAGACGCTGGACTGGATGGCGCAGCAGCGCATGCGCTCCTACGAGATGACCGAGATCGGCCACCGCGGCCTCGCGGCCTGCCTGACCGAGGCCTCCACCATCGCCACCGACGACTGCGACGGCGTCTTCCTCTCCGTCGACATCGACGTCTGCGACCCCGGGCACGCGCCGGGCACCGGCACCCCCGAGCCCGGCGGGCTGACCGCCCGCGAGCTGCTGGACGCCGTCCGCCGCATCTGCCTGGAGCTGCCGGTGGTCGGCATCGACGTGGTCGAGGTGTCCCCGCCCTACGACCACGCCGACATCACCGCCGCGCTGGCCAACCGGGTGGTGCTCGAGGCGCTGAGCGCGATCGCCCGGCGGCGCTCGACCCTGCCCCCCTACGACCCCTCGCTCCCGCTGCTCGCAGACAGGAACCAGCCGTGACCGCACACCCGCTCGACCCGTTGACCGCCGACGAGTTCCGCGCCGCCGCGGCTGTGCTGCGCCGGGAGAAGGGCGTCGCCGAGGGCTGGCGGTTCGCCTCGATCGAGCTGCGCGAACCGGCCAAGGACGTCGTCCGCACCTGGCAGGCCGGTGACCCGAACCCGCGCACGGCGCTGGTCACCTGCTTCGAGCAGGCCAGCAACACCGCCTACAAGGCGGTCGTCTCGCTCACCGACGACGCCGTCCTGGACTGGGCCGCGGTGCCCGGCGAGCAGCCGAACATGACCGTGGACGAGTGGCACGAGGCGCACGTCGCGCTGATCGCCGACGAGCGGGTGATCGCCTCGCTGGCCGCCCGCGGCATCACCGACCTCGAGCTGGTGCTCATCGACACGTGGGCCTACGGGCACTCGCTCATCCCGCAGCAGTTCAGCGACCGCCGGGTGGGCTGGACCGACGTGTGGGTGCGCGAGACGCCGAACGGCAACCCCTACGCGCACCCGGTGAACGGCCTGCACCACGTGGTCGACCTGAACACCATGGAGCTGCTCGACATCGAGGACACGTTCACCGTGGCCGCCCCGGAGAACGCGATGGGCGAGTACGTGCCCGCCCTCGTCCCGGGCCTCGTGCAGCGGGAGGACGTGAAGCCCTTCGAGGTCACCCAGCCCGAGGGCGTCTCGTTCACCCTGGACGGCAACGAGCTGAGCTGGCTGGGCTGGTCGATGCGGATCGGGTTCACCCACCGCGAGGGCCTGGTGCTGCACCGGGTGGGCATCGACGGGCGCTCGGTCGCGCACCGGATGAGCTTCGCCGAGATGGTCGTGCCCTACCGCGACCCCAGCGAGGACCACTACCGCCGCACCGCCTTCGACATCGGCGAGTGGGGCCTGGGCTTCATGACCACGTCGCTGGAGCTGGGCTGCGACTGCCTCGGCGAGATCACCTACGTCGACGCGGTGCTGCACGACAGCCACGCCAAGCCGTACACGATCACGAACGCCATCTGCATCCACGAGGAGGACGACGGCGTCCTCTGGAAGCACGTCGACGAGCACGCCGGGGCCGAGGTGCGCCGCTCCCGCCGGCTCGTCGTCAGCTTCCACGCGACGGTGGCCAACTACGAGTACCTCGTCTACTGGCGCTTCTACCAGGACGGCCAGATCGAGTGCGAGGTCCGGGCGACCGGGATCATGGTGACCTCGGCGTTCGAGGACACCCCGCCGGAGCACGGCACCGTCGTCGACGACCACACCTACGCCCCGATCCACCAGCACTTCATCGTCGCGCGGCTGGACATGGAGGTCGACACCCCGGACAACACCGTCGTGCAGGTGCACACCGAGGTGCCGCCGATCGGCCCGGGCAACCCCTACGGCATGGCGCTGACCTCGCGGTCCACGCCGATCACCACCGAGGGCGGGCTCGACCTGGACTGGGCCTCCCAGCGCGGCTTCAAGGTCACCTCGGCGTCCAGGCGCAACGCCTGGGGCGCGCCGACGAGCTACAAGCTGGTGCCGACCGCGGCGATCCCCGCGCTGGCCGGGCCGGAGTCACCGCTCATCCAGCGGGCCGGGGTGGTGGCGCACCCGGTGTGGGTCACCCCGTTCGACGCCGCGGAGCGCTGGCCGTCGGGCGAGTTCTGCAACCAGAGCTCCGCCGACGCCGGGCTCCCGGAGTGGACGAAGGCCGGTCGCTCCACCGAGGCGACCGACGTCGTCCTGTGGCACGTGTTCGGCCTGCACCACGTGCCGCGGGTCGAGGACTGGCCGGTCATGCCGGTGGACATCGTCCGGTTCGAGCTCAAGCCCACCGGCTTCTTCGACCGCAACCCGACCCTGGACGTGCCCCCGTCGAAGGGCGCGCACTGCTCGATGTGAGAGGACCCCGTCGCCCCCCACGACTCGCAAGCTCGCCGCGGGCCCCTGCGACGGGGCCTCACCGGTAGCGGACGGCGTGGCCCTCCCCGCCGAGGCGGGCGATGGCCAGGCCGAGGCCGGCCAGCCGGAGCACCTCGGCGGCGGGTCGGCCGGGGGTGAGCGGGCTCAGGCCCGCCACCGCCGGCACCCCGGCGTGACCGAGCAGTCGGGCCGCGGCGTCGTCGAGGTCGGCGTCGGTGACGACGGCGAACTCCGCGGCGCCGCTGCGGGCCAGCCACTCCCCCGGTGCCAGCGCACCCTCGAGGGAGTCGGACACCGCCAGCAGCACGCCGGCGCCGATCGGCGAGCCGTACGGGACGAGGCCGACGAGCACCAGGCCGGCGGCGGGCGTGCGCAGGGTCAGGTGGTCGAGCAGGGCGGCCCGTCCGGGCAGCAGGGTGACGGCGTCGGTGTCGGGCTCGCGGTGCGGGGCGGACACGGGCGGACCGTCGAGCAACGTGGTCACGGGCCCACTGTCGGACCGATCGGCCCCGACCTGCAGACGGCTCGCCGTGACCCGACCCGACGGGGTGACGCCGCGGTCGTTGCCGGGGGGAGCCCCGGGCTGGGAGGCTCGCGCGGTGCCGCTGACCGTCCGGCCCGTCGACGCCGCGCTCTTCGACGACGTCCAGACCGTCCTGGGCGACCGCGGGCAGGCCGCCCGCTGCCAGTGCCAGGGGTACCGGCTGGGGTGGCACGACCAGCACTCCCCCGACGTGGCCGGACGGCGGGAGCTGCTGCGCGACCAGGTCGCCGAGGGGCACGGGCTGCTCGCCCACCTCGACGGGGAACCGGTCGGCTGGTGCTCGCTGTCGCCCCGCCCGCACAGCACCCACCTGCGGAAGACGACGTGGGCCGGCCGGCACGAGGACCGCGACGACGCCGGCGTCTGGTCGGTCACCTGCTTCGTCACCCGGGCCGGGTACCGCCGACGCGGGGTGAGCACCGCGCTGGCCGCCGGCACGGTCGACCTCGCCCGCTCGCACGGCGCGCGCCTGGTCGAGGCCTACCCGATGCAGCCGGCCCCGGGCGCCGAGGTCACCTGGGGCGAGCTGCACGTCGGCGCGCTGAACGCGTTCCTGGCGGCGGGCTTCGAGATCGTGCACCGGCCCTCGCTGCGCCGGGTCGTCGTCCGGCACGACTGCTGAGGGCCCGGCTCAGCCGGCGGGCTGCTCCTCGACGGCGGCGACGGGGGTGAACGCCCCGGTGGAGGGCCCGGGCCACAGGGCCTCGAGCACCTCGACGGTCTCGTCGCGGCTGTTCGCCGCGGCACCCACGGTGCGGTGCCGGCCGACGACGGCGCCCTCGGTCTCCTGGACGTCGGCGACCACGACGGTCACGTTGTCCGAGGCCGGTGCGGCCAGCGCCGCCCCGAGCAGGGTGGCGGCGGCCTGGTCGGGGTTCTCGGCCAGCGCCAGGTGCTCGGCGATGGCCTCGGGGGGCAGCGCACCGGAGAGCCCGTCGGAGCAGACCAGCAACCGGTCGCCGGGGAGCACGTCGACGAAGGAGACCTCCAGGCCGTCGACGTCGTCGGTGCCACCGTGCAGCGCGGCGTAGACCGCGGAGCGCTGCGGGTGCACCAGCGCCTCGGCGGGGGTGATCGACCCGGCGTCGATGAGGGCCTGCACCAGGGTGTGGTCGCGGGTCAGCTGGACCAGCTCGGGGGACCGCCAGCGGTAGGCACGGGAGTCACCGATGTGGGCGAGCACCGCGCGGTCGCCCACGACGCCGATCGCCGACATCGTGGTGGCCATGCCCTCCAGCCGGGGGCGGTGCCCGACCGCCGTCCGGATGCGCTCGTTGGCCGCCGACACCACGCGCGCCAGGCCGCCGTCGACCTCGTCGGGCAGCAGGACGCGACCCAGGGGGGCCAGCCACGACACGATCAGGGACGACGCGACCGCACCGCCCACGTTGCCGCCGACCCCGTCGGCGACGGCGATCAGCGCGGGGGCGGCGAGCCCGGAGTCCTGGTTGTCCGGCCGGGGACCGGTGTGCGAGCGCGCAGCAGCCACCAACGACAGCGCCACGCCCACCTGCTTCCACCTCGGATGATCGTGGGTCAGTAGACCAGCCCGATCTGTGTCAGGCCTGATCGAACCCGCTGGTCGTGACCCGTGCGGGTGGTCCACGATGACCAGGTGGGCGGGGACGGGACCGGGCGGGTGGCGCTGGTCACCGGGGCGTCGCGGCGGGCCGGCATCGGGCAGGCCGTCGTCGAGCGGTTGGTGGCCGACGGGTTCGCCGTCCTGGTGCACGGCTGGGAGCCGCACGACGCCGAGCAGCCGTGGGGCGAGGACCCGGGCTCGGCCCGTGCGCTGGTCCGGCGGCTCGGGGACTCGACGGCACTCGTCGAGGCCGACCTCGCCGACCCCGCAGCCCCGGCCGCCCTGGTGCAGGCCGCGGTCGAGCGGTTCGGCCGGCTCGACGTGCTGGTGGCCAACCACGCCCGCAGCAGCGAGCAGTCCCTGGAGGAGCTGACCGCCGAGGAGCTGGACCTCTCGCACGCGGTGAACACCCGCGGCTCGCTGCTGCTGTGCCAGGCCTTCAGCCGGGCGTTCACCGCCGCCGACGGGGGCCGGGTCGTGCTGTTCACCTCCGGCCAGCACCACGGCGCCATGCCCGGCGAGCTGCCCTACATCGCCACCAAGGGCGCGCTGCACCAGCTCACCGGCAGTCTCGCCGTCCACCTGATGCCGCGCGGGATCACCGTCAACTGCATCGACCCCGGCCCGACCGACACCGGCTACGCCTCCCCGGAGGCGGTCGCCGCCGTCGCGGCCCGCCACCCCGGCGGCCGGTGGGGCACCCCCGCCGACACCGCGAGGCTGGTGTCCTGGCTGGCATCGCCGGAGTCGGCCTGGGTGACCGGCCAGGTGATCGGCTCCGACGGCGGCTGGGCCGCCCGCTGACGCGCCCCCTCCCGAGCCGGCGAGCAGGCATCGCGACAGCCCGTCAGGTGCGCCCACCAACGACCTGGACTGCACAAAGACGACGTTGTTGAACTGTCACTCATCTGTGACCAGCCGCCCCCCGACCTGTCGTAGGTTGTCCAGGGCCATCCGAGACCGTGGATTGCCAGAATCCACGGGGGTGGCAGCAGGGCATGGGCGCGCGTTTCGAGGGTGCGTACGACGTGGACTGCGTCGAGGCCGGTGGGCGGTGGGCCGCCACGGTCCGCGGAGCCGGCTTGCCGGCCAGTGCCGGGCACTCCACACCGGCCGAGCTGGTGTTCGCCGCTCTCGACCTGCTCGCCGCGCACACCGGGATGCGTCCGGCCCAGCTGCGGCTGCACCCCGCCGGCGGTCGGCCCATCGAGGCGCACTTCCCACCCGGCCGCAGCGAGCACCGCACCAGCACCGAGCACGGGACGGACTGGTCCGACACCTGGACGGCGAGCCCGGACGCCGACGTCCCCGGCGTCGTCTGCATCGCCGCCCGCCGCCAGTCGGCGCCGCGACGCACCACCCCCTGAGCCCCGGCGGGCGGGGGTCCGGCCGGTCACGGGGCCGGCCGGCCCCCCGCCCCCGGTCCGTCGCGGGCGTCGAGCGCCCTTCTCGCCAGGAGTGCTGACGAGAAGGGCGCTTCTCGTCAGGGGGCGGGGCTGAGGGCCCAGAGGACCTCGGCGGCGTCGGTGGCCGAGCCGTTGGCCCAGGTGTGCGGGGTGCGGCCGGGGAAGGTGAGGGCGTCGCCGACCTCGAGCAGGTGCGTCTCCGACGCCAGCTGCACCGTCAGCGACCCGGCCAGCACGTAGACGAACTCGACCGCCGAGCGCAGCGTGTACAGGTCCACACCACCCGTGCCGCCGGGTTCGAGGCGGGAGTGGATGACCTGCAGCTCGCGCTGGGTCCCGGGGGTCAGCAGGCTCTCGTGCACGTGCTGGCCTCCGAACGCGATCGGCGGGCCGGTGCCGGCGCGCACGAGCTGGGTGGACGGGGGGTCGAACAGCTCGCCCATCCCGATGCCCAGCACCCCGGCGACGGCGACCAGCGAGGCCACCGACGGGGACACCTCGTCGCGCTCGAGCCGGCTGATGAACCCCTTGGTCAGCTCGCAGGCCGCGGCGACCTGGTCCAGGGTCATGCCGCGGGCCTGCCGGGCGGCCCGCAGGCGCGCCCCGATCCGGGCCTCGGGCGGGGTCACGGGGCCACCTGCATCGCGACGGCGCGCACCGGGGCGCCGTCGGCACCGGTGAGCTTGAGCGGCAGCAGCGACACCCAGGGGTCGGGGAACTCCACGCCGGCCAGGTTGGTCAGGTTCTCCCCGATCACCCCGCCGACGGCGGCGACCAGGTGGTGCACCGGGTAGCCCTCGCCGGGGTCGTCGTCTGTGGGGGTGACGTCGAGGTTCGGGGCGTCCAGGGCGATCAGCCGCACGCCGGCGGCGAGCAGCCGTCGGCAGGCGCCGGCGTCCAGGAACGGGTGGTCGAAGTAGGCCGGGGTGCCGTAGTGCGCCGACCAGCCGGTCTGCAGCAGCACGAGGACGCCGGGGCCGAACCGGTCGTGCGGGGCGAGGTCGTCCCAGGTCAGCCGGCTGCGCGGCGCCCGGCCGCGGACGTCGACGACGACGCCGGGCCCGGTCAGCAGGGACAGGTCGAGCTCGTCGACCCGCAGCCCGCCGTCGGCGAAGTGGAAGGGGGCGTCGACGTGCGTGCCGGTCTGCGAGCCCATGGACAGCGCCTGCACGTTGTAGCCGTCGGCGGCCACGGTGGCGTGCGGCCGGGAGGCGACGACCGGGTCGCCGGGGAAGACCTGCGTGTCGGCGTCGACCGGCACCGACAGGTCGACGACCTGGATGACCTGCACGTGTCCTCCCGGGACGTCGTGTTTCACAGCGGTGAACATTCGTTGCCCTCTGAGCAACCTGTGGATACGGTACCGGCCGGTGGCCTCCGTCACCCCCGAACGAGGAGACCCTCGATGGCCCACACCGACGCACCGACCCGCCGCCCCCGCGCGCTGGAGGTCGAACAGCACGGCATCGACACGATCCCCGACGCCGAGCGCACCTCCCGCCCGCGTGACCTGCTGCGCATCCAGTTCGGCGGCGCGAACACCTTTGCCACCATCATCCTGGGCACCTTCCCGATCCTGCTCGGGTTGTCGCTGGTCGAGGCGGTCGCGGCCACGGTGCTCGGCGTCGTCCTCGGTGGGCTGGTGCTCTCCCCGATGGGGCTCTTCGGCCCCAAGACCGGCACGAACAACGCGGTCTCGTCCTCGGCGCACTTCGGCGTCCGCGGCCGGATCCTGGGCTCGTTCCTGTCGCTGCTGACCGCGATCGCGTTCTACTCGATCTCGGTGTGGGTCTCCGGCGACGCCCTGGTGGCCGCCGGCAACCGGCTCTTCGGCCTGCCGGACGGCGACCTGACCCGCGCGCTGGTCTACGCCGTCCTCGGTGCCCTGGTCATCGTCGTGGTGGTCTACGGCTACCAGTTCATGCTGCTGGTCAACAAGGTCGTCGTGGTCGGCAACACGGTGCTGATCCTGCTCGGCCTGGTCGCCTACGCCGGCGCGTTCGACGCCTCCTACGACCCGGGCCCGGACGCCTACGCGCTGGGCTCCTTCGCCCCCACGTTCGTGCTCAGCGTGCTCATCGTGATGGGCAACCCGGTCTCGTTCGGTGCGTTCCTGGGCGACTGGTCGCGCTACATCCCGGCCGACACGTCGCGCCGCTCGCTGCTGTCGGCGACGCTGCTGGCGCAGCTGGCCACGCTGGTCCCGTTCCTGTTCGGGGTGGGGACGGCGACGCTGGTCGCCGGCGAGGTCGACTACGTGTTCGCCCTCGTCCAGGCCTCGCCGCTCTGGTACGCGCTGCTGCTGATGGTGGTCGCCGTCCTCGGTGGGCTCTCCACCGGCGTCACCTCGCTGTACGGCACCGGGCTGGACTTCTCCTCGGTGCTGCCGCGACTGGGCCGGGTGCGCGCCTCGCTGGTGATCGGCGCGCTGAGCTTCGTGTTCATCGTGGTCGGCCGGCTGGCGTTCGACCTGGTGGGCAGCGTGAACGCGTTCATCGGCGCGATCGTCATCTGCACGACGCCGTGGATGGTGATCATGACGCTGGGCTACGTCACCCGCCGCGGCTTCTACGACCCGGCCGCGGTGCAGGTGTTCAACCAGGGCCGCGAGGGCGGCGCGTACTGGTTCTCCGGCGGGGTCAACTGGCGCGGGATGGTCGCCTGGATCCCCTCGGCCGTGCTCGGGCTGCTGTTCGCCAACTACCCGCCGCTGATCGTCGGCCCGTTCACCAACGCCTTCGGCGGGGTGGACGTGAGCCTGCCGGTGGCCCTGCTGCTAGCCGCGGTGCTCTACCTGGGCTCGCTGTACCTCTTCCCCGAGCCGCGCTACGTCTTCGGCCCGCAGGGCCCGCGCTGGGTGCCCAGCTCCCCCGGCGAGGCCCCGCCGATCACCGAGCCGGTCCGCCGGGCCGGCGCGGACGTGCCCGCGTGACCCCGCTCGAGGGTCTCGACGCCCTGGTCGCGGCGTTCGCCTCCTCCGACGAGGACGCCTACTTCGCCTGCCTGCACCCCGACGCCACCTTCGTGCTCCCCGGCAGCCCCCGGTTCGGCTCCCGCGAGGAGTACCGCGCGGCCTGGCGGCAGTGGGTCGCCGGGGACGGCTTCCGGGTGCTGGCCTGCACCTCGACCGACCAGGAGCTGCAGTGGGTCGGGGAGACTGCACTGCTGACCCACCACGTGACGACGACGGTGGCCACCCACACGGGCGAGGCCACCACGCAGGAGCGGGAGACCGTCGTCCTCAGCCGGGACGGCGACCGCTGGCTCGTCGTGCACGAACACCTCTCACCGTCTGGAGACACCCCGTGAGCACCCCGATCGGCCCCGTCGACGCCACGAAGGTCCCCCGCTACGGCGGACCGGCGACCTTCGCCCGGCTGCCCCGGCTGGACGAGGTGTCCCGCGCCGACGTCGCCGTGCTGGGCATCCCGTTCGACTCCGGGGTCAGCTACCGGCCCGGCGCCCGCTTCGGCCCGGGGCACGTGCGCGCGGGCTCGAAGCTGCTGCGGCCCTACAACCCGGCGCTGGACGCGATGCCCTTCGGCACCCAGCAGGTGGCCGACGCCGGCGACCTCGGGGTGAACCCGTTCGACATCGAGGAGGCGATCGGGACCATCGACGCCGGGGTCAGCGCGCTGCGGGCCGACGGCGCCCAGGTGCTCACCCTGGGCGGGGACCACACGGTGGCGCTGCCGATCCTGCGCTCGGTGGCGCGGGACCACGGGCCGGTCGCCGTCCTGCACTTCGACGCGCACCTGGACACCTGGGACACCTACTTCGGCGCCCCGTACACCCACGGCACCCCGTTCCGGCGGGCCAGCGAGGAGGGCCTCATCGACCTGGAGCGCTCGATGCACGTGGGCATCCGCGGTCCGCTGTACTCCAAGCAGGACCTCGAGGACGACGCCGTGCTGGGCTTCCAGGTCGTCCGCAGCGACGACTACGAGACCGACGGCGTCGCCAGCGTCGTGGAGCGGATGCGCCGCCGGCTGGGCGACGGGCCGGTCTACGTGTCGGTCGACATCGACGTGCTGGACCCCGCGCACGCACCGGGCACCGGCACCCCGGAGGCCGGCGGGCTGACCAGCCGCGAGCTGCTGAACACCCTGCGCGGCCTGGTCGGCCTGGACGTGGTGGGTGCCGACGTCGTCGAGGTGTCCCCTGCCTACGACCACGCCGAGCTGACGGCGGTCGCCGCCTCGCACGTGGCGTACGAGCTGCTCAGCGTGCTGGCGCTCAACCGGACGCGCTGACCCCCCGGGGGTCGACGACGGGGCCCAGGACCCGCTGCGGGGTGCAGGACAGACCCACGCCGCGGGCCGCGAGCACCGCAGCGCCGGTCGCGGAGGCGCTGCGCACCTGGACCAGCTGCACCGGCCGGCCCAGCGCGTCGGCCAGCAGCTGCTGGACGGCCGGCGTGCGGGCGCCTCCCCCGGTCAGCACCACGGGCTCGTCACCGGCGACGCCCAGCAGCCCGGCGGCGGCGGCGACCGCGGCCGCCACGCCCTCCAGGGCCGCCCGGCCGAGGTCGGCCCGGGTGGTCCCCGGGTGCAGACCGGTCCAGGCACCGCGGTCGGTCGGCCCGGCGACCCCGCCGCGCTCCCCGGTGAGCCAGGGCGCGAACCGCACGCCCCCGGCTCCGGGTGCCGACCCGTCCAGGGTGGCCAGCAGCTCCTCCCAGCCGAAGCCGAGCACCCGGCGGACCCAGTCCCAGGCCAGGCCGCCGTTCTGCAGCGCGGCCATGGCGTACCAGCCCTGCTCGGCATCGGCGTAGGTGTGCACCACCGGGTCCAGCGCCGGGGCGGGGGTGGCGCCGGGTCGCAGCAGCTGTGCGCCGGTGCCCAGGTTGACCTGCAGCCCGGTCGTGGTGCCGGTGGCCAGCAGCGCCAGCGGGGTGTCTGCGCCACCGACGACGACCGGCACCTCGCCGACACCCGGGAGTACGGCGGTCCCGGCGACGGCGTGCGAGGGCAGCACCCGGGGGCAGCGGACACCGGCGAGCCCGACGGCGGCGGCGGACCAGTCGTCGGCGGGGACGTCCCAGAGCAGGGTCGCGGCGGCGTCGCTGCGGTCGGTCACGGCGGGGTCGACGCCGGGCAGGAGGGTGGCCCGCAGCGCGTCCTTGGGCAGCAGGACGCCGGCCGCACGCGCCACCAGCTCGGGCTCGTGCTCGGCCAGCCAGGCCACGAGCGGGCCGGTCATCCCCGGCACCAGCGGGTTGGCCAGCGCCGCGCGGTCGGCGTCGGGCAGTGCGCGCCACCGCTCGACCTGTGCGGCGGCCCGCTGGTCGGGCCACAGCAGGGCCGGGGCCAGGGCGGCCCCGGCGTCGTCGACGAGCACCGCGCCGTGCATCTGGCCCGACAGGCCCAGCCCGCGTACGGCGTGCCCGGCCAGGGCCGGGGTCAGCTGGGCGAGGGCGTCGTCGAAGGCGCTGCGCCAGACGGCCACCTCGGTCTGCGCCCAGCCCTGCCGGGGGGTGTCGACGGGGTAGGCGACCTCCGCCTCGGCGACGACCGCGCCGGCGGTGTCCAGGGCAGCGAGCTTGAGCCCGCTGGTGCCGAGGTCGGCGCCGAGGAGGAGGTCGGACATCAGCGGGCCAGTCGCTCGGCCATGAACGCGTGCGCGTGGGCGGCCAGGTCCCGGCCGTCGTCCCACAGGTTGCGCCACACGCCGAGCTTGTTGGACAGCTCGGCGGCCACGACGGCGGAGGAGAAGCTCTCGAAGACGACCGGACCGGTGAACCCGGTCTGCCGCACGGCACCGAAGAACCCGTCGAAGTCGATGGTGCCGGTGCCCAGGTAGCCGCGGTGGCTCTCCCCGATGTGCACGTAGCCCAGCTGGTCGGCGGTCTCCAGGACGGGGGTCACGAAGCCGTCCTCCTCGATGTTCATGTGGTAGGTGTCCAGGTGGACGCCGATGTCGCCGCCGGTCTCGGCGATGAAGGCCCGCATCTCCGCGGCGGTGTTGACCACGTTGGACTCGTAGCGGTTCACCACCTCGAGGTTCAGCGACAGGTCGGTGCCGGCGACCTGCTCGGCCAGCCAGGCCATCGCCTCGACGGCGTTGGCCCGGCCCTGGGGGGTCACCGGCGCCATGTACTTGCGCAGGTCGGAGTAGAGCACCCCGCACAGGTGGGTGGCGCCGGCGCCGACCGCGCACTCGAGGGCCTTCGCGACCAGGTCGCGGCCCCGGGCGACGACGGCGGGGTCGTCGCTGGAGACGTCGGCGTCCGGGGCGAGGCCCAGCGAGCAGGCCGCGGTGATGCCGTTGTCGGCGAGAAGCTGCTTCGTGTGCGCGGCGTCGAAGGTGGCCGGGTCGTGCAGCGAGATCTCGATCATGTCGAAGCCGGTGGCGGCGGTGGACTCGATGGCGAACCGGCTGGACTCGCGGGTCCAGTCACCGGCCCAGACCAGGGCGTGCACACCGAGCGGGTTGGTCACGTTCTCGGTCATCAGGGGGCTCCTCGGGGCAGCAGGGGTGCCGCGACGCCGTCCGGCGCGCGGTGGGTGGGTGGTGGGGGGTGGTCAGCCGGCGACGGCGCCGGTGACCAGACCGACGAGGTCCTCACCGGTGGTCCCGGCGGTGTGCCGGTGGGCCACGCTGCGGCCGGCGCGCATGACCCAGACCTCGTCGGCCAGGCGGAGCACCTGCTCGAAGTTGTGGCTGATCAGCAGCACGGTCAGACCGCGCTCGCGCAGGTCGCGGATCAGCTCCTCGACCCGGGCCGTCTCCTGGACGCCGAGGGCAGCGGTCGGCTCGTCCATGATCACCATCGAGGTGCCCCAGTGGGCGGCCCGGACGATCGAGACGGCCTGGCGCTGGCCGCCGGAGAGCCGACGGACCCGCTGGGTGACCCCGGGGACGTTGACCGCCAGCGAGCCGACCATCGCCGCGGCCTCGGTGCGCATCCGCCGGCGGTCCAGCAGCTTGACCGGCCCGATGCCCCGGGTGAGCTCGCGGGTCAGGTAGAGGTTCTGCCAGACGGTGAGGTCCTCGACGAGGGCGAGGTCCTGGTGCACGGTCTCGATCCCGGCCGCCTGGGCCTGCTCGGGCAGGGTGAAGCGGACGGGTTCACCACCGAGCAGCAGCTCGCCGCTGTCGGGGGCGTGCACCCCGGACAGGCAGCGCACCAGGGTGGACTTGCCGGCCCCGTTGTCGCCGATCAGGGCGGTCACGGTGCCGCGGCGGACGGTCACGCTGCCGTCCTTGAGCGCCTGGACGCTGCCGAAGCTCTTGGTCAGGTTGCGGGCGACGAGGAGGTCCTCGCCGGCGGCGGTGGGAGCGGCGGTCACTTGGAGAACCTCGTGAGGAAGGCGGCACCGGCGACGACGACACCGACGGCGAGCGGTTGGTAGAACTGCGAGACCCCGACGAGGGTCAGCCCGTTGACCAGGGCGGTGAGCAGGACGGCGCCCACGACGGGGCCGATGATCGTGGCCCGGCCACCGAACAGGCTCACCCCGCCCAGCACGACGGCGGCCACGGAGTTGAGCAGGAAGCTGGTGTTGCTGGCCGGTTCGGCAGCCCCGACCCGGGCGACGAGCAGCACCGCGGCGATCCCGGCGAGCACGCCGCTGATCACGTAGGCGGCGATCTTGATCCGCGAGGTGTGCACCCCGGTCTTGCGGGCCGCCTCCTCCGAGCCGCCGGTGGCCAGCAGGCGCAGGCCGAACCGGGAGTGGAAGAGCACCAGGTGCGCGAGGACGGCGACGACCACGGCGATCAGGACCGGCCAGGCGACCGGGCCGATGCCCCCGGCGGCGAGCTCGAGCAGGAAGCCGTCGATGACCGGCTGGGGCTTGCCGTCGGCGATCACCAGAGCCAGCCCGGAGGCCGCCGACAGCGTGGCGAGGGTGACGATGAAGTCGGTGATCTTGCCGCGGGCGACCAGCAGGCCGTTCACCACGCCGACCAGTGCGGCCGCGACGATCCCGGCGAGGCAGGCCAGGTAGATCGACGTGCCGGCGACGACGAACTGCCCGAGCACGACCGCGCCCAGGGTCATCGTGGAGGCCACGGACAGGTCGATGCCCGAGGTGGCGACGACGAAGGTCTGCCCGACGGCCAGCACCACGAGGATGGCGCTGGCGGCGAGGATCGCCTCGATGTTGCCCCCGGTCAGGAAGGTCGGGGTGAGGATGCCGAACACCACGACCAGGACGACGAGTCCGATCGGGGCGGCGAGCTCGGCCCAGGGGGCGGCGCCGAGCCGGTTGCCGACGCTGCGCCGCTGGGCGCCCTCGGGTGCCGGGCCCGGCGGGGGCTGGTCGGCCACCGGCGACGGGGCAGCCGTTCCGGTGGTGCTGCTGGGGGTGGAGCTCACGGGGGTGTCCCTCTCCTGCGGTGGAGCGCGGGGTGGTCGGTGCGGGTGCTCGGTGCCGGTGTCCCGGACCGGGGCGCGTCGGGCGCAGCCCCGGTCCGGGGGTCAGCGGTGGTGCCGGGAGGTCACTGGATCAGGTCGGCCAGCGGGTCCTCGAACTCCTCGAACGGCGCCGGGAAGGCGGCGAGGGCGTCGGCGGCGTTCTCGGTGGTGACGACGGCGACCGGGGCGGTCACCTCGGCGGGCAGGTCGGCGCCCTGGGTCGCGGCGACGCAGGCCTCCACGCCCATCTGGCCGATGGCGTAGGGGTACTGCGCGACGGTGGCGGTGAGCTCGCCGTCGGCCACGGCCTGCAGCGCCTCCTCGTTGCCGTCGACGCTGATCACCGCGACCTCACCGGTGCGGCCGGCGTTGGCGACGGCGCGGGCGATGCCCAGCCCCATGTCGTCGTTGGCGGCGAAGAACCCGACGAGGTCGGGGTTGGCGGCCAGGATGTCGGTGGCGGCGGTGAGGGCCTTCTGGCGCTCCCAGTCCGCGGCGACGGTCTGCACCACGTCCAGCGTGCCGTCGACGGCGCCGGTGAACCCGTCCACCCGGGCGCCGCTGGTGACGTCGCCGGCGATGCCGCCGATGACCGCGACCTGGCCCGACCCGACGGCGTCGATCATCTGCTGGCCGGCCTGGGCGCCGGCGTCGGAGTTGTCGGTGCCGATGTAGGTGGTGATGTCGGCGCCGGCCTCCTCGGCCGCGTCGGCGTCGACCGGGGAGTCGATGTTGACGATCGGCACGTCCTGGCGGGCGATCTGCGCGAGACCCTGCACGAGGTTGCTGCCGGAGATGGGGTTGACGACGTAGCAGCCGAAGTCCTGCTGGGCGAGGGCGGTGAGCCGGTCGGCCTGGCCGGTGGTGTCGGTGATGCTCTGCGCCGCCTGGACCGTGACGTCGACGCCCTGCTCGTCGGCAGCGGCGTTGATGCCGTCCTCCATGGCCTGGAAGAACGGGTTGTCCAGGCCCTTGATGACGGCGGCGACGGTCGAGGCGCCCTCGGCGTCGGCCGCGCTGGTGTCGTCCCCACCACCGCAGGCGGCGAGGAGGGTGAGGGTGGCCGTGCCTGCGGCGACGGCGGTGAGGGTCCGACGGACCCGGGGGGAAGAGAGCATCGTTGCGGCCTCCTTTATGGCTTGTGCCAGACATTAAGCAGCCACTAGAGTGATGTCAACAGACAAAAAGGGAGATTCGTGACGGACACCACGCACGCCGGACCGCCCCCGCTGGACCCGGCGACGGCCGCCGGCGCGGTCGCCCTGCTGCAGGTGTTCCGGTCCTCGGGCTCCCTCACCCGCGCCGAGGTCGGCGAGCGCACCGGCTGGGCCCGGGTCACGGTCAACTCCCGGATGGACGCCCTGGCCGACTGCGGGCTGCTGGTCGAGGACGGCACCGTGGTCGGTGGCCGGGGCCGGCCCGCCACCCGCTTCCGCCTCGACCCGACCCGGGCGGTGCTGCTGGTCGCCGACATCGGCGCATCGGGCATGCGCCTGGCGGTGTGCGACCTGGCCGGGGTGGTGCTCCGGCGGGCCGAGGTGCCCTGCGCCATCGCCGACGGGCCCGCCACCGTCCTGGGCCTGGCCCTGGAGGGCCTGGCGCGGCTGCGCGACGCCGTCCCCGGACCGCCGGTGTGGGGCGTCGGCCTCAGCGTGCCCGGCCCGGTCGAGGCCGCGACCGGCCGGGTGGTCTCCCCGCCGATCATGACCGGCTGGGACGGCGTCGCCCCCGCCGACACGGTCCGGCAGTGGTTCGACGTCCCGGTGCTGGTGGAGAACGACGTCAACGCCATGGCCGCCGGCGAGCGCGCCCAGTGCCACCCCGACGTCGACGACCTGCTGTTCCTCAAGGTGGGCACCGGCGTCGGGTCCGGGGTGGTCAGCAACGGGCGGGTGGTCCGGGGCGCCCAGGGATCGGCCGGGGACATCGGGCACACCTGGGCCGACACCCCCGACGGCACCCCCGCCGAGCCCCGCCCGCTGTGCCGGTGCGGCAAGACCGGCTGCCTGGAGGCCTACGCCTCCGGGTGGGCCCTGGTCGACCAGCTGGCGGCCGCGGGCCACCCGGTGGGGTCGGTGGACGGCCTGCTCACCGCCGTCCGCGCCGGGGAGCGGTACGCCGTGGCCGCCGTCCGGGAGGCCGGCCGGGTGCTCGGCGCCGGGGTGGCGCAGGCGGTGAGCATGCTCAACCCGTCGGTCGTCGTCGTCGGCGGCCAGCTGGCCGAGGCCGACGAGCACCTGCTGGCCGGCATCCGGGAGCGGGTCGCCGCCCGCTCGCTGCCGCTGGCCACCCGCGACCTGCAGATCGTGCGCAGCAAGCTCGACGGGGACGCCGGGGTGCTGGGCCTGGCCGCGGGCATCGCCGAGCGGGTGATGAGCGACCCCGACGTCCTCCTGGCCGCCGTCGCCCGCTGACCGGCCCGGAGGGGTGGCCGGTCGACGTGTGCGGTGGCGGGCCGTTGCACCGACCCGCCACCGTCACGACCGGCCCGCCACCCCCGCGAGCCGCCGGCGACCTCGGCCGCGCCCGCTACAGCCCGATGCCGCCGACGAGGGCGCCGATGCCGTAGGTGACGGCCATGGCGATCGCGCCGCCGACGACCAGCCGGAGGACGGCGGTCCGCTTGCCCGAGCCGCCGAGCCGGGCGCTGACCGCACCGGTGAGTGCCAGGGCGAGGAGCACGACCAGGAAGGTCACCGGCACCCGGACGGCGGTGGGGGCGAGCAGGATCGCGGCCAGCGGGAGCAGCGAGCCGACCGTGAAGGCGAGCGCGGAGGCGCCGGCGGCGTGCCAGGGGTTCGTCAGCTCGTCGGGGTCGATGCCCAGCTCGGCCTCGACGTGCGCGGCGAACGCGTCGTGCTCGGTGAGCTCCCGGGCCACGGTCAGCGCGGTCTCCGGCGACAGCCCCTTGGACTGGTAGATCGCGGCCAGCTCGGCGAGCTCCTGCTCGGGCATCTCGACGAGCTCGATGCGCTCCTTCTCCAGCAGCGCCCGCTCGCTGTCGCGCTGGCTGCTCACCGACACGTACTCACCCAGCGCCATCGACACCGCGCCGGCGACGAGCCCGGCCACCCCGGCGGTGGCCACCGGGGCGACCGAGGTGGTCGCCCCGGCGACGCCGACCACCAGGCCGGCGGTGGAGACGATCCCGTCGTTGGCGCCGAGCACCCCGGCGCGCAGCCAGTTCAGCCGGGCCGAGAGCGCGCCGGCGTGCGGCTCACCGCTGTGCGTGCCGATCGGGGCGGCGGGCTCGTCGAGTGTCACGGCGCGACGGTAGGACGGCGCACAGCCCACTGCCAGCAAGGCGAGGCTGCGCTGGGCGGGGTCAGTCGTCGTCCCCGTCCGGCCGGTCCGGGGAGGCGGACGCGGTGTCCGACCACGTGGCGGCGGCACCGGAGTGCCCGATCCGCACGACCTGCTGGGTCACCCCGACCACCGCGACGACGGCCAGGACGGCGGCCGCGACGCTGAGCGCCCGGCGCACCCCGGTGGGTCGCCGGCCGAGCAGGTAGACGACCACGGCCATCACGAACAGCCCGATCATCCAGGGCAGCAGGCCGTCGGCGAGCTCGGAGTGCTTCTCCACCAGGTCGCTCTCCCCGACCATCCGCTCCAGGTTCTCCCCGCTGGCGGTGGACAGCGGGGTGAGCACCAGCCCGACGAGCGCCACGAGCGGGGTGACGATGCCCAGCCGGCGGCGGGCGGCGGGCCAGAACGCGTGCAGCAGCACCAGGAGCGCGCCCAGCGGGACGAGGACGACGGTCGCGTGGACGATCAGCGGGTGGGCGGGCAGACCGAAGAGGGTCTCGGGCACGGTGGGAGCTCCTGCAGGTGTGGCGTGGCGGTGCTGACGCCGTCAGTGAGCCATGGGGGCGTGTGCAGGAGCTGTGACTTCAGAGCTGTGGAGCTGTGCCGTCCTCGGGGCGGCGGGTGCCCCACGCGTAGGTCTGCTTGCGCAGGCCCAGGTAGAGGAACGTCTCGGTGGACTCGACGCCCTCGACGGCCCGGATCCGGCTCACGGTGTCCAGCAGCTGGGTGTCGTCGGCACAGACCACCTCGACGAGCAGGTCCAGCGAGCCGGCGGAGATGACGACGTAGTCGACCTCGTCGAACTCGGCGAGCGCGTCCGCGACCGCGCGGCTGTCGCCCCGCACCCGGATGCCGACCATGGCCTGGCGGGGGAAGCCGACCTGGCGCGGGTCGGTCACCGCGACGATCTGCATGACCCCGGCGTCCAGGAGCCGTTGCACCCGCTGCCGGACGGCGGCCTCGCTGAGCCCGACGGCCTCGGCGATCCGGGCGTAGGGACGACGACCGTCCTGCTGGAGCTGCTCGATGATCGCCCGCGACGTGTCGTCGAGGACCAGCGCCGGGCGTTCTCGGCTCGTCATGCCACGTCCCCCCACGGATCCCGTCGTCAGCCGGGTGCTCGACCACGGGAAACAGTAGTGCGCCCAGCACTGGCTAACTGTGTTAGCTTGTACCTAACAGCGAGAGCCACTCCCCCGGAGGTACGACATGACCGAGTTCCTGACCGTCGACGGCGGCACGCTCGCCTACGAGGTGACCGGCGCCGGACCGCTGGTCGTGCTGGCGCACGGCATGGGCGACACCCGCCGCGCCTACGACGCCCTCACCCCCGCCCTGGTCGCGGCCGGCCACCGGGTCGCCGCGCTCGACCTGCGCGGCTGCGGGGAGTCCAGCGTGGAGTGGGGCTCCTACACCCGCACCGACATCGCCGGAGACCTGCTGGCCCTGGTCCGCCACCTGGGCGGACCCGCCGTCCTGGTCGGGCACTCCATCTCCGGCGGTGCCGCCACGATCGCCGCGGCCACGGCACCGGAGCTGGTCACCGCGCTCGTCGAGCTGACGCCGTTCACCCGGGCGCAGAAGATCGGCCTGGGCGACCTGCGGGTGGCCCGGTTCCGCCGCGGCATGACCCAGCTGGTGCTCGCGACGACGCTGGGCAGCACGGAGCGGTGGGCGCGCTACCTCGACGTCGCCCACCCCGGCACCAAGCCCGCCGGCTACGAGGCCCGGATCGCCGGCATCCAGGCCTCGCTCGCCGAGCCCGGCCGGATGGCCGTACTGAAGGAGATGGGCGCCACGAAGCCCACCGACGCCGGCCTCGCCCTGCCCCGGGTGACCTGCCCGGTCCTCGTCGTCCAGGGCTCGGAGGACCCCGACTGGGCCGACCCCCGCGCCGAGGGCGAGGCGATCCTCGCCGACCTCCCCACCGGGCTGGGCCGGCTCGCGGTGGTCGAGGGCTCCGGCCACTATCCCCACGTGCAGCACCCCACCGAGGTCGCCGAGCTCGTGACGCCGTTCCTGGCCGGTGCGCGTGCCTAGGGCGGGGCTGCACCCGGCCGCCGTGGTGGCCGCCGGCGCCGACCTCGCCGACGAGATCGGCTTCGGCGGGCTCACGATGGGCGCGCTCGCCGAACGCGTCGGGGTGCGCACGCCCTCGCTGTACAAGCACATCGCCAGCCAGGACGACCTGCACCGGCAGATCGCCGTCCTGGCCTTCACCGAGGCCGGCCACGCCGTCGGCGTCGCGGTCCAGGGGCGCTCGGGCAAGGACGCGTTGTCCGCGGCGGCCCACGCCCTGCGTGACTTCGTCCTCGCCCACCCCGGCCGGTACGCCGCCACGGTCGGCCTCACCCCCACCGGGCCCGACGACCCCGTCGCGGTCGCCGCCGCCCAGGGGCTGGCGCCCTTCGACGCCGTGCTGCGCAGCTACGACATCGACCCCGCAGACCGCATCCACGCCCTGCGCGCGATGCGCAGCGTCTTCCACGGCTTCGCCACCCTGGAGGCCGACGGCGGATTCCAGTGGTCCACGGACGTCGACGAGAGCTTCGACTGGCTGATCGACCTCGTCGACCGGGGCCTGCGGGCCCGCTGAGGGACGGTCAGCCGGCGGCGGCCACCGTGGCACGGGCCTGGCGGGCGAAGGCCTCGTCGAGCAGCCGGCCCTGCGCATCGACCGCCACCCCGGGGGACGCGGCGAGCCGGGCGAGCACGTCGCGGGCGGCGGCGACCTGCTCGGGCGTCGGCCGGCAGACCCGCTCGACGACGGCGACCTGGGCCGGGTGGATGCAGGCCCGGCCGCGGAACCCCAGCGCCACCAGCGCCCGGGTCTGCGCCTCGAAGGCGTCCAGGTCGCGGAACTCCGGGGACACCGCGGCCGGCGGCGGGGCGATGCCCGCGGCGGCCGAGGCGAGGACGACGGTGCTGCGGGCCAGCAGCAGCTCGGAGCCGTCCGGACCGGGGGTGACCCCGAGGTCGGCGGCCAGGTCGACCTCGCCCAGCTGCAGGCAGCTCACCCGCGGCCCGCCGGCGAGCGCGGGGGCGGCGAGCACCCCGGCGGCGCTCTCGACGAGCGGGCTGACCGCGATGCTGCCGGGCGGCCGGCCGGTGGCGACCTCGGCGGCCGACAGCTGCTCGTGCACCCGTTCCAGCAGGGCGCGTGAGCTGGTCTTGGGCAGGACCACCCCGGTCAGCCGGGGGGTGCGGGCGACGGCGGCGACGTCGTCCGCCCCTCGTCGTCCCCCGTTGACGCGGACCCAGACCTGCACGGGCACGGGGCCCCCGGCGCACCAGTCGAGGACGGCGGCGAGCGCGGCGTCCTTGCCGGCCAGCGGGACGGCGTCCTCCAGGTCGAGGACGACGGCCCCGGCGCCGGCCGCGGCGGCCCTGTCGAAGCGGTCGGGCCGGTCGCCGGGCACGTAGAGCCAGGAGCGCGCGCTCACCCGACGACCGTAGCGCCGGAGACCAGGGCCTTGGCGATGACGGTGCGCAGCACGTCGTTGGTGCCCTCACCGATGGCCATCAGCGGGGCGTCCCGGTAGAGCCGTTCGACCACGAACTCGGTGGAGTAGCCGTAGCCGCCGTGGATGCGCATGGCCTCCAGCGAGAGCGCGAGCGCGGTCTCGGAGGCGAACACCTTGGCCATCCCGCTCTCGGCGTCGACCCGCTGGCCGGCGTCGGCCTTCGAGGCGGCCCAGTAGGTGAGCAGCCGGGCGGCCTGCAGCTGGGTGGCCATCTCGGCGAGCTTGAGCGCGATGGCCTGGAACTCCGCGATCGGGTGGCCGAACGCCTCCCGTTCGCCGGCGTACTTCAGTGCCGCGTCGTAGGCGGCCTGGGCGACGCCGACCGAGCGCCCGGCGATGTTGAGCCGGCCGATCTCCAGGCCGGAGAGCGCCTGCTGCATGCCGCGGCCCTCGGCGCCGCCGAGGAGGTCGGCGACCGGCACCCGGACGTCGACCAGGGATATCTCACAGGACTCGGTGCCCTTGTAGCCGAGCTTGCCCAGGTCGCGGCTGACCTCGAAGCCCGGGGTGGTGGTGTCGACGAGCAGCAACGACATGCCGCGGTGCCGGGGGCTGGCCTTCGGGTCGGTCTTGACCAGCACCGGCAGGACGTTCGCGTGCCGGGCGTTGGTGATCCAGGTCTTGGTGCCGTTGACGACGTAGTGGTCACCGTCCCGCACGGCCGTCGTCCCGATGCCCTGCAGGTCGGTGCCCGCGCCGGGCTCAGTGAGGCCGACGCCGGTGCGCCACTCCCCGGTCGCCAACTTCGGCAAGAAGCGCCGTTTCTGCTCGTCCGTGCCGTGCTTGGCGATCATCCAGGCGGACAGGCCGTGGCTGCCGAGGATGCCGGCGATGCCCATCCAGCCGCGGCTGATCTCCTCGTAGACGAGGGTGAAGCTGACCATGTCCAGGGCCAGGCCGCCGTACTCCTCGGGCGTGGTGAGCCCGAACAGGCCCATCGCCTTGAGGTGGTCGACGATCTCGGTCGGGTAGCGGCCGGTGCGCTCCCACTCCGAGGCGACCGGGACGATCTCGCGGTCGACGAAGCGGCGCAGCGCCTGCTGGAAGTCCTGCTGCTCCTCGTTGAGCGTGAAGTCCACGTCAGCTCCCCTGTTCTCCGAAGGCGCCGGCGGCTGCCAGCTCGGCGACCCGCTCGGGCGAGTAGCCCAGCAGGTCGGCGGTGATCTCGTGCTGGTGTTCGTTGCGGTGCGGGGCGCGTCGGTGCTCGACGGGTCGATCGCCGAACCGCACCGGGCTGCCGACCTGCCGGACGGTGCCCCAGTGCGGGTGCTCGGTCTCCAGCAGCAGCCCGCGGGCGGCGGCCTGCGGGTCGGCGAGTGCCTGGTGCACGTCGTTGATCGGGGACGACGGGACCCCGGCAGCGGCCAGCAGCGCCAGCCAGTGCTCGACCGTGTTGCTCGCGAAAGCGGCCTTGAGCTCGGGGAGCAGCGCGTCGCGGTGCACGTCGCGGGCGGTGAAGCTGGCGAAGCGTTCGTCGTCCCCCAGGTCGGGGCGTCCGAGGACGGCGACCAGCCGCTGCCAGAACTTCTCCTTGGCGCAGCCCACGACGAGCCAGCCGTTGCTGGCGGCGAACGCCTGGAACGGGACCAGCGAGGGGTGGGCGGAGTCCACGGTGCGCACCGGCTCGTAGCCGGCGTTCAGCGCCCAGGTGGCGGGATAGGTCAGCAGCGACATGGCGGTGTCGTAGAGCGAGACGTCGCAGTCACCGCCGACGCCGTCCCTCCTCGCCGCGTGCAGCCCGGCCATGAGGCTGAGCGCCGCGACGAAGCCGCTGGAGAAGTCGACGAGGCTCAGCCCGGTCTTGGTGGGCGGGCCGTCGGGGTCGCCGGTGAGGCTCATCCAGCCGGCGATGCCCTGCAGCACGTAGTCGTAGCCGGGCTCGGCGGCGCGCGGGCCGGTCATCCCGAACCCGGTGAGGCTGCAGCAGACGAGCGACGGGTTGAGGTGGGCGAGGTCGGCGTACCGGATGCCGATCTTGGCCGGGACGTCGCCGCGCAGGTTGGACCAGACGGCGTCGCTGGTGCGCACGAGGTCCTCGAACACCGCGCGGCCGGCGGGGGTGGAGATGTCGAGGCTGAGGCTCTGCTTGTTGCGGTTGAAGGTCTCGAAGAACAGCGAGTCCTCGCCGGCGGTGTAGGGCGGGACGTAGCGGCCGATGTCGCCGCCGGTGCGCGGGTCCTCGATCTTGATCACCTGGGCGCCGAGGTCGGCCAGGTGCACGCTGCCGAACGGGCCGGCGCCGTACTGCTCCAGGGCGATGATCCGGACGTCCTCCAGCGGCCTCATGCCTGCAGGGGCCCGTTCTTGGCCTGTGGGAAGTGGTCCTGCCCGATGCCGGACTCCCGCGTGGCGACCATGACCGACCGCTTGTAGGAGATGACCTCGTCGCCGTCCTGGTTCAGGCCGCGGGTGACCATCGAGACGATCCCCGCGTACGGCCGGGACCTCGACGCGCGCAGCCCGGTGCAGAGGCTCTCGGCGTAGATCGTGTCCCCGGCGTAGACGGGGTGGGTGAGCTTCACGTCGGTCATCTCGAGGTTGGCGACGGCGTTCTGGCTCATGTCCAGCACGCTCAGGCCCAGCGTCAGCGCGATCGTCAGCCCGGAGTTCACGATCACCCGGCCCTCGGTGATCGGGTTCTGGGCGGCGAGGTGGGCGTTGACGTGCTGCTGGTTGGTGTTCATCGTCAGCAGCGTCAGCCAGGTGTTGTCCGCCTCGGTGATCGTGCGCCCGAGCGGGTGCTGGTAGACGTCGCCCACCACGTAGTCCTCGAAGTACCGCCCCAGAACGGCTGGGTGTGTGGTCATGGAGACCTCCCTCGACACCCGGACGCTAATTGTCTGATGATTGGCTCCGCAAGCCCTTCCCAGGAGGTCTGATGGACGACGCCGGCACCAACTCCGTGATCCGCCGGGTCGACCGGGGCGTCCCCGGCCCCGGGCCGCTGGCGGGTGTGCGGCTGGGCGTGAAGGACAACATCGACGTCGCCGGCGGCCCGACCACCTGCGGCTCGGCCTTCTTCGCTTCGCGCGTCCCCGCCGAGGACGCCGAGGTGGTGCGGCGGCTGACGTCTGCGGGCGCTTCTCTTGTGGCGACGCTGAACCTGAGCGAGTTCGCCGTCGGGGTGACCAACCAGAACTCCGCCGCCGGCCCGTGCCGGAACCCGTGGGACCTCTCCCGGATCCCCGGCGGGTCCTCGGGCGGATCGGGTGCCGCCGTCGCCGCGGGCGTCGTCGACTTGGCGCTGGGCACCGACACCGGCGGCTCGATCCGGCTGCCCGCGTCGGCCTGCGGGGTGGTCGGCCTGCGGCCGACGCACGGCTCGATCCCCATGGACGGCGTCTTCCCGGTCTGCGACGACGTGGACACGGTGGGGCCGCTCGCCCTTGACGTGGCCCTGGTCGCCCGGGCGCAGCGGGTGCTCACCGGGTCGTCCGCCCCACTGCCCGCCGCTGCTCCCCCGCGCCGCATCGGCCTGCCGGTGCAGCTGCTGCCCGACATCGACCCCGGGGTGCAGGCGGTGGTGGACGCCGCGGTGGCGGTGTTCGACGCCGAGGTCGTGCCGATCGAGGTCGAGGGCCTGCTGGACGCGCAGGACATCGTCTACACGCTGGTCTACGCCGATCTGGCCCGCATCCACGCCGCACGGCTCGCAGACGAGCCGGAGCGCTTCCACCCCGACACCCTCGTGCGGGTCGGCCTGGGCGTGGACATCACCGCCGACGAGCGCGCCGCCGCCGTCCTCGCCCGCCGCGCCCTGCAGAGCCGGATCTCGGCGGCCATGGACGGCGTCGACCTCGTCCTCACGCCGACCCTCCCGGTCGACGTCCCCCGCGCCGACCCCGACGACGTGCTGCGGGTGTCCCGCCGGCTGGGGCAGCTGACCTACCCGTGGTCGCTGCACGCCGGGCCGACCCTGGCGCTGCCGGTGGGGTTCCACCCGTCCTCCGGCATGCCGGTCGGAGTGCAACTGACCGCGCTGGAGGACGGCGAGGACGTGCTGTTCGCGGCCGGCCTGTGGTTCCAGGAGCGGACGACGTGGCACGCCGCGCGGCCGCCCCTGATCGCGTGAGCCCTCGGTCCGCGAGCCGTGCGACCCGACGGGGGCCGTGCGCAGCAGCTCGACCTCCCACGGATGGGCGGGGGAGCGAAACCGGCCGCTTGACCAGCACTTTCACCTGGATCTGAGCCCCTGAGTGCGGTACAATTCGTACAGGTGTTCGAGTGGGTCCGGGAGGTGTCATGGGGCTGGACGGGGGGTTCGACCCCTTCCCCGACGGCGGCACCTTCGCGCTGGACTCCCCGGCCGGTACCGCCACGATGGCTGCCCTCGCTGACGAGCGGGCCACCGAGAAGGCCGCGGCTCGCGAAGCTGCTCGACAGCTGTCGCTGCAGCTCCCCGATGACGTCGCCGACGTGCTGGCGATGGCGCTGCGACTCGTCGGCGTGGGCCCGCCCGAGGGCGGGGCGGCGGTGCAGGCCCCGGCACTTCTCGCCAGGGTGCGCGGCCTGACCCAGCTGGCCAGCGTCATCGACACCGCCCGCGTCCAGGCGGTGCGGTCAGCCGAGTGCGCCCAGGCGGCCGAGTTCGACGGCCACAAGTCCATGGCGTCCTGGCAGGTCGGCCACCTCAACGTGTCGAGTGCGACCGCCGCCCGCGCCGTCCGAGCCGGCCGCACCCTCGAGCAGCTGCCGACGTGGGCGGCTGCCGCCGCCTCGGGCCGGGTCACCCCCGACCAGACCGCGATCGTGGCCAAGGTGGCGACCCACGCGCGGCTGGCGGTTGCCGCTGAGATGGGCGCGGACGTGGGCGAGATCGAGCGCGCCCTGCTCGACACCGCCACGGGGACCACACCCGAGGCGCTGCCCGCGGTGACGAAGCGGCTGCTGGACTGGATCGACCCCGACGGGTGCGAGCCCGACCCCACCCAGCAGCGCGAACTGCACCTGACCCCGTCGGTCGGCGGGGGCGGCACCATCCACGGCCGCCTCGACGCGGTGGGCTTCGAGAAGGTGTCCACCGTCCTGACCGCGTTCCAACAGACGGGCCGGGTCGCCGACGACGACCGCAACCACGCCCAGCAGATGGGCGACGCCCTCGTGCAGCTGGCCGACGCGCAGCTGGCCTGCGGCGACGACGTGCCGATGATGCGCAAGCACCGCGCCCAGATCGCGGCCACCATCTCCGCCGAGGACCTTCTCGACACCGAGGTCGTGAGCGACGCCGCTCGCCTCGGATCCGGCCAGGTCGTCTCCAACACCGCAGCGCAGCAGCTGTCCTGCGACTCGATCATCACCCGGGTGCTCTTCGGCCCCGACGGGATGCCGCTCAACATCGGCCGCGCCCAACGCCTGGTCCCCGCCCACATCCGCAAGGCCGCCGAAGCCCGCGACGGAGGGTGCGTCTTCGCCGGCTGCTCAGCCCCCACCTGGTGGTGCGACGCCCACCACGTCCTCGAGTGGATAGCCGACCACGGCGAGACATCGGTCGAGAACACCGCGTTGCTGTGCGAGAGGCACCACACAAAGGTGCACCACGGGTTCTCGATCAGATGGGATCCCGATGACCGTCGATGGCGGACCTACCGGGAGAGCGGAAACGAGATCGTCGTCGGGTCGCAGACCCGGCCGAGCCCCTAGACCGGAGCACAGTCCGGCCGGGCGTACCTACGCCGCCGTTGGGTGTCCGCAGACGACCGTCCATCGGGACGGCTGAGGCGAGAACAACGTCCCATAGGTTGATCAACATGACGGTGGACCGATCGCTCGAGGAGATCACCCCGGACAACATCGGTGACGCGCTGAGCATCGAGGTGCGGGAAGACCAGAAGCCAGCGGTCTCGCCGGTCGCGAACTCCCTGGCGGAGGCCTACGCGTTCGGAGAGCGCGCCTGGCCCCGGCTGATCCGGTGCGACGGGAACGCGGTCGGTTTCCTCATGGCGTTCTTGGACTTCGACTTCAACTACGCCCGGGAAATGGCGGAGCCCGACCTCCGCTCCGGGCTGTGGCGGCTCAACATCGCCGCGGCACACCAAGGGCGAGGCCATGGCCGGTACGCCGTGGCCGCCGTTGCCGCGGAGCTCCGCCGCCGAGGCACTCCGCGCCTCACGACGACCTGGCACGTCGGGGACGCCAGCCCTGAGCTCTTCTACCTGGGGCTGGGGTTCTCGCCCACTGGAGAGATGAGCGGAGGTGAGCGCGTGGGTGAGCTCGAGCTCTGAGCCCGAGCAGTTGGTCTCGGCAGACGAGTGCGCGTCGTGCGACCAGGGGTACCGGGCGCCCACCTGCTGAATTGACTGGTCACGACCGTCCAGCGGACGGGGGCGGAAAGGCGGTCTCACCGACGTCGAATGCGAATGATGCTGTCCCCATGGAGCCGCAGGGACCTACGTACGAACAAGACCCGGCGGCAGCAGACTGGGTTCAGCCGCGGCTCACCGGGCCCTGGGGAACCGTCACCGGCACAGTCCCCAGCGGTTACCCCTCCTACGTCAGGCTTCTGCACCCCGCCAGCTCAGCGACCTGGTCAGACGTCGCCCTTGAGCTCGGCACACTCATACACCCCACGGTCCAGTGGCACCGGTTGTCCGGCGCATCCGACCCTCTCGACTCCAACACCTCCCGTCGGCCAGATCTGGCCCCAGCTCACGGCCACCTCGTCGCTGCAGCCCTCACACCGCTCACTCGACTGCTGGCCGAGCACACCAGTACCCCGCGCGACTGCTGGTTCTGCACGTGGACCGGTTACAGCTGGAGCAGTCCCACCGGCCGCTACGTGGTCCACCCCGGCCGTGAATACGTCCTGGGCCGAGGACCCATCACAGCGGCACTGGGCAACGGAGAACACCTGACCCCGGACTGGTTCCAACCCCAGTCGCCGAACCTGTGGTGGCCCGAGGACCGCGCCTGGTTCGTCGGCACCGAGATCGACTTCGACTCCACCCTCATTGCCTGCACCACCGACCTCGCCGCAGCCCTCCTCGAGGGACCCGACCTCGAGACACTCCCGGTCAAGTCAGAGGACTCGCTGCGATACGACGCCGACCTGCTGAACTGACCGGTCACGACCGTCTACCGGACGTCCCGCTCTCTGCGTCCCCGCTTTCGTGACAGGGTCGTCGTGCGGGTTGCTGTCCGGGACGGGGAACGGTCGGAGGAGGTTCCATGGCGTCTGCGGCTGACCTTCGTCGTCGGTGGCTGGAACCTGGAGCGCCGGCGCTCGGCCGAGCGGTGGGGCGTTGGCTGACCGGGCGCGGCGAGCGGCCGGACGGGTTGGCCGACGTCTCCGGACGTACCGACCTGCGTGGTCTGTCACTGTCGGTGCTGCCCACCACGGTGGGTGACAGCGAAGCAGCTGGGGCACCCGTGACCTGGGAGTCCCTGGACCTGCGTGGCGCCGACGTCGCCGAGCTCCGCTTGTTCGACGCCCGCATGCAGGACTGCCTGTTCGACCGGGCCAACTGCGCGGGATGGCGGGTGTGGGTCACCCGGGTCGAGGACTGCTCCTTCGTCCGCGCCGACCTGCGGAGCAGGGGGCTGGGCGGAGGCGGGCCCTGGAGGGGACGCACCACCACCTGGCGGCGGGTCGACTTCAGTCGCGCACGACTGGCGGAGTCACACTTCGTCGGCTGCGCACTGCACTCGTCCACCTTCGACACCCCTGGACCCCGACTGGTGATCGAGGACTGCGCCGTCACCGACCTCGTCGTCCGCGGGGAAGCCCGCACGATGATCGTCACCGGAGTAGTGGACCAAGCACATCCGCCCGGGTCGCGGTCGTTCACCGCGGATCTCTCGGCTGCCACGTTCCGGGACACCCACGTCATCGGCTACCCCTGGACGGGGTCACCCCGCCCCGACAGGACGACGTCCGCCTCATCCGCGATCTACCGGCGGCCCTGCCGGGCCTGCTCACAGCCCTGAGGACCCAGGACGACGACGGTCGCCTCCTCGCAGCGGTCTGGGAGAGGTGGCTCAGGCATCCGGGCCGACCCGGCACCGACCTCCTGCTGGACCTGGATGGTGATCCCCGCACCGCGGCCGCCGTGGACGCAGCCATCGCGTCCGGACGATGACCGTCTACTGGGACGCAGACGCTCCAGAGAGGATCAGGTCCGCATGGATCTCGGGACGCTCCCGTGCCATGTAGGCGTCCTCGTGAGCCATGTCTACAGCCCATTGCTCCCGGGACGCTTCGCCGTCCCGCGCGATGCCCCTGGCCAGACGTTCGGCGCGGGGCGTGTCGATCCAGATCGAGTAGGCCAGGAACGGTCGAAAAACCAGTCGAGAGGCCGAGACGCCCTCCAGGATCACTACCGGGACTGGCTTAATCTCGACGCGCCCATCAAGGCGCCCGCCCGCCCAGTCGTAGGGCCTGAAGGCGACGGGCTTCCCCTCGCGCAGTGGAGACAGGACCTCCTCGATGACCCGTGGCCACCAGTCCAAGGGAGACGCCGGTGTCGCGAAGTGGTCGGTGTGCACCACGGGAGCCCCACCGAGCGCCTCGGCCAACAGCGCGGCCAGGGTTGTCTTGCCAGACCCACCAGGGCCATCAATCGCCACCACCGACACCGGCGATCTGGGGGTGCGTTCGAGCACATCGCGCACCTGCTCGACCACCGCGGACACGTCAAAGCTCACCACCTCAGTCTGCCGAGCAACGGCCGCGCCGTGACCCTCGCCAGCACTCCTGGGGCAAATGTCCCCAAGCCCGACCGCAAACCACCGACTAACGGAACTCATCCCGGTCATGACGGAGCAACTAGACCACCTGAGTCTGGTCCGTGAAGCTGGGGCGGTGACTGCCGCAGCTCGCAACGCCCCACCTGCCCTCGTGCGAACCGCGTTCAGCACGCAAAAGGCGTGGGATGCCGTGCAACAAGCTTTTTGCACACCATCCCCGGACGGCTTCCTCCCCTACGTCGAGTACGTGGACGACCCCGCTTATGACCAGATGTCACCGTCTGAGGTCCTTACCCATCTCCCTGGGAGCGAACGGTCCGTGGTCTTCCTCGCAGATGCCGTCACGGAGACGAGCCCCGAACTTCTCGTGCTCGCTCTGCGCCCAGGCACACAGCCTGTGGCCTCCTTCCGCCTGCCTCCGGCTCAAGCGTGGTCCGTCGAGAACAACTTGACCCTCGCCAACATGGACTGGGATGACTTCACTGGTGCCGTAGATGCAGAAAACGTCTACCGAGGCTTCTGACCGTTCACCACCGTTTAGCGGGACGTGGCCCCGTCTGGCTGCCAGTCAGTACGAGGTCATGAACCACAAAGGTCCGTCTTCGCGGACCTCCGAATGAACCACTAGGCCCCGATCTCCATGGGGTCGAGCTTGAGCTCTTCGATTGGCTCCGCCATCCGGCGCAGGAGGTGTGGCAGATCGTCCAGCGCGTTGGCGAGGCTCAGATGGCGGGTAGGCCAGCTAGGGCGAGCCACCCAACGAGTGTCGATGACGACCGCCCCTCACACGAGACTCGTTCAGACCGGGTCGCCGTCGGCGTCGGCAAGCGCCGGGATGTCATCGTCGTGATCGACTGACTCCGGGTTGGCAACAGCAGTGGCAGCCAACCTCCTCAACTTCGTTTCAAGCGACCGTCGCTCGGACGCGAAGTCCGGGTCCGCAATTTGCGCCTCAGCGGAGGCCATTAGAGCGATGGCATCTTCCAAGACCTTTAGCGACCCCGAAAGCCGATAAAGCACCTCGCCGACTTGCCCCATAACTCGGTAGTTGTAC
Source organism: Geodermatophilaceae bacterium NBWT11 (assembly GCA_014218215.1). NCBI lineage: Bacteria > Bacillati > Actinomycetota > Actinomycetes > Geodermatophilales > Geodermatophilaceae > Geodermatophilaceae bacterium NBWT11. The sequence continues at coordinate 1,687,095 of CP043652.1, forward strand.
CGATCTTTCGGAGAACGTGCTACGCAGGAACGTATCAGGCGCTCGGCCTCTAGCACCATAGCCAGGCGGTCTTCTGGCATTAGGGATGATTTCTGCTCAGCTCTTGCGATTGCGAGTAAAGCCCGGTACCGCTCGATGATCTGATCCTGCCCTAGATCGCGCCGGCTCACCTGAATTGCACGATCAGCGTCATCCAGGCTTCCCTGGTCAATCAGCAGGCGAACCAGGCGGCGACGGGGTATGCGCTCACCTGGCACCTTCGCGATCAGCTTCTCCAGGAGTTGGACGCGTTCGTCGACATCGATCAGCCGATTGATTCCCATATCATGGGAAGCGATGGAGCGAGCCGTTTCCATCTCTAGATGGATCGTTGGATTGAGCCCATCGATCAGGCGAGTAAGTAGGCCCAGCAGCTCAACCTGGTCGGCGTATTTGTAGGTCGCGATTACCTGAGCGATCACGTCATGACGGGTGACCCACCCGTACAACCCCATACGCACATCTACGTCGTACTCGTCAACGACTTCCTCCATCTGACCAAGCAGGGTCTGAACACCCCCCGCCTCAAGGCCGAGTAGCCGCATGATCAGCTGTCTGTGAACCCGACCACCCATGGACTGCAGCACTGCAACGTGCCTATACACGGTCTGGGACGACTCATCGAGATCAGCGAACTCTTGCAAGAGAATTTCATCAAGTCTCTCGTTCGCGAAAATGTTCTTCAGACAAACGAACATGTCTGCATTACACCGGTCACGGAGCCTGCGGATTTTGTCCTTGTGCCCAAGGTGGAGAAAGTCATGATTAACGAGCTGCCTGATACTCGCGACCCTGTCAACCAGGTTGACCATTTCGCTAATATCACCGTCGGTGAGCAGCGAGATTTTTTCTATGGAACCACGGCTGTAGAAGTAGCTGGATTTCATCTTGGTCCGCCACTGTGCGGCGTTGACCGTGACCACGATCCGTAGATGGGGTCGAGCAATCGCGCCGAGGCCGTCTACGAGGCGGTTGAGCGCAGCCATGTTCTGCGCACAGTCATCGACCAGGAGGATCCCCTGCCGGTTTGCACTGCGGAGCCGAGCCTCGACCTCCAGCCATGCGTGAGCGTCTAACGGAAAGTTATTGAGATGCTCCCAACAGCTGAAACCTTGACTCAATCGGGAGTACATCAAGCGCCGGGCGAGGGAGGTTTTCCCAACGCCCGCAGCGCCTGAGAGGACTAAAAAGAAGCTCCGCACACCTGAATCCTGGGTCTGCTTAAGCCGCGTCTCCACTGCCCTGCTGATCGTCAGACCGGCCTTGATATCCGCATAAGTTGCGGGTGAACCATTGAAGAGCCTGCCAGGATTTGGAGCAAGATTGGAAGCGTGCTTTGCGTCCATCGTTGAAGTAGCAAGTCCTGGGGGCAACGCGTCCACCTCGGCGCTTTCCGCCTTAAACGCTGGGTGCAACTTCCCCTGCTGCTTGTCGAGCTCGTGCAGGAATGCTTCGAAGCTACCGCCCGCAACCTGGATGCCCCGTTGCTCGAAGAGCTGTGCTCGGCTCTCCTCGTAGTCGTAGGCCAGTAGAAAGACGCGACCTTGTACGCCCTGAGTCCGAAGCGCCGCAACATCTTTCGCCATTGCTCGCAAGTGGTGGTCACGAAGCGACTGACCGATTATGAGCGTGTCGCCGGTGTACATATTCGTGCGCAACGCATCGAACATGCTTTGTCGATATTCGGCGAACGAGTCATAGTCATTCTCAGTCAGCAGCATACGCGAATTGCTGCCATCCGCTGTGTCTTGGGAAACGCAGCCGTGCATCTTGTAGAGCACAACGTCAGTATGGGAGCCCGTTCTGGACGTGTACTCGTAGTTTGACCTGACTACGCGTAAGTCTCGCCCCGCAAGCCGGTATGACTCCTCCACTAGCCGGTCGAAGTTGGTAGTGAAGATGGCACGCCAGGAAAAGGCAGGGAGCGCAAGCATGCCTTGGGTTGGCGTCAAGTTCTGAAGCCTGATCCTGAGGGCGGAAACCAAATCTTTACGTCCGTGTCGGTTTTCATATAGACCACAGACTTCGGCGAGGTCATCGCTGCCGGACCCGGCCGGCAACCGCTCGGCCAACTGAGTTGCCAATTGAGGCCCCGATGGTGCCCCAGAGGAAATTGACGCCCCAGCGCCTAAGAATAGGGAGGTCTGCGATGGGGTGATAAGAGAGACCAGATCCTCAAGTTTCACACTGTCCCCCGCCAGGCTATTGCGATACCGACACGTCCACTTGTGGACCCTAGGGCACGTCAAGGGCTGGGCCTAAGAGGGGTGCCTTGAAGATCCACTCATCCCAGTGCTTCACGAATTCGGCAGCCGACGCTGCCACCCCTCGGCTTAATCGTCCTCCAGCGAGCTGCCTCCTGTCTGCTGCGTGAGCCGAACCGAGCTCAGCGCGGTGTCCGAAGACCGTAGTGGGTCAGCCCGGCGTCTGCGGTCAGCGCGATGTGTGTGGCCGCCGGACCAGAAGTGCCGGTCACCGGCACGACCGCGACGTGACCCAGACGGCTGTTGAGGGCGTTGACGCTCAGCACCACGGCGGGGTGCCGGCCGAAGTCAGGGAAGTCGACGTCCCAGACCTCCCCACGGAACGGCTCAGGAAGCGGCACCGGTGGCCTCGCCACCGTCCGCGGGACGTGCCCGTCGCACCCCGATCGGCAGGGGCACGGGCTGGTCGCCGTAAAAGTCGGTCACGCTGCGGGCCATCCGCTCCTCGGCGGCCCGCTGGCGCAGCATCGCCGACGCCGCGCACACGATCTCGGTGCGCGCGCTCATCCCCAGCACCGCGGAGTCCTTCCGGAGAGCAGCCACCAGGTCGGAGTCGAGGCGGGCCTGCCACACCTCGGTGGTCCCGCGGCCGTCGTCCTGCGCCCACGACCTGTCGTACCGCGCGGTGCTGTCGAGGGGAGGCGGTCAGCCCCGGCTCAGCCGGTCCATCTGCTCGTACGCCCCCGTCAGGTGGTCCAGGTGGCGCCGCATCGCAGTGGTGGCCCCGTCGGAGTCGCGCGCAGCAACCAGGTCGTGCAGCTCCGCGTGGTCGTCCGCCACACACGCCCAGAACCCGTCCGGCGCGTGGTCCCGCCCGAAGCGCGTCCCCAGCACCCGGAACAGCGGTGCTGTGATCACCTCCAGCAGCGGGTTACCGGTGGCCCGCAGCAGGACCAGGTGGAAGTCCTGGTTGGCCGCGTAGGTGGCCTCACCCACGGCGGTGGCGGGGTCGAACTCCGCCCGGCGCAGGTCGTCGAGGTGCTCGTCGGTCCGGTGCAGCGCGGCCTCGCCGGCCGCGGGCACCTCGAGGATGTGCCGGGTGGCCATCAGCTGCGCCACGGTCACCCGCTCGGCAGCCGCCATGAGGGCGACGCCTGTCTCCAGGTGGGCACTGATGTGCCCGATCGTGGGCACGCTGACGAAACTGCCGCCGCTGACCCCGCGGGTGGTCTGGATCAGGTTCTGGCTGGCCAGCGAGCGCAGTGCCTCGCGGACCGTCGACCGGCCGACCCCGAAGTCCGCGGACAGCTCCTGCTCGGCGGGCAGTCGAGCGCCGGGGGCCAGGTCGCCCGACAGGATCCGGGCCCGGATCTGCTCGGCCAGCACGGCGTACGCGGGTCCCGCCGGCGCACCGCTGGTCACGGCGGCCAGTCTGCCAGCGGAGCGGTTCACACAGCGTTGACAGGCCAGGCGTTGACGACGGCAATCGTCTGACAGTTGGATGAGGCCGTGCCCGTCACCCCCCGCGTCGCCGTCGTCTTCTACTCCTCCACCGGCAACCTGGCCGCGATGGCGCAGGCCATCGGCAAGGGCGCGGAGGAGCAGGGCGCCGAGGTGCGGCTGCGCATCGTCCCCGAGCTCGCCCCGCCGGCCGCCATCGCGGCCAACCCGAAGTGGCAGGCCTTCGTCGACGCCGCGGAGTACGAGACCGCCACCCTCGACGACCTCGAGTGGGCCAACGGCCTGGCGCTCGGCAGCCCCACCCGCTTCGGCCTCCCCGCCGGCCAGCTCAAGGAGTTCCTCGACACCACCGGCGGCCTCTGGTTCCAGGGCAAGCTCGCCGACAAGGTGGGCACCGCCTTCACCAGCGCCTCCACCGGCCACGGCGGCCTCGAGTCGACGATCCTGGCGATGAACAACGTGCTCTACCACTGGGGCTCGCTCGTCCTGCCCCTCGGCTACGGCGAGCGGCACCTGATGAAGGAGTCGGGCAACCCCTACGGCGGCTCCTTCGTCTCCCGCTCCGGCGCGGCTCCCGACGACGTCGCCCTGGAGGCGTGCCGGCTCCAGGGCGTGCGCCTCGCGAACTTCGCCGGCTACGTCGCGAGCGGGCTGGCCGGGTGAGCACGCCCGAGGCGGTGACCGTCGGCGTCGGCCGGCTGGACTCCACCGAGCGCCCCGGCCTGGTGATGGTCGACTGCCAGCGGCTGTTCACCCTCGGCGGCGACCCCGGGACGGCGCTGGGCGCGGCGGCCGAGACCTGCGGCGCCGTCGTCGCCGCTGCCCGGGAGGCCGCCGTCCCCGTCGTCTGGCTGCGGGTGGTCTTCGACGAGGGCGAGGACCTCGGCCCGGTCTGGACGGCGAAGGCCCCCGCGCTCACCCAGCTGCGCCCCGGCGCCGAGCTGGCCGAGTTCGACCCCCGCACCGGCTACCGCCACGGCGACACCGTCGTGACCAAGAAGCGCGCCTCGGGCTTCGTGCGCACCGACCTGGACGACGTCCTCCGCGGCCTGGGCGTGCAGACCCTCGCCGTCGCCGGGTTCACCACCGCCGGGTGCGTCCGCGCCACCGTGGTCGACGCCGCCTCGCTCGACTACTCCCCCGTCGTCCTCGCCGACGCCATGGCCGACCGCTCGCAGCCCATCCACGACGCGGCCCTGGTCGACCTGGACGCCCGGTACGCCGACGTCGTGGCCGACGGGGTCGCCTGGTTCCACGCGCTCAGGGGTTCCGCCGCGTAAACGTCTGACCTATGGTCGCCGTCACAGACAGGAGGGGTCGATGAGCACAGCAGCACTCGCCCGCCAGGTCGCCGACGCGGTCGTCTCGATCGGTCCGGACGACGTCCCACCCGAGGTCCTGGACCGCGCCCGGCACCTGGTGCTCGATGCCGTCGGCCTCGCGTACGCCGCCACCGCGCACCGGTTCCCCTCCGTGGCCGCCGAGGCGCTGGAGTCCCTGGGCAGCGGCGACCACCCGGTGCTGGGCATGAAGACCCGCCTGTCACCGCGGGACGCCGCCGTCCTCAACGGCGTCCTGGTGCACGGCCTGGACTTCGACGACACCCACATCGGCGCGGTCACCCACGTCTCGGCGTCCGCCCTGCCCGCCGCCCTGAGTGCCGCCGTCGCCGCCGACGCCACCACCCGCGACCTGCTGCTGGCCTACGTGCTCGGTGTCGAGGTCGCCGCCCGGGTGGGCCTGGCCGGGGCCGGGGCGTTCCACGACCTGGGCTTCCACCCCACCGCGCTGGCCGGCGCGTTCGGCGCCGCGGTGGCTGCTGGCAAGGTCGCCGGGCTCGATGCCGACCAACTCGTCGCCGCGCAGGGCGTGGTCGGCTCGATGGCCGCCGGGTTGCTGGAGTTCCTCGAGGACGGCGCCTGGACCAAGCGGCTGCACCCCGGCTGGGCCGCGCAGAGCGGGCTGACCGCGGCCGCCTTCGCCAAGGCCGGCTGGACCGGGCCCGCCGCGGTCTACGAGGGCCGGTTCGGGCTGTTCGCCACCCACCTCGCCGGCCGGGACACCCACCCCGAGCTCGTCGCCGAGAGCCTGGGCACCCGGTGGGAGACCGCGGAGACGGCGGTCAAGCCCTACCCGGTCTGCCATTTCGCGCACGCCTTCGCCGACGCCGCGCTCTCCCTGCGCGAGCAGCACGGGCTCACCGCCGCCGACGTGGCCGGCATCCGCTGCGCCATCCACCCGGTGCCCGGCAAGGTCGTCTGCGAGCCGGCGGCCGCCAAGTGGGCCCCGCGCGACGAGTACGACGCCAAGTTCTCGCTGCCCTACATCGTGGCGACCACGCTGGCCCGTGGTCGGTTCACCCTGGCCGAGCTCGAGGAGTCGGCGCTGCGCGACCCCGAGGTGCTGGCGCTGACCCGGCTGGTCGACGTCGTCCCCGACCCCGACAGCGCCTTCCCCACCGCCTACTCCGGCTGGGTCGAGGTGACCACCACCGACGGCCGGGTGCTCACCCACCGCGAGCAGGTCAACCGCGGGCACGCCGACCGACCGCTCACCAACGCCGACGTCGTCCTCAAGTACCGCGAGTCGATGGCCCCGGTCGCCGACGAGGCGACCACCGAACGGGTGCTGGCCGCCGTCCTCGCCCTCGGGGACGACACCCCCGCCCGCACGTTCGCCGAGGCCTGCGCCGCCGGCTGACCCCCAGACCCCGGCAGCGACGCCGGCCCACCCCACCTTCTAGCCCCAGGAGCAGGCATGGACTTCGGCGTCTTCATCCCGATCGGCAACAACGGCTGGCTCATCAGCGAGAACGCCCCGCAGTACAAGCCCTCCTTCGAGCTGAACAAGCGGATCGTGCAGGAGGCCGAGGCGCAGGACTTCGCCTTCGCGCTGTCGATGATCAAGCTGCGCGGGTTCGGGGGGAAGACCGAGTTCTGGGACCACAACCTGGAGTCCTTCACCCTCATGGCCGGCCTCGCCGCGGTCACGTCGACGATCAAGCTCTACGCATCGACGGCCGTCCTCACCCTGCCGCCGGCACTGGTCGCCCGGATGGCCACCACCATCGACTCGATCGCCCCCGGCCGGTTCGGGGTCAACATCGTGTCGGGCTGGGCGTCGGGTGAGTACGCGCAGATGGGCCTGTGGCCCGGCGACGACTACTTCGGCTACCGCTACGACTACTCCACCGAGTACGTGAAGGTCATGCAGGACCTCTGGGAGACCGGCACCTGCGACCTGGACGGCCAGTACTTCCAGATGACCGACTGCAAGCTGTCGCCCCAGCCCAGCAGCCACATCGACGTCGTCTGCGCCGGGCAGAGCGAGCGCGGCATGCAGTTCTGCGCCGAGTACGGCGACTACAACTTCATCCTCTCCCCGGGCGTGAACACCCCTGAGACCTACCGCGAGCCCACCGAGAAGCTGGCCGCGGCCGCTGCGAAGACCGGCCGGGACGTCGGGTCCCTGCCGCTGTTCATGGCGATCATCGCCGACACCGACGAGGAGGCGCAGGCCAAGTGGAAGAGCTACCACGACGGCGCTGACCTGGCCGCGCTCGGTTACATGAGCGACGAGGGCGCCAAGGACACCACCGCCGACGAGGGCGGGACGGCGCGCACGATCAACCTCCCCGAGGGCGCGGTCAACTTCAACATGGCCACCCTGGTCGGCTCCCCCGAGACCGTCGCCCGGCAGATCGACGAGGTCGCCAAGATGCAGGGCGTCAAGGGGATGATGTTCACCTTCGACGACTTCGAGCAGGGCGTGAAGACCTTCGGCGAGAAGGTCAAGCCCCTGCTCGGCTGAGCCGCCGGCGGGGCTCCCGTCCCCCCGTGCGGGAGCCCCGTCGGCCCACTCCTCGGAAGGACCCCTCGTGACCTCGTTCGTCGCCCCCCGCCCGAACCCACGCGCCCGGCTGCGTGAGCTGCTGGCCGCTCCCGGCCCGCTGATCGCGCCCGGCGCCTACGACGCGTTGAGCGCCCGACTGGTCCAGCAGGCCGGTTTCGACGTGGTCTACATGACCGGCTTCGGGACGTCGGCCTCGCTGCTCGGGCGGCCGGACGTCGGCCTGCTCGGCGGTGCGGAGATGACCGACAACGCCCGGCGGATGGCCCAGGCCGTCGACGTCCCGCTCATCGCCGACGCCGACACCGGGTACGGCAACGCGCTCAACGTCGTCCGCACCGTGCGGGAGTACGAGCAGGCCGGCGTCGCCGGGCTGCAGCTGGAGGACCAGGTCTCGCCCAAGCGCTGCGGGCACATGACCGGCAAGGCCGTCGTGGACGTCGAGGAGGCCGTGTCGAAGGTCCGGGCCGCGGTCGCCGCCCGCACCGACCCCGACCTGGTGGTCATCGCCCGCACCGACGTCGCCCAGGTCGAGGGCACCCGGGCCGCGATCGACCGGGCGCTGCGGTTCGCCGACGCCGGTGCCGACGTGCTCTTCGTCGAGGCGCCGCGGACGGCCGAGGACGTCGAGCTGGTCGCCACCGAGCTGAAGGGCCACCACCTGCTCTTCAACTGGGTCGAGGGCGGGGCCACCGAGGGCCTGACCATGGACACCGTCGCCGAGCTGGGCTTCTCCCTGGTGCTCTTCCCCATCAGCACGCTGCTGGCCGCCACGCACGCCATGCAGGCCGCGCTGTCGACGCTGAAGCAGACGTCCTCGACCGCGGGCGCCCCGATGGGCGACTTCGACGGGTTCCTGCAGACCATCGGCCTGCCCGAGCTCCGCGCCGACGAGGCCCGCTTCGCGAGCTGAGTCAGGCGCGGCGGCTGCCGAGCACGCCGCAGACGGTGAGGACGTCGAGGCGCTGCTGGTCGGGGCGGGCGCGGAGCCACGCGGGCTCGGTCCGGGAGAGGAAGCGGGTGACGACGCGGACGGCGAGGTCGTCCGCGCCGGGCACCGCGGCGCGCTGGAGCCGACCGAACACCGTGCCGAGGTGGTCGACGGGGACTGCTGCTGTCACGTGCTGACCTCCGAGCTGAGGGCTCCCACCGGTGGGGCGGGACCAGCGTGCGACATGCGGAACAGGATCGTCCCCAGCTGACCGGCGTGATCACCCGGACGGGTCAGCCCAGCACCACCAGCAGGTCACCACCCTCCACCTGCTGCACCGTGCTGATCGCCAGGCGCGCGACGGTGCCCGCCTGCGGGGCGGTGATGCCCGCCTCCATCTTCATCGCCTCGATCGTGGCCACGGTGTCCCCGGCAGCCACCTCGTCGCCCTCGGCCACCTGCAGGGTGACCACGCCGGCGAACGGCGCCGCGATCTCCCCGGGCTTCGCGCGGTCGGCCTTCTCCGCGGCCTTCACCGCCGAGTCCACCGACCGGTCGCGCACGCTCACCGGGCGCAGCTGGCCGTTCAGCGTGCACATCACGGTGCGCATGCCGCGCTCGTCGGCGTCGCTGACCGCCTCGATGCCGATCAGCAGCCGCACCCCGGGCTCCAGGTCGACGGCGTGCTCGACGCCGCGCCGCAGCCCGTAGAGGAACTCCTTGCTGGGCAGCACCGAGGTGTCGCCGTAGGTCTCCCGGTGGGTGTCGAACTCCGCCGTCGGGCCGGGGAACAGCAGCCGGTTCAGCGTCGGCCGGGGGGTGTCGCGCAGGCCGTCGAGGTCGTCGTCGGACAGCTCGGCCGCCGGGGCCGCCGCCCGCCGTCCCTCCAGGGCCTTGGAGCGGAACGGCTCGGGCCAGCCGCCGGGCGGGTCGCCCAGCTCGCCGCGCAGGAACCCGACCACCGAGTCCGGGACGTCGAACTTCCCGGGGTCCTCGGCGAACGCGGTGACGTCGACCCCGGCACCCACGAGCTGCAGGGCCAGGTCACCGACCACCTTGGACGACGGGGTGACCTTCACCAGGTGGCCGAGCAGCCGGTCGGCCGCGGCGTAGGCGTCCTCGACCTCCTCGAACCGCTGGCCCAGGCCCAGCGCGATCGCCTGCTGCCGCAGGTTGGACAGCTGCCCGCCGGGGATCTCGTGCGTGTAGACCCGTCCCGTGGGCGAGGGCAGGCCCGACTCGAACGGCGCGTAGACCCGCCGGACGGCCTCCCAGTACGGCTCCAGGTCGTTGACCGCGGCCAGGTCCAGGCCCGTCGCGTACGGGGTGTGGTCGGTCGCGGCCACGATCGCGCTGAGCGGGGGCTGCGACGTGGTGCCGGCCATCGACGCGACGGCACCGTCGACGGCGTCCACGCCGGCCTGCCAGGCCGCCATCAGCGTGGCGAGCTGGCCGCCCGCGGTGTCGTGGGTGTGCAGGTGCACCGGCAGGTCGAACCGCTCGCGCAGGGCCGTGACCAGCGTGGCGGCGGCCGGCGGGCGGAGCAGGCCGGCCATGTCCTTGATCGCCAGCACGTGGGCACCGGCCCCGACGATCTCCTCGGCCAGCCGCAGGTAGTAGTCCAGCGTGTACAGCTGCTCGGCCGGGTCGGACAGGTCGCCGGTGTAGCAGAGCGCCACCTCGGCCAGCGCCGTCCCGGTGTCGCGGACGGCCTGGATCGCCGGGTGCATCTGGGACACGTCGTTGAGCGCGTCGAACACCCGGAACACGTCGATGCCGGTGCGCGCGGCCTCGTGCACGAACGTCTCGGTCACCTGGGTCGGGTAGGGCGTGTAGCCCACGGTGTTGCGCCCGCGCAGCAGCATCTGCAGCGCGATGTTCGGCACCGCCTCGCGCAGCGCGGCCAGCCGCTCCCACGGGTCCTCGTGCAGGAAGCGCAGCGCGACGTCGTAGGTCGCCCCGCCCCAGGCCTCCAGGCTGAGCAGCTGCGGCGTCGTCCGGGCGACGTGCGGGGCGACGGCCAGCAGGTCCTTGGTGCGCACCCGGGTGGCCAGCAGCGACTGGTGCGCGTCGCGGAAGGTGGTGTCGGTGACCGCCAGCGCGGTCTGCGCGCGCAGGTCGGCGGCGAACTGCTCCGGGCCGACGGCGAGCAGCCGCTGCCGGGAGCCCTCGGGCGGGGTGCCCACCAGCTCGACCTGCGGGAGCTTCTCGGTGGGGTCGACCAGGTGCGGGCGCTCGCCGTGCGGCTCGTTGACCGTGACGTCGGCGAGGTAGGCCAGCAGCCGGGTGCCGCGGTCGGCGGACTGCCGGGCGGTGAGCAGCTCGGGCCGCTCCTCGATGAACGACGTCGTCACCCGGCCGGCCCGGAAGTCGGGGTCGTCGAGCACGGCCTGCAGGAACGGGATGTTGGTGGAGACGCCGCGGATGCGGAACTCGGCGACCGCACGGCGGGCCCGGGCGACGGCGAGGTCGAAGTCCCGGCCGCGGCAGGTGAGCTTGACCAGCATCGAGTCGAAGTGCGCGCCGACCTCGGCACCCAGCGACGAGCCGCCGTCCAGTCGCACCCCGGCGCCCCCGGGCGAGCGGTAGGCGGTGATCCGCCCGGTGTCGGGGCGGAACCCGTTGGCCGGGTCCTCGGTGGTGATCCGGCACTGCAGCGCGGCCCCGCGCAGCACGACGGTGTCCTGGCTGAGCCCGAGGTCGGCCAGCGACTCCCCGGAGGCGATCCGCAGCTGGGACTGCACCAGGTCGACGTCGGTCACCTCCTCGGTGACCGTGTGCTCGACCTGGATGCGCGGGTTCATCTCGATGAACACGTGCTTGCCGCTCTCGTCGAGCAGGAACTCGACCGTGCCGGCGCAGGTGTAGTCGATGGCCTTGGCGAACGCGACGGCATCGGCGCACATCCGCTCGCGCAGCTCGGCCGGCAGGTTCGGCGCGGGGGCCAGCTCGATGACCTTCTGGTGCCGGCGCTGCACCGAGCAGTCGCGCTCGAACAGGTGGATCACGTTGCCCTGGGTGTCGGCGAGGATCTGCACCTCGATGTGCCGCGGGTTCACCACCGCCTGCTCGATGAACACCGTGGCGTCGCCGAACGCCGACTCCGCCTCGCGCATCGCGGCCTCGATCGAGCTGCGCAGCGCGCCCTGCTCGTCGACCTTGCGCATCCCGCGCCCGCCGCCCCCGGCGACCGCCTTCACGAACAGCGGGTAGGCCATGTCGGCGGCCTGCTCGCGCAGCGCGTCGACGTCGTCCGTCGGTTCGGTGGAACCCAGCACCGGCAGCCCGGCGGCCTTCGCCGCGGCGATCGCCCGGGCCTTGTTGCCGGTCAGCTCCAGCACCGCGGCGCTCGGCCCGACGAAGGTGATCCCGGCATCGGCGCAGGCCGCGGCCAGGTCGGGGTTCTCCGACAGGAAGCCGTACCCGGGGTACACGGCGTCCGCCCCGGCGCGCTTGGCGGCTGCGACCACCCCGGCCACGTCGAGGTAGGCGCGCACCGGGTGCCCGGGCTCGCCGATCTCGTAGGACTCGTCGGCCTTGAGCCGGTGCACCGAGTTCCGGTCCTCGTGCGGGAACACCGCGACCGTGCCGGCGCCGAGCTCGTAGGCGGCGCGGAACGCCCGGACGGCGATCTCCCCGCGGTTGGCGACCAGGACCTTCTGGAACACGGACACTCCCGGGGACGGTGAACGGGTGTGGGCACGGTAGCGGGCCGGGTAGCGGACGGGAGTGACTCCGAATCGCACTGCCCTGGTGACCGGCGCCTCCAGCGGGATCGGCCGGGCCACCGCGCTGCTCCTCGCCGAGCAGGGCGCCCGCCTGGTGCTCCTGGCCCGCAGCGCCACCACCCTCGAGCAGGCCGCGGCCGACTGTCGTGCCGCCGGGGCCACCGACGTCGTCGTCGAGGCCTGCGACGTCAACGACCGGGCCGGGCTGGGGGACGTCGTCCGTCGGTCGGTCGAGCGGTTCGGCTCCCTGGACCTGGTCGTGCACGCCGCGACCGTGATGGCCTACGGCGACGTGGAGGACCTGCGCGCCGAGGTGTTCGAGCAGGTCGTGGACACCGCGATCCACGGGACGGCGAACGTCGCCCGCCCGGTGCTGGCCCAGTTCCGCCGCCAGGGCCGCGGCGACCTCGTCGTCGTCAGCTCGCTGCTGGCCTCGATCACCGCGCCCACGATGGGCGCCTACGCCACCGCCAAGTGGGGCCAGCTCGGGCTGGTGCGCACCCTGCAGCAGGAGACCCGCGACGTGCCGGCGATCCACGTCAGCGCTGTCTCCCCGGGCGGGGTCAACACCCCGATCTACTACCAGGCCGCGACCGTGCTCGGGAACACCGGACACCCGCCGCCCCCGGTCTACAGCCCCCGCCGGGTGGGCCAGGCGATCCTCGCCGTGGTCGAGAACCCGCGGCGGCTCAAGCAGTCCGGCATCGCCAACCCGCTGATCATCGCCGGCTACCGGCTGGTGCCGCCGGTGTTCGACGCCCTGGTCGGTCCGTTGCTCAAGGTGTTCGGGATGAGCCGGGACTCCGTGCCCGCCAGCGACGGGAACGTGTTCGCGCCGGTGCCGGAGAACGAGGCCACCACCGGCCCCTGGCGCGACATCTGACCCCTACGGTGGGTGCGTGCTGGCTGAGCTGACGGCGGTGGCCTGCGCGCTGGTGGGCGGGGTGTTCTTCGCGTTCAGCGGGTTCGTGATGGCCGCGCTGCGCCGACTGACCGACGACGCGGGCTCGGCGGCGATGCGGGCGGTGAACGTGACCGCCGTCCGGCCGCCGTTGATGGTCGCGCTGTTCGGGACGGCGGCCGCCTGCGTCGCCGTCCTGGTGACCGGGCCGTCGGCGCTGCAGGTGGCCGGTGCCGCGGTCTACCTGGTCGGCACCGTGGGCGTGACGGTCGCGGCGAACGTGCCGCTGAACGACGCCCTGGAGCGCGACGCCGCCACCTGGCCGCGCTACCGGCGCACGTGGACCCGCTGGAACCACCTGCGGACGGCGGCCGCACTCGCCGCCGCCGTCCTGCTCGTCGTCGACTGACAGCTCAGCGTCGTCCGGGCCAGCCGCGGAGCACCGTCAGCCGTCACTCGGCGGGACCGGGCGCGGAACCCGCACGATGGAGGCGTGTTCCTGCTCAGCGACCTCGCCGACTCCGCCCGGGCCTCCTTCCGCGGTCGGGTCTCCGGCGACCCCACCGGCGCGCCGGACTGGGTGCGCGAGATCGGCACGGTCGGCGAGGGTGACGGCTGGTTCGACCCCGACGGCGTGGTGTGGCGGGTGCACGGCGACCTGTCCACGCTGGTCGGCGGGGTGGCGGCCCTGCTCGGGCAGGGCGCGCATCCGCTGGCTCTGGCCGGCGTGCAGCGGCACTCGGCCTACCGCGAGGACCCCTGGAAGCGGCTGGCCGGCACGGCCCGCTGGCTGGTGGTCAGCACCTTCGGCTCGGCCCAGCTCGCCGAGCGCGAGTCGGCCCGGGTGCGCGGCATGCACCGTCGGGTGAAGGGCGTCATCGAGGACGGCCGGGCCTACTCCGCGGGCGACCCCGACCTGCTGCGCTGGGTGCACCTGGCCTTCACCGACGCGTTCCTGGCCGCGCAGACCGCGGTGGGCCGGGACATGAGCCGGTTCGGCCCGCGCTGGGCCGACACCTACGTCGGGGAGTGGGCCGTCACCGCCGAGCGGCTGGGCGCCACCGACCTGCCGCACACCGAGGCCGAGCTGGCCGAGGCGCTCGCCGCCTACGCCCCGACCCTGGAGCCGGTGCCCGCGGACCTGCTGGCCTTCCTCTCCGCCCCGCCCGGGCTGGGGGCCGCCGAGCGCGTCGTCTACTCCGGGTTCTCCGGCGGCGCCGCGCTGCTGGTCTCCCCCACCATCGCCCCGCTGGCCGGTGTGCCCGGGCGGGCGGTGCGCGGGCTGCGCGAGCGCGGGCAGCTCGCCGTCACCCGCGCCCAGCTCCGCGGCCTCAGCCTCGCCCTGGGCTCGCACAGCCCGTCGGAGGAGGCCGCCCGCTGGCGGCTGGGCACCGGCCCCACCCCCGCCTGGGCCGCCTGACCCTCAGCCGCAGGAGGCCAGCACCTGGCTGCAGCGCTCGGCCACCGGCGGCCCGGCGACCGGGGTGCCGGCCCAGGAGGCGAGGCGACCGGCGTCCATCGCCAACCGCATCTCGGTGACCAGGTGCGCGGCGACCCGTTCGGGGTCGGTGCGCACGCCGGGGTGGTCGCAACCGGCGAGCGCACGGGCCAGCTCGGCCTCGGTGCGGGCCTGCCCGTCCCGCTCCCAGTGCCGCAGCACCGGCTGGTTCAGCAGGTCCTCCAGCACGCGCCGGTTCGCGGGGTCGGCCATCGCACCGAGGTGCCGCTCCACGGCAGCGGTCAGCAGGCCCAGCACGGCCCCGACCGGCACGTCCGGGCCCAGGGCCGGGAGGTCGCGGACGGCCAGCAGCTCCCACGGGCACCGGTCGGCGAAGAACAAGGCCTGCTTCTGCGGGAAGTGGTTGAACACGGTGGCCACGGCGACGTCCGCGGTCTCGGCCACGAGCGCCACCGGGGTGTGGGCGAACCCCCGCTCGGCGAAGAGGGTCTGCGCGGCGGTGACGATGTCGCTTCTCGTACGGGCCGATCTGCGCGCCCAGCGGCCGGTCTCGGTCACGTCACCCCCTGCGTCTGTCGATCTGCACGCGGAGCGTAAGCGTCTGTGATCCACGTCGCAGGTGGGCCACCGGGGACGGCACCCCCGGGGGCACGGGGGAGGATGTCCGCCGTGACCTCCTCCTTCTCCGCCGAGGTCGAGGCTGCCGTCGGGCGGCTGGCCGGCGTCGCGACGCCGACCCCCGTGCAGCGCAACGCCCGGCTCTCGGCCCTCACCGGCGCCGACGTCTGGTTCAAGCGGGAGGACCTGCAGGTCGGCCGCTCGTACAAGGTGCGCGGGGCCTACAACACGATCGCCCAGCTCGGCCGTGGCGGCACCGCCGTCACCGCCAGCGCCGGCAACCACGGCCAGGGCTTCGCCTACGCCTGCAAGACCCTCGGCGTGCAGGGCCACGTCTTCGTGCCCGGGACGACGCCGAAGCAGAAGCGCCAGCGGATCGCCGCGCTCGGTGGGGACGCCGTGACCCTGGTCGTCGAGGGCGACACCTACGACGACGCCGCCCGGGCCGCGGCCGAGCACGCCGCCACCACCGGGGCGACCCTGGTGCCGGCCTTCGACGCGCTGTCCACCGTCGCCGGCCAGGCCACCGTGGCCGTGGAGTTCCTGGCCCAGCTGCCCGTGGTGCCCGACGTCGTCGTCCTGCCGGTGGGCGGCGGCGGCCTGCTCGCCGGCTGCGCCACCTGGCTGGCCGAGCACGCCCCGGGCACCCGGGTGGTCGGTGTCGAGCCGGTCGGCGCGGCGAACATGGCCGCGGCGCTCGCGGCCGGGGAACCGGTGACGCTGGAGCAGATCGAGACGTTCGTCGACGGCGCCGCGGTGCGCCGGGCCGGCAACGTCACCTACCCGCTGGTGCGCGACTCCGGCGCCGAGCTGGTCACCGTGCCCGAGGGCCAGATCTGCACCGAGATGCTGGAGCTGTACCAGGTCGACGGGGTGATCGCCGAGCCCGCCGGTGCGCTGGCCAGCGCCGCGCTGACCGGGGGCGCCGTCGTCGTCGAGCCGGGGCAGACGGTGCTCTGCGTGCTGAGCGGGGGCAACAACGACGTCAGCCGGTACGCCGAGGTGGTCGAGCGCTCCCTGGTGCACCGCGGGCTCAAGCACTACTTCCTGGTCGAGTTCCCGCAGGAGCCCGGCGCGCTGCGCCGCTTCCTCGACGAGGTGCTCGGGCCCGACGACGACATCGTGCTGTTCGAGTACGTCAAGCGGGACAACCGGGAGACCGGCGCCGCGCTGACCGGCATCGAGCTGGGCAGCGTCGACGGCCTGGCCCCGCTGCTGGCCCGGATCGAGGCCGGCCCGCTCAAGATCGAGCACCTGGCACCCGGGACGACGGCCTACCGCTTCCTGGTCTGAGGGACCCCGTGGCCGGCTCCCCGACGGGCTTCGGGCACCGCGCGCTGGCCGGTGGCGAGGTGGAGATCACCCACCACGGGCGGGTCGCCACCACGCTGCGGGGTGCCGCGGCACAGCGGTTCCTCGCCGAGCTGGCCGCCGGTGCGGACGCCCAGCAGCTCATGGCCCGGGCGACGGGCAACTACCGCCGGGGCAACGAGCGCACCGCCCGCCAGCACCCGCGCAACCGGGGTCGCTGAGGGGGGAGCGGGGTGCGCTGAGCGGATGGCGGACCGGGACGGCGGCCGGTTGGCTGACGCGGTGACCCCACGCCTGCTCGTGCTCGACGACCGCGAGGGCCTGCTGCGCGACTCCCCGGGCGGGCGGCGGCTGACCGAGCTCGCCGACACCCGGTTCCTCGACGTCCCCCTGGCCGACGTGCCCGACGCCGAGCTCGTGGGCGTCACCGCGATCGTCACGATCCGGGAGCGCACCCGGCTGGACGCCGGCACCCTGGCCCGCTTCCCGGACCTGGGGATCGTGCTGCAGACCGGTGGCCACGCCTACCACGTCGACCTCGCCGAGACCGCCCGCCGCGGCATCCCGGTGACCCTCTGGCGCACCAGCGCCGCGCCCGAGGCGGCGATGCGCGAACTGACGTTCGGGCTGGCCATCGCCGCGCTGCGCCGGTTCCCGGAGGCCACCCGGGCCTTCGACGCCGGTGCCTGGCCACCGCTGCTGGGCGGCACGCTGGCCGGCCGACGGCTCGGGGTGCTCGGCATGGGCCGGCAGGGCCGCGCCGTCGCCGAGCTCGGCCGGGCGTTCGGCATGGACGTGGTCGCCTGGGCCCGGCCGGGCGGTGCACCCGCCACCGACGACGTCCCCCGGCTGGACCTGGACGAGCTGCTGGCCACCACCGACGTGCTGAGCGTCAACCTGCGGCTGACCGATGAGTCCCGCGGGCTGCTGGACCGCGACCGGCTGCGGGAGATGAAGCCGGGCTCGGTGCTGGTCAACACCGCCCGCGGGGCGATCGTGGACGAGGTGGCGCTGGCCGAGGTGCTCCGCGACGGCCCGCTGCGGGCGGCCGGGCTCGACGTGTTCGCCGTCGAGCCGCTGCCCGCGGACTCGCCGCTGCGCACGCTGCCCAACGTCGTCCTGGCCCCGCACGTGGGCTGGGTGGTCGAGGAGACCTTCGCCGAGTTCGCCCAGAACGTCGCCGACCAGTACGCCGACCACCTCGCCGGCCGGCTCCCGGCGTCCGAACTGGCCTGATGCTCAGCGGTGCGTGCGCAGCGCCGTCCGCACCGTCTCGGACGGCGACTCCCCGAACTGGGCCCGGTACTGCCCGGCGAAGCGGCCCAGGTGGGCGAACCCCCAGCGCAGCGCCACGTCGGTGACCGACCGGTCGCCCGCGGTCTCGGTCAGCTCGGCGCGCACCCGGTCCAGCCGCACCTTGCGCAGGTAGGCCAGCGGCGCCATGCCCACGGTCTCCCGGAACCCGGCCTGCAGCGCCCGCGCCCCGACCCCGGCCACCCGGGTCATGTCGACGAGCGTGAGCGGCTGGTCGGGGTGGGCGTCGATGAGCTCCACCACCGCGCCGACCCGGGTGCGCTGCGCCGGCGCCGTAGGGGTGGCCAGCTGCGCGGAGTGCTCGTGCGGGACGGCGAGCAGCACCTGGGTCATCACGAACGCCTCGAGCTGGTCCCGGGCCAGCGGTGAGGTGGCCAGGCCACCGGGCCGGGCGAGCTCGCCGCGCAGGAAGTGCACCGCGGACACCAGGTTGCGTCCGGCCGCACGGGTCAGGTCCACGGTCAGGTGGAAGTCGATCGGCCCGCCCACCGGTCGCCCGAGCAGCCCGGCGAGGTGGTCCTCCAGCTGCCGGCGGGGCAGCTTGATCGCGTACTGCACGGCCTCGGGCGACCAGCGCACCGTGAACGGAGACAGCGGCCCGAAGAGCACCCCACGCCGGCCGCCCGACGTCGCCGCCGTCCGGCCACCCTGGCTGACCTGGGTGGCGCCGCCCAGGGTGAGGTTCAGGTGGTAGCAGTCGAGCATCGCCGGGACGAGCAGTTCGGCGTCCGCGCCGTAGTTCAGGTGACCGACGGTCAGCTTGTGCGACTGCAGGAAGTTCAGCGTGAAGTCCAGCGGCCGGCCGTCCCGGGAGCGCAGGTCGTGCGGGATGTAGACGTCGGTGATGGCGGCCTGCGCCTCGGCCAGGTCCGACGTGCGCACCAGCCGGGAGGCCGGCAGCACCGCGTGTCCTGGGTCACCCACACGAGCAGTGCACGGTACGACGGCCCCGGCGTCCATCCGCTGAGCGCACATCCCTGTCCGCTGGACGACCCCACTTCGTCCAGCGGACGACGGTCGTCGTCCGGCGGATCGTGCGGCCCGGTGCCCGGTGCCCACGATGCCGGGGACGGGTGGCACGCAGCCACCCCCGACGTGGAGGTCGACGATGACCCTTCCCATGCACCAGGCCGACGGACTGCTGGGCCACTACAAGCCCACCACCGACAACCCGGTCTTCAACGACCAGAAGCTCAAGCTGGGCATCTTCTCCAGCAACTGCTCCGGCGGCGTGATCATGAGCGACGCCCCCACCGACTTCCGGGTCACCTGGGACCAGCAGCTCGACATCGCCCGCACCGCCGACCAGCTGGGTCTCGAGGCGATGGTGCCGGTCGGCCGGTGGACCGGGTTCGGGGGCAACACCGACTTCAACGGGGTCTGCTACGAGACCTACACGTGGGCCGCGGGGCTGGCCCAGGCGACGGAGAACATCGGCATCTTCACCACCACCCACGTGCCGACCGTGCACCCGATCGTCGCGGCGAAGATGGCCGCCACCATCGACCACATCTCCGGCGGCCGGTTCGGGATGAACCTGGTCATGGGCTGGTTCACCCCCGAGATGGAGCTGTTCGGCAAGAAGCAGCTCGAGCACGACGAGCGCTACGCCTACGGCCAGGAGTGGCTGGACTTCGCGATGAGGCTCTGGAACGAGGAGGGCACCTTCGACGTCGACGGGAAGTACTTCACCTCCAAGGGCGCCAAGGCCTTCCCCAAGCCGATCCAGGACCCCCGCCCGGCCCTGCTCAACGCCGGCGCCTCACCGGCCGGGCAG
This sequence comes from Geodermatophilaceae bacterium NBWT11, assembly GCA_014218215.1. Lineage (NCBI taxonomy): Bacteria > Bacillati > Actinomycetota > Actinomycetes > Geodermatophilales > Geodermatophilaceae > Geodermatophilaceae bacterium NBWT11. The sequence goes on from CP043652.1 coordinate 1,706,687, forward strand.
GACTTCTCGGCCAAGAACGTCGACATCAACCTCATCGCGCTGCCCACCGAGGAGGCCCCGGCCTACGTCAAGGGCATCAAGGCGCTGGCCAACGACACCTACGAGCGCGACATCGACGTCTGGACGTACTGCCTGGTGATCTGCCGGGAGACCGAGAAGGAGGCCAAGGCGGCCCAGCAGGCGATCATCGACGCCGGCGACTGGCCCGGGGCCAACATCATCATGGACGTGCTCGGCATCCAGTCGCAGTCCTTCGGCTCGCAGATCAAGCAGTTCCAGGAGCGCTTCATCGCCGGCTGGGGCGGCCCGAACCTCGTCGGCACCCCCGAGCAGGTGGCCGAGCAGTTCCACGAGCTGTCCGAGTCCGGCATGGGCGGGGCGATCTTCGGCTTCCACGACTACGCGAAGGAGCTGAAGGAGTTCGGCGCCGAGGTGCTGCCGATCATGCAGAAGAACGGCCTCCGGCACGCCTGACCACCCTCACCCACGACTCGCCGCCCTCACCAGCGTTGGTGAGGGCGGCGAGGCGTGGATCAGGTCACCTGATCCACGCTGGGGTCACAGCAGGTCGAGGGCGGCGCCGACGACGGAGTCGGTGTCGATGCCGTGGTGCCGGTAGACGCTCTGCAGGTCGCCGGACTGGCCGAAGCGGGTGACGCCCAGGTGCGCGGCGGGCACCCGGTGCACGCCGGCCAGGAACGCCAGCGTGTGCGGGTGGCCGTCGAGCACGGTCACCATCGGGGTGGCCCGGTCGGCGGGGAACACCGAGCCCAGGACGGCGTCGTCCACCACCGGGGTGCCGACGTCGTCCAGCCCGCGGCGGGCCTGCAGCGCGCGGAAGAGCAGCCCCGGGCTGGTCACCACGACCACGTCGGCCGGGTGGCCCAGCGCGGTCAGCCGGTCGGCCGCGGCCAGGCCCTCGGTGATCATCGCGCCCATGGTCACGACGGTGACGGCGGGCTCGGCGACGCGGCGCAGTGCGTACGCCCCGCCCACCACCTGACGACGACGACGCTCGCGGGCGGCCGGGTCGGTCGGCACCTCGGCCAGCGCCTGGTCGACCGGCCGGGTGGACAACCGCAGGTAGGCGCTGGACCCGTCGGCCTTCCCGAGCCGACCCAGCGAGGCCAGCAGGCACCACTCGGTGTCCAGGGCGAAGCCCGGCTCGTAGGTGACCACGCCCGGCTGCTCCAGCCCGATCGAGGGGCTGGTGATCGACTGGTGCGCCCCGCCCTCGGGCGCCAGCGTGACCCCGGACGGCGTCCCCACCAGGATCGACTGGCCGCCGGCGTAGACCCCGAAGCTCCACGGCTCCAGCGCCCGGGAGACGAACGGGTCGTACATGACGCCGATCGGCAGCAGCGGCTGCGCCCACCGGTTCCACGTGGAACCCAGCTCGCCCATCAGCGACACCAGGTTGACCTCGGCGATGCCCAGCTCGACGTGCTGGCCGCTGGGCCGCTCGCGCCAGTGCAGGATCGTCTCGGGGTCGTCGGAGAACCAGTCGCGGCGGTCCTCGGCCGACCAGACGCCGACCTTGTTCACCCAGCCGCCCAGGTTGGTGGAGCTGGAGACGTCGGGGCTGACCGTGACCACCCGGGCGCCGGCCTCGGGCGCGGCCCGGTTGAGGTCGAGCAGGGTGCGGCCCAGCGCGGCCTGGGTGGTCGCCGTGCCGGACGGCGTCCGGCCCAGGTCGGCGGGCACGGCCGGGGCACCGGCGCCCTCGTGCTCGGGCTTGCGCAGGCGCCGCGCGGCATCGGCCAGCAGCCGGCCGGGCTCGGTGTGCGGGTCGAAGGCCGCCCACGGCTGCGCCGGGTCCACCCCCACCCGGTCGGCCAGCTCGTGCAGCTGGGCCTCGTTCAGCAGCGCGGAGTGGTTCTGCGGGTGCCCCTCGGTGGCCAGCCCGTAGCCCTTGAGCGTGTAGGCCAGCACCACGGTGGGGCGGGTGTCGTCGATCTGGGCGAACGCCGTCCGCAGGGCCTGCAGGTCGTGCCCACCCAGGTTGCGCACGGCGGCGACCAGGTCCTCGTCGGAGACCCCGGCGATCAGCCCGGCCACCGCGGCGGCCCCGGCGCCGTCCCCGGGCAGGTGCTCGCGCAGCTCGGCGGCGGTGCGGCGCAGCATCCGCTGGTACTCGGGGTTGGTCATCTCGTCGATCCGGTCGCGCAGCTCGGGGCCGCCCTCGCGGGTGTAGAGCTCCTCCAGCAGGGCGCCGTACTTGACGGTGAGCACCTGCCAGCCGGCGGCGGCGAACATGCCCTGCAGCCGGACGGCGCCCATCGTGGGCACCACCCGGTCCAGCGACTGGCGGTTGAGGTCGACCACCCAGACGACCTCGCCCAGCTCGGCCACCATCGGGTCGACCACGGCCTCCCAGACCGCGCCCTCGTCGAGCTCGGCGTCCCCGACCAGCGACCACTGCCGGCCCGCACCGCCGGTGCCGAACTGGGTGTTGACGTAGCGGCGGGCGATCGCGCCCCAGATCGGCGCGGTGGCCCCGATGCCGACCGAGCCGGTGGAGTAGTCCGCGGGCACCGGGTCCTTCAACCGCGAGGGGTAGGACTGCAGGCCGCCGAACTCGCGCAGCGTGGTCAGCGCCGAGGCCGGCAGCTGGCCGAGCAGGAACTCCAGCGCGTGCAGCACCGGGGAGGCGTGCGGCTTGACCGACACCCGGTCCTCCGGGCCCAGCGTCTCCAGCCACAGCGCGGTCATGATCGTCGCGATCGAGGCGCTGGAGGCCTGGTGGCCGCCGACCTTGAGCCCGTCGGGGTTGGGGCGCACCCGGTTGGCGTGGTCGACGATCGAGGAGGCCAGCCAGAGCACGCGCTGCTCGATCTCCCGCAACGCGGTGTCGTGGGTGCTCGTTCCGGCGGCGTTGCCGAGGGTGGCGGTCACACCGACCAGCATGACGCCCGCGCGCGCCGGGCGTCGATCCGCCCGCGGCAGCCCGACAGCCGCACACCGCACCCATCTCGACGCCCGGCGGACACCCTGCTGCGCGCAACGGCTGGTCGGACCACCCGGTCCGGCCTAGATTGCGGCTCAGGTGTGGCTGGCGCCACACGGGTCGAGCCCGGAGGTGATCGTGCAGAGCAGTGCCGCGCTGCCGTTGTCACGCTTCCCCGTCGTCGGGACGCACAGCCTCGAGGAGGCCCGCGACGCGGTCACCCGGGTGTACCTGGCGCACGACCTGACGGCCGACCACGACCGGGTGGACATGACGCTCAACGCCGTCGCCGACCACCACCTGACCCTGGGCTACCTGACCTACCAGGCGGCGGCGGAGCTGACCATGCCGCCGACCGAGGACTGCTACCACGTCAACCTCACGACGGCGGGGTCCACCGACGCCGACCGCTCCGACGGCGCCCGGGCCCGCACCGAGGCCCGCCGCTCCGGCGCCGTGCTCAACCCGCTGCAGCGCAACACCGTGCGCTGGAGCGCCGACGCCGAGCAGCTGATCCTCAAGATCCCGCGCAGCAGCCTGGAGTCCCACCTCGGCGACCTGGTCGGCCGGTCGGTCGCCGAGGTGCTGGACTTCGACTTCGGCCTGGACCTCACCCACGCCGCCGGGCAGTCGCTGCTCAACTCGGTGGAGTTCCTGGCCCGCGAGCTGGACCGCCCCGGTGGGCTGGCCGACATGCCGCTGGCCCGCGAGCAGCTCGAGGCGTTCGTGATGACCCAGGTGCTGCACGCCGGACGGCACCAGTTCTCCGACGTGCTGGCCGCCCCCGCCGAGGCCGTCCGGTACGGCCGGCTCGCCCCCGTCGTCGCCTTCCTGGAGGAGCACGCCGACGAGCCGCTGACCCCGCAGCAGCTGGCCCGGGTGGGCTGCATGAGCGTGCGCACCCTGCACGCGGCGTTCCAGCAGCAGTTCGGGGAGTCCCCGATGAGCTACCTGCGCCGGGTCCGGCTGGACCGGGTGCGCAGCGAGCTGGTGCGCAGCGACCCGGCCACGGTGCGGGTCACCGAGGTCGCGATGCGCTGGGGCTTCTTCCACCAGAGCCGTTTCGCCCAGCAGTACCGGGACCGCTTCGGCGAGCTCCCGTCCGCCACCCTCCGGCACTGACCCCCTCGAGGAGCCCCACCGTGGACTACGCAGAACTGTCGGCCGCCTTCCTGGCCGAGCCCTCCGCCGGGCGACCCGCCCCCCGGGTGCCCACCGGCGCGGCCCGCTCGCTGCGTGACGCGGCCGAACCGCTGGCCACCATCGGCTTCTGGGGCAAGCCCGCCTACGCCGCGATGGAGGCCCTGGGCCTGGAGTTCCTCACCGGCTACGTGTGGGGCCGCACCGCCCCGATGGGCGAGCCCACCGCGCCGGTCGTCGTCGCCGCCTTCGGGGTCTTCGAGCCCGGGCTGGTCACCTCCCTCTACGAGGACGCCCGCGGCATCGCCTCCCGCGCCGACGTGCTCGCCGCCCGGGAGCGCGGGGCCGTCGAGTCGCTGCACGAGGTGCTCGGCGACGTCCCCACCGGGGACGTCGAGACCGCCGTCGCCCAGCTCCGCCGGGCCACCGACCTGGCCGTGGCCGACGTCGCCGGCCGCCCGCTGGTCGCCGGCCTGGCCTCGCTGGACTGGCCCGAGGACCCGCTGGGCCAGCTGTGGCACGCGCTCAACCTGCTGCGCGAGTACCGCGGCGACACCCACCAGGCGGCCAACGTCGCCGCCGGGCTGACCGGGGTGCAGATGAACCTGGTGACCGAGTACTGGGTGGGCTGGGAGCCCACCGCCTACGCCGGCACCCGCGGCTGGGCCCCGGAGGTCATGGCCGCCGCCGACGCCGACCTGGTCGCCCGCGGCTGGGTCGCCGACGGCGCGCTCACCCCGCAGGGCCAGACCGAACGCGACCGCATCGAGGCCCAGACCGACGCCGCCATGGACCGGGTGCTCGCCCCGATCGGCGACGACGTCCCCGCCCTGACCGAGCAGCTGGACGCCTGGTCGGCCCAGATCGTGGCGGCGGGCGCGGCGCCGTCGGACCCGTACAAGCGCATCTCCGGCTGACCCGCGGCAGGGGAAGCCCCGCACACACCCGTGGACCCCGGTGGTGTGTGCAGGGCTTCCCCTGCCTGGGTGCGGGCGGTCCCCCTCAGGGCTCCAGGAGGACCTTGATCGCGCCGTCGCGCTTGGTGCTGGCGACCTCGAAGGCCTCCGGGGCGTCCTCGAGGGAGAAGCGGTGGGTGACCAGCGGGGAGAGGTCGACCCGGCCGGCCCGGATGAGCTCCAGCGACCGCTCGTACTGCCCGCGCCCGCCGTTGCCGCCGATGCCGAAGACGGTGGCCGTCTTGAGCATCATCGGGACGACGGGGATGCCCGGGAGGTCGTTGGCGTAGCCGATGAAGGAGGCCTTGCCCTCCTTGCGCACCAGGTCGATGACCGACGCCGAGGCCGCGGGCGCACCCGAGGTCTCCACGACGATGTCGGCGCCGCGCCCGCCGTGCATCTCCAGCACCCGCTCGACCAGGCCGTCGGTGCGGCTGTCCAGGCAGTCGGTGGCCCCGAACGCCCGGGAGACCTCGAAGACCTCGTCCCGGACGTCGGTCACGGTGAGCCGGCCGGCGCCCGAGAGCGCGGCGAACCGGGCCACGGCCAGGCCGATCGGGCCCTGGCCGAGCACCAGCACGGAGTCGCCCAGCTTGATCTGCAGCCGGTCGATGCAGTTCAGCGCGACGGCGAAGGGCTCCAGCAGCGCCGCGCCCCAGATCGGCACGCCCTCGGGGATCGGCACCAGGTTGACCCGCGGGACGGCGACGAGCTCGGCGAAGCAGCCGTCGCTCCACAGCCCGATGAGCTTCTTGTTCGGGCAGTCCAGCGAGGGGCCGTCGACGCACGCGGCGCACTGCCCGCACGGCAGCGAGGGCTTGACGGCGAACTGGCGGCCGATGAGCCCCTCGTCCACCCCCTCGCCCACCGAGACCACGGTCCCGGCGAAGTCGTGCCCGGGCACCCGCGGGAAGGGCGAGTCGATCCGGCCCTCGTACTGGTGGGCGTCGGTGCCGCAGAGCGAGGCGACGTCGACGTGCACGACCACGTGCAGCGGGTCGGCGGTGGGGTCCGGGCGGTCCTGGACCTCGACCTGGCCGACCCCGGTGAGGACGACGGCGCGCATCAGGCGTTCTCGCCCGTGTGGCCCTCGGGCACCTCGAAGCGCTCGGGCAGCTTGCCCCGGGACCTGAGGACGGCGTGCAGCTGGTCGCGGTGGTGCACGACGTGCCCGACGATGATCGGCAGCCACTCGGCGACCGTCATCCGGCCCAGCGTGGTGATCTCCACCGACCGCTCGAGGATCTCCGGGGTGTGGTTCGGCATCGTCGAGAGCATCGTGCGGCGCAGCGAGGCGATCTTGTCCGCGGCCTCGGCGGCGGTCGGCGGGATCGCGCCGATCGTGTCGTGGCCGATCTCCTCGCGGTAGAAGAAGTCCAGCTCGGGGTCGGCCTGCAGGCGGGCGATGTCGGCCACCCACAACAACCCGGCCAGGGTCATGTGGCTGACCACGGTCGCGCCGGTCCAGCCACCGCCGGGGTCGGCGACGTGCAGGTCGCCGTCGTCGATGGTGCGCAACAGCTCCTCGACGGCGGTGAGCGTCCGGTCGGCGATCCGGGACTGCTCTGCTACCAGGTCGGACATGACTCTCCCTGTCGTCGGCCGGGCTGCGGTGCCCGGCGTCTGCGGAGAAAGGTAGGGCGCAACACATGTGCGGTCCAGACCCGCGGGGCCAGGCTGCGCTGTGCGGATGGAGGTCCGCCGACGGCGGATGGTCGGCGTCCCCCGGACTGCCTACCGTCGGACCCGACCCCGCACGACGACGTGAGGAGCAGTCCCCGTGACCGGTGCCCTGGACGGCATCCGCGTGCTCGAGATCGGCACGCTCATCGCCGGTCCCTTCGCCGGGCGGCTGCTCGGCGACCAGGGGGCCGACGTGGTCAAGATCGAGGCCCCGGACCGCCCCGACCCGCTGCGCACCTGGGGCCAGGTGCACGAGGACGGCCGCGGCTTCTTCTGGACCGTGCACGCCCGCAACAAGCGCTGCATCACCCTGGACCTGCGCTCCGAGCGCGGCCAGGAGCTCTTCCTGGGTCTGGCCGCCGACGCCGACGTGGTGGTGGAGAGCTTCCGGCCCGGCACGCTGGAGCGCTGGGGCCTGGGCTACGACCGGCTGAGCGCGGCCAACCCCGGCCTGGTGCTCGCCCGGGTCTCCGGCTACGGCCAGACCGGCCCGATGGCCGCCCAGCCCGGGTACGCCAGCGTCGCCGAGGCCCGCGCCGGGATGCGCTACGTGACCGGCTTCCCCGGCCAGCCGCCGGTGCGGATGGCGCTGTCGCTGGGCGACTCGCTGGCCGGCATGTTCGCCTGCCAGGGCATCCTCACCGCGCTGGTCGCCCGGGGCCGCACCGGCCGCGGGCAGGTGGTCGACGCCGCCCTCACCGACTCCTGCCTCGCGGTGACCGAGTCGATGGTCGCCGACTACTCGCGCGCCGGGCACGTCCGCCAGCCCAGCGGCACCCGGCTGGACGCCATCGCGCCGTCCAACAGCTACGAGACCGCCGACGGCACCTTCGTGATCATCGCGGCGAACCAGGACACCCTGTTCCGGCGGCTGTGCGCGGCGATGGACCGCCCCGAGCTCGCCGACGACGAGCGGTACGCCACGCACACCGCGCGGGCCCGCAACCAGGACGAGCTCGACGCGCTGATCGGTGCGTGGGCCAGGGAGCTCCCGCCGGACGACGTGGTGGCCCGCTGCTCGACCGCCGGTGTCGTCGTCGGACCGGTCGCCACCATCGCCGACGTCGTGGCCGACGAGCAGTTCGCCGCCCGGGACATGCTCGTCGCCCACCACGACCTGGGCGTCGGTGCCGACGTGCTCGGCCCCGGCATCACCCCGCAGCTGTCCGAGACCCCGGGCACGGTCCGCTGGGCCGGCCCGCCGCGGCCGGGCAGCCACAACACCGAGGTCTACGGCGAGCTGCTCGGGCTCACCGCCGACGACCTCACCGAGCTGGCCGAGCAGGGAGTGGTCTGACGTGGAGCTGCCCAGGAACGTCGACGTCCGCGAGGTGGGGCTGCGCGACGGTCTGCAGATCGAGGCGCCGATCCCGCTGGCGGCCAAGGTCGCGATGCTGGAGGCCCTCGTGGCCACCGGGGTCCAGCGCATCGAGGTCACCTCGTTCGTGTCGCCCAAGGCCGTGCCGGCACTGGCCGACGCCGACGAGCTCGCCGCGCAGCTGCACCGCTTCCCCGGGGTGCACTTCTCCGCGCTGGTGGCCAACCTGCGCGGCGCCCAGCGCGCGGTCGACGCCGGGATCCCGCACCTGGAGTACGTGGTCAGCGCCGCCGACAGCCACTCCCGGGCCAACGCCGGGCGGCCCACCGCGGAGGCCGTCGAGGCGGTCGGCGCGATCGCCGAGGTCTCGCACGGCGCCGGCGGGTCGCTCGAGGTGATCGTGGCGACGGCGTGGGACTGCCCCTTCGACGGACGGACCGATCCGTCCCGGGTGCTGGACGTCGTCCGGTCCGCGGTGGCCCAGGGCGCCGACCAGCTGTGCCTGGGCGACACCATCGGCACGGTCACGCCCCGGCGCACCGTCGACCTGCTCGACGCCGTCCGGGACGCCGCGCCCGGGCTGCCGCTGGGCGCGCACTTCCACGACACCCGCGGCACCGGCCAGGCCAACGCGCTGGCCGCCGTCCTCGCCGGGGTGACCCAGCTCGACGCCTCGGTCGGCGGGCTCGGCGGCTGCCCGTTCGCCCCCGGCGCCAGCGGCAACATCGCCACCGAGGAGCTCGTCTACTGGCTGGCCGACTCCGGCGTGGAGACCGGCATCGACCTGGACGCCGTCCTCACCGCGGCCGCGGTCACCGAGGACGCGGTCGGGCACGCCCTGCCCAGCTCGCTGTTCCGGGCCGGTGGCACCAGCCGCCCGCGGGGGGAGTTCCGGTGAAGGTGCTCGGGATCGTGGGCAGCCCGACGGCGGGCGGCCGGACCGACGCCGCCGTCGCGGGCCTGCTGGCCGGGTGCACCGGCGCCGAGACCCGCAGGCTCAGCCTCGCCGACACCGACGTCCCCACCGTGCTGGACGCCATGGAGGCCGCGGACGCGGTCGTGTTCGGCAGCCCCACCTACCGGGCGTCGTTCTCCAGCCTGCTCCGCAGCCTGTTCGAGTCCGCCGAGCGCGGCCGGTACGCCACCGAGACCACGGCCCACCTCGCCCGGACGACGGCGGCGATCGTGATGACGAACAACGCCCCCGAGCACTACCTGGCCCAGGACTCGCTGCGCAGCCTGCTGGCCGGGTTCTACGGCTGCCAGGTGCTCAGCCCGGGGCTGGTGCTCACCCACCCGCACTTCGAGGGCACCGAGCTGACCGCCGAGGCCGCCGAGCTGGCTGCCTCGCACGGCCGGGCCCTGGTCGACCTCACGACCGCCGTCCTCGCCTCCCCCGCACTCCAGGCACTGGAACCCCAGGTCTGACCTGATGACCCCGCACCCTGACGACAAGGAGCAGTCGATGACGACCGCAACCCCCACCGACCTCGAGCGCTTCGGCCTGTTCATCGGCGGCGAGACCGTCGACGCCCGCTCGGGGAAGACCTTCGAGTCGCAGAACCCCTACACCGGCCAGCCGTGGGCGACCCTCGCCGACGGCTCCCCCGAGGACGTCGACCTGGCCGTCGCCTCGGCCCGCGCCGCCTTCGACGGCGAGTGGGGCCAGATGTCGGGCTTCCAGCGCGCCGCGATCCTGCGGAAGTGCGGCGACGCGATCCTGGCGAACGCCGAGCGGCTGGCCCAGCTGGAGGTCAACGACTCCGGCAAGCTGATGCGCGAGATGCTCGGCCAGCTCAAGGGCCTGCCCCAGTGGTACTGGTACTTCTCCGGCCTGGCCGACAAGATCGAGGGCCGCACCGTGCCCCCGGTGAACCAGAACTACTTCGCGTACACCACGCGGGAGCCGGTCGGCGTCGTCGGCTGCATCACCCCGTGGAACTCCCCGCTGCTGCTGCTGACCTTCAAGCTCGCGCCGCTCCTGGCCGCCGGCAACACCTGCGTGGTCAAGCCCTCGGAGCACGCACCGGCCTCCACCGTGGCCTTCGCCGAGATCCTCACCGAGGCCGGGCTGCCCGCCGGCGTCATCAACGTCGTCACCGGCTGGGACCGCTCCACCGGCGAGGCGCTGGCCTCGCACACCGGCATCGACAAGGTCGCCTTCACCGGGTCCACCGCCACCGGGGCCGCCGTGGCCAAGGCCGCGGTGACCAACCTGAACCGGGTCACCCTGGAGCTGGGTGGCAAGAGCCCGCAGATCGTGTTCGCCGACGCCGACCTCGACGCCGCCGCGAACGGCCTGGTCGCCGGCGTGTTCGCCGCCACCGGGCAGACCTGCATGGCCGGCTCCCGGCTGATCGTGCACGCCGACGTGCACGACGCCCTGATCGAGAAGGTCGCCGCCCGGGCGAACGCGATCAAGCTCGGCGACCCCAACGACGCCGACACCGAGATGGGCCCGGTCGCCAACCGCCCGCAGTACGAGAAGGTGCTGGGCTACCTGCAGGGCGCCGCTGCCGAGGGCGCGACCTTCGCCTGCGGCGGGGAGCCCTCGGCCGAGCTCGGCGGGCTCTTCGTCAAGCCCACCGTGGTCACCAACGTCGGTCCGGAGAACACCATCGTCCGCGAGGAGGTGTTCGGGCCGGTGCTCGCCGCCTACACCTTCACCGAGGAGGACGAGGCGCTGAAGCTGGCCAACGACACCCCCTACGGCCTGGCCGGGGCGGTGTGGACCAAGGACGTGCACCGCGCGCACCGGGTCGCCGCCAAGCTCCGCGCCGGCACCGTCTGGGTCAACGCCTACCGCGTGGTGGCCCCGAACATGCCCTTCGGCGGGTTCGGCAACTCCGGCATCGGCCGGGAGAACGGCGTCGAGGCGATCAACGAGTACACCGAGAACAAGTCGGTGTTCATCGAGCTCACCGGCGGCACCCGCGACCCCTTCCAGCTGGGCTGAGCCGTGCTGGCCGAGCAGTTCCGTGAGGTGATGTCCGGGGTCGCGACCCCGGTGTCGGTGGTGACCGCGGTGTCGGCCGACGGCGTCCCGCACGGGACGACGGTCTCGGCCTTCGCCTCGTTGTCGATGGACCCGCCGATGGTGCTGGTGTCCCTGGACCGGGGGTCGGACCTGCTGACCCTGGTCCGGGACACCGGCCGGTTCGGGGTCAACGTGCTCGGGTCCACCCAGTCGGCGCTGGCACTGTCCTTCGCCCGCAAGGGCACCGACAAGTTCGCCAGCGTCGACTGGGTGCCCGACCAGGGCCTGCCCCGGTTGCCCGGGGCGCCGGGCTGGCTGGCCTGCGAGGTGGCCTCCCTGGTCGAGGGCGGGGACCACGTCGTGGCACTGGGCACCGTGCTGGCCGCCGACACCGCCGACGGTGCGCCGCTGACCTACCACTCGAGGGTGTTCGGCACCCACGCCGCACTGGAGGCCACGGCATGACCCGCAGGACACCCACCGAGGCCGTGCAGACCGCCGTCGCAGCGATCGCCGCCGGCGGCATGGTGATCGTCGTCGACGACGAGGACCGGGAGAACGAGGGCGACCTCATCCTCGCCGCCGAGCTGTGCACGGTCGAGCAGATGGCGTTCCTCGTCCGGCACACCACCGGCATCGTCTGCGCCCCGATGCCCGCTGCTCGAGCCACCGAGCTGCAGCTGCCGCTGATGGTCACCGACAACACCGACGCCCACGGCACCGCGTTCACGATCACCGTCGACGCCCTGGACACCTCCACCGGCGTCTCGGCCGCCGACCGCGCCACCACCGTCCAGGCGCTGGCCTCGGCGGCCACCACGCCCGCGCAGCTGCGTCGTCCCGGGCACGTGTTCCCGCTCATCGCCCGCGCCGGCGGGGTGCTGGTGCGGGCCGGGCACACCGAGGCCGCCGTCGACCTCACCACCATGGCCGGGCTCTCCGGCGTCGGCGTGATCGGGGAGATCGTCGACGAGGACGGCTCCATGCGCGCCGGTGCCTCGCTCACCGCGTTCGCCGAGGAGCACGGGCTGCCGGTGCTGGCGATCGCCGACCTCGTCCGGCACCGCCGGGCCACCGAGCGCCTCGTCGAGGTCGTCGGCACCTCCGCCATGCCGACGGAGTTCGGGGACTTCCGCGCCACCGCCTACCGCAACACCCTCGACGGCACCGAACACCTCGCCCTGGTGATGGGCGACCTCGCCGCAGCCTCCCGGACGACCGAGGGCGCCCTGGTGCGGGTGCACTCCGAGTGCCTCACCGGGGACATCCTCGGCTCGCTGCGCTGTGACTGTGGCGGGCAGCTGGAACAGGCGCTGGCCGCGATCGCCGCCGAAGGCGCCGGCGCGGTGGTCTACCTGCGCGGCCACGAGGGCCGCGGCATCGGCCTCGGACACAAGATCCGCGCCTACGCCCTGCAGGAGCAGGGCCTGGACACCGTGGACGCCAACACCGCCCAGGGCCTGCCCGTCGACAGCCGTTCCTACGGCGTCGGCGCCCAGATCCTCGGCGACCTCGGCGCCACCCGCATCCGTCTGATCACCAACAACCCCGCCAAGTACGGCGGCCTCGACGGCTACGGCCTCACCATCACCGGCCGGGTCGCCCTCCCCACCGTGGAGACCGCGCACAACGTGCGGTACCTGCGCACCAAGCGGGAGCGGATGGGCCACCTCGGCCCGCACCTGTCCGCCGTCGTCGACCTCCCCGTCGCCGGAGTCTGACCCACCCCCTGACAAAGGAACCTCTGCACCCCCCATCAGCGCCGATGGGGGGTGTGGAGGTTCCTTCGTCAGGGGGTGGGCAGGTCTGCGCCGAGCGGCCGGAGGGGTGCGCTGCGCGGCTGTCGAGGGCCCTCCGGCGGACCTAGCGTCGTCGGCGAGACGTGGCCCAGGGCACACCGAAGACCCGGCCCGCCGACCTCGAGGAGCCTCCCGTGACGACCACCGACGACCGTCCGACCGAGACCGCCAACGTCCGCCTGGGCCTGGCCCCCACCGACCCGCGCCCGGCCAACGAGACCGGCCCGCTGGCCGACCGGCAGAAGACCAACCCGCTGTTCAACGACCAGAAGATGAAGCTGGGCCTGTTCGGCACCAACTGCTCCTTCGGGCTGATCATGAGCCACGCGGCCAGCAGCTACGAGGTCACCTGGGAGCACACCAAGGCGATCGCCCAGCGCGCCGACCAGATGGGCTTCGAGGCCCTCATCCCGGTCGCGCGCTGGAAGGGCTTCGGCGGCTCGACGAACTTCAACGGCAACTGCTTCGAGACCTACACCTGGGCCGCCGGCCTGGCCGAGGCCACCGAGCACATCGCCATCGCCGCGACGAGCCACCTGCCCACGATGCACCCGATCGTCTCGGCCAAGCAGGCCACCACGATCGACCACATCTCCGGTGGCCGGTTCGCCCTCAACCTGGTCATGGGCTGGGTGACCCCGGAGATGGAGATGTTCGGCGGCTCGCAGCGCGAGCACGACCGCCGCTACGCCTTCGGCCAGGAGTGGATCGACTACGCGTTCAAGCTGTGGTCGGAGACCGGCAGCTTCGACGTGGACGGCGAGTTCTTCTACGGCCGGGACGTCGAGGCCTACCCCAAGCCCGTGCAGGGCCCCCGCCCGGCGCTGGTGAACGCCGGCAACTCCGCCTCGGGCATCGAGTTCTCCGCCCGCAACGTCGACGTCAACTTCGCCTCCCTGGACACCCTGGAGAACGTGAAGACGTACACGTCCTCCCTCAAGGAGAAGGCCAAGAGCGAGTACTCCCGCGACATCCAGACGATGACCTACGGGCTGATCGTCTGCCGGGACACCGAGGCCGAGGCCAAGGCCGCGTTCCAGAACGTCGTGGACGAGGGCGACTGGGGCGCCGCCGGCAACGTCATCAAGATCGCCGGCTCGGGTGCCTCGCAGTCCTTCGACCACGTGGTGAAGGAGTACCAGGAGCGCTTCATCGCCGGCTGGGGCGGCTACCCGATCGTCGGCACCCCGGAGCAGGTCACCGAGGAGCTGGTGAAGCTCAACGAGGCCGGCATGGACGGGATGATCATGGGGCTCATCGACTACAAGGAAGAGCTCGAGATCTTCAACGACGACATCCTGCCGCTGATGAAGCAGGCCGGCATCCGCCACTGAGGAACGCAGAAGGCGCCCTTCCCGGGATCCCGGGAAGGGCGCCTTCTGCGTTCTGGGGGGCCTACGGCTCGACGGTGACCTTGATGGCCGAGCCGGCCTTGACGATGTCGAAGGCCTCCAGCGCGCGCTCCAGGGGGAGCCGGGCGGTGATCAGGTCCTTGACCGGCACCTGGCCGGTGGAGATGTACTCCAGCGCCCGCTTGTTGTGCTCGGGGGCGGATCCGTTGGCGCCGTGGATGTGCAGCTGGCGGTAGTGCACGACGTTGGAGTCGCAGGTGATCGTCGGGTTGGTCTTGGGCAGACCACCGAAGAAGGAGATCCGGCCGTTGCGGGCCGCCATCGCGATGGCCTGCTCCTGCGTGATGTTCGCGGCGGTGGCGGTGATGACGACGTCGGCACCGCGGCCGCCGGTCAGCTCCATGACCCGCTCGACGACGTCGACCTCGGCGCCGTTGATCGTCTCGTCGGGCTGGACGGCGTCGGCCGACATCTGCAGCCGCTCGGCGTTGACGTCGACGAGGAAGACCTTGCCCACCTTGTGCACGCCGCGGGCGATGCGGATGTGCATGCAGCCGATGGGGCCGGCACCGAAGACGACGAGGGTGTCGCCCTCCTCGATGTCCAGCAGCTCCTGGGCGTTGATGGCACAGGCGAAGGGCTCGGCGGCCGAGGCCTCGTCGTAGCCGACGTTGTCCGGGATCCGGTTGAGCCCGTCGACCTTGAGCACCTGCTTGGGCACGATCATGAACTCGGCGAAGCCACCGTCGTACTGGTAGCCGACCGAGGTCTGGTTCTGGCAGACGGCCATCCAGCCCTTGCGGCACTCGTGGCACTCACCGCACGGCACCGCGGCGATGACCTGCACGCGGTCACCGGGGGCCCAGCTGCTGCCGTACGTGCTGTTGACGTCGGCGCCGACCTCGACGACCTCGCCGGCGATCTCGTGACCGATGGTGCGCGGCGGGGTCAGGTTCTGGTGGCCGTTGTGGAAGATCTTGACGTCGGTGCCACAGGTCGAGCAGTTCTTCACCGCGATCTTGACCTCGTCCGGACCGCACACGGGCTCCGGCACGTCCTCGAGGCGGACGTCTTCGGGGGCGTAGAACCGCAGGGCCTTCATGGTGTCCTCCACAGGGCTGGATGAGGGGCGGGGACGGGCAGCTGGACCACACATGTCCACACCGAGATGTGTCTGTGGTCACCCTAGCTGCGGTCCCAGGCCGGTCGCCGGGCCGGAATGACGCCCGAGAGGGCCCGAGTGTCTCCGTTCAGGACCGAACGAGTCTGACTCTAGGTCCTTGACGCGCGCTGTGCGCCAGGATACAAACGCATACACAGATCCGTGACTGCCATCACAGGGTCTGTCACCCATCACTGAGCAGGCCCCGGAACACCCCGCCGACAGCGGCCTCCGAGGACCTCCACGGAGGAAGGCACGACATGGCCAGCACCACAGAGGCAGCACCCCGCGGGGGGGCCCGGCTGCACGTCCAGCGGTTCGGCACCTTCCTGTCGAACATGGTGTTGCCCAACATCGGGGCGTTCATCGCCTGGGGCCTCATCACCGCCCTGTTCATCCAGACCGGCTGGATCAAGCTGATCGGCGACGCGCTCGGCTACGAGGGCGGCTACGGCTTCGTCTCCCAGCTCGGCGCGTGGGCCAACGCCGACGGCACCCCGATGCACGAGGGCACCGGGATCGTCAGCCCGATGATCACGTACCTCCTGCCGCTGCTCATCGGGTACACCGGCGGCCGGATGATGTACAACGACAGCCTCCGCGGCGGGGTGGTCGGTGCCATCGCCACCATGGGTGCCATCGCCGGCGCCAGCGGCACGCCCATGTTCCTGGGCGCGATGATCATGGGCCCGCTGGGCGGCTGGTCGATGCGGAAGCTCGACGCCCTGTGGTCGCACAAGATCCGCCCCGGCTTCGAGATGCTGGTCAACAACTTCTCCGCCGGCATCTGGGGCGGTTTCCTCGCCGTCATCGGCTTCGTCATCGCCGGTCCGTTCGTCAGCGCCTTCAGCACCGCCGCCGGCAACGTCGTGGACTTCCTGGTCGAGCGGAACCTGCTGCCGCTGACCTCGATCTTCATCGAGCCGGCGAAGATCCTGTTCCTGAACAACGCGATCAACCAGGGCATCCTGACCCCGCTGGGCACCAACGAGGCGGCCAGCACGGGCCAGTCGATCCTCTTCCTGCTCGAGGCCAACCCCGGCCCTGGCCTGGGCCTGCTGATCGCCTTCGCGCTCTTCGGTCGCGGTGCCGCCAAGGCCTCGGCCCCCGGCGCGATCCTCATCCAGTTCGTCGGCGGCATCCACGAGATCTACTTCCCGTACGTGCTGGCCAAGCCGAAACTCGTCGCCGCTGTGATCCTCGGCGGCATGGCCGGTGTGGCCACCAACCTGGCCTTCGGCTCGGGCCTGCGCTCCCCGGCCTCGCCCGGCTCGATCATCGCCGTCTGGGCGTCCTCCCCGCCGAGCAGCCTGCTGGGCGTCACGGCCTCGGTGGTCGTCGCGGCCGGTGTCTCGTTCCTCGTGGCGGCCTTCCTGCTGAAGATCGACAAGAGCGGGGACGGCGACCTGTCGGCGGCCACCGCGCAGATGGAGGCCAACAAGGGCAAGAAGTCCTCGGTCTCCGGGATGCTCGGCGGCTCCGGTGCCGGCGCCCCCTCGGGCCCGATCCACTCGATCGTGTTCGCCTGCGACGCCGGCATGGGCTCCTCGGCCATGGGCGCCTCGGTGCTCCGCAAGAAGGTGCACGGCGCCGGGTTCACCGACGTCACCGTGGTGAACAAGGCCATCTCCAACCTGACCGACGACGCCGACCTCGTCGTCACCCACCAGGACCTCACCGCCCGCGCCCGGCAGAAGACCCCCTCGGCCACCCACGTGTCGGTCGAGAACTTCATGGCCAGCCCGCGCTACGACGAGATCGTCGAGCTGCTCCAGCAGCAGAACGGCGCCGGTGCCGGCACTGCCGCCGCCGCGACCTCGGCCGGCGGGGTCGACAGCGGGCTGCTGGCCCGTGAGTCGATCGTGCTGGACGCCTCGGGCGACAAGTCCGCGGCGATCGAGCAGGCCGGTCAGCTGCTGGTCGCCGCCGGCGCCGTCGACGCCTCCTACGTGCGGGCCATGCACGAGCGGGAGACCTCGGTGTCGACCTACATGGGCAACCTGCTGGCCATCCCGCACGGGACGAACGAGGCCAAGCCCTCGATCAAGCGGACGGCGATCTCCTTCGTCCGCTTCCCGCAGGGCGTCGACTGGAACGGCAAGCAGGTCGAGTTCGTGATCGGCATCGCCGGCGCGGGCGACGACCACCTCAAGCTGCTCGGCCGGATCGCGGAGGTCTTCACCGACGACGCCCAGGTCGCCCAGCTGTCGGCCGCCCGCACGCAGGACGACGTCCTCGCCGTCCTGGGGGCCATGCAGCCCGCGTAAGCAGCTCCCGCAAGACGACGGCCCCGGTCCCCACGGACCGGGGCCGTCGTGCGTCCGCATCCTCCCCCCACGCCCGGCAGGGGAAGCCCTGCACCCACGCCCGGACCTCCACCCTGGGTGCAGGGCATCCCCTGCCGGGGGTGGGGCGGGCAGCATGGCCTCGTGGACACCCCCCAGCGGCCCGTCACCGTCGTCACCGGCGGCTCCCGCGGGATCGGGGCGGCCACGGTCGCCGCGCTCGCCCGGGCCGGGCACGACGTCGTCGTGGGCTACCGCGCCGACGCGGACGCCGCAGCGCGGGTCGTCGACGACGCGACATCCGTGGGCGTCCGGGCGTTGGCCGTGCAGGCCGACGTCACGGTCCCGGCGGACGTCGACCGGCTGTTCGGCACCGACCTCGGCCCGGTCACCGGCCTGGTGGCCAACGCGGGGCTGACCGCCCACCTCGGCGACCTGGCCGACACCCCGGTGGACGTCGTCCGCACCGTGCTGGACGTGAACCTGCTCGGGGTGGTGCTCTGCTGCCGGCGGGCAGCCCAGCTGATGAGCACCGACCGGGGTGGCGCCGGCGGCTCGATCGCGGCGGTCTCCTCGGCGGCGGCGACGCTGGGCTCCGCGCACGAGTACGTGCACTACGCGGCGGCCAAGGCCGGCGTGGACGCCCTGGTCGTCGGGCTGGCGAAGGAGCTGGCCACGGCGGGCGTGCGGGTGAACGGCGTCGCGCCGGGGCTGGTGCGCACCGACATCCACGCCGGCGCCGGCGACCCGGGCCGGCTGGACCGGGTGACCGCCCGGGTGCCGATGGGCCGCGCCGGGGAGCCCGACGAGATCGCCCCGGCCGTCGTCTGGCTCCTGGGGCCGCAGGCCGGCTACGTCACGGGCACGGTGGTCCGGGTGGCCGGTGGGCTCTGAGAACGATCCCAGCGGGGAGTGACACGGGTCACCACTGACCTCTACGGTCTCGGTACTGGCACTCGGTGCCACGTCCCCGACCGAAGGTGAGCGACGATGCCCATCCGCACCCGCGCAGCGATCATCCGGCAGTCCCCCGGTGAGTACGAGACCGTCGAGCTCGAGCTCGACGACCCCCGCCAGAACGAGGTCACGGTCAAGCTGACCGCCTCGGGCCTGTGCCACTCCGACGACCACCTGCAGACCGGCGACATGGTCCTGGGGCACTACCCGATGTGCGGCGGGCACGAGGGGGCCGGTGTGGTCACCGCCGTCGGCCCGCACACCCCGGGCTACGAGGTCGGCGACCACGTCGTCTTCTCGTTCCTGCCCGCGTGCGGGAAGTGCGCGGCCTGCTCGCGGGGTCAGTTCAACCTCTGCGACACCGGCGCCAACACCCTGGTCGGCTCCCGCGCGGACGACGTCAGCAGCTTCCGCATGCACCTGGACGGCGAGGACGTCGGGCAGATGGCGGGCATCTCCACCTTCGCCGAGTACACGACCGCGCACGTCGACTCGGTCGTGAGGATCCCCAAGGACATCCCGCTCAAGGAGGCCGCCCTGGTCGGGTGCGGGGTGCCCACCGGGTGGGGCTCGGCCACCAACATGGCCGGCATCGAGCCCGGTCACACCGTGATCGTGATGGGCGTCGGCGGCATCGGCATCAACGCGGTCCAGGGTGCCCGGCACGCCGGGGCGACCACCGTCATCGCCGTCGACCCGGTCCCCTTCAAGCGGGAGAAGGCCCAGGAGTTCGGGGCCACCCACTCCTTCGCCGACATCGCCGAGGCCACCACGTTCGCCCAGTCGATCACCGAGGGCCAGGGGGCGGACTCCGCGATCGTGACCGTCGGCGTCACGACCGGCGAGCACGTCGGCCAGGCCGTCGCCGCCATCCGCAAGGGCGGGACCGTCGTCCTCACCGGTGTGGGCAAGATGGCCGAGGTCGGCATCCCGGTCTCGCCGTTCGAGATGGTGATGATGCAGAAGCGCATCCAGGGTGCGATCTACGGCGGCAACAGCCCGCACGACGTCATCCCGCGGCTGCTGCGCATGTACCAGGCGGGTCAGCTCAAGCTCGAGGAGCTGATCACGAAGGAGTACACCCTCGACGAGGTCGCCCAGGGCTACCGCGACATGCACGCCGGCACGAACATCCGCGGCATCGTCGTCTACGAGTGAGGGCGCGGCCGCGCCGGCCACGGTCGGCGCGGTCCCCTCTGGACACGGTCGCGGACGCACGGCAGATTCCCAGTGACCGCGGTCACCGCGATGTCAACGCATGCGTTTATGGTCACACCGACACCTGACACCGGGTGCCAGTGCCGCCGATCCACAGGAGAGCTGAGCAACGATGCCCACCACCACCCGCGCCTCGATCATCCGCGAGTCCCCCGGCCACTACGAGACCGTCACCGTCGAGCTCGACGACCCCCGCAGGGGCGAGGTCCAGGTCAAGCTGGCCGCCTCGGGTCTGTGCCACTCGGACGACCACCTGCAGACCGGTGACCTCCAGGTCGCCACGTACCCCTTCTGCGGCGGCCACGAGGGTTCCGGCGTCATCACCAAGGTCGGCCCGGACACCCCCGGCTACGAGGAGGGCGACCACGTCGTCTTCTCCTTCGTCCCGTCGTGCGGCAAGTGCCAGGCCTGTACCCGCGGTGACTTCAACCTCTGCGACACCGGCGCCAACCTGCTCGTCGGCTCCCGGGCCAACGACCCGACGGACTTCCGGATGAAGCTCGACGGCGAGAACGTCGGCCAGATGTGCGGCATCTCGACCTTCTCCGAGTACACGACCGCCGACGTCGCCTCGGTCATCAAGATCGACAAAGACATCCCGCTCAAGTCCGCCGCGCTCGTCGGCTGTGGCGTCCCGACCGGCTGGGGCACCGCGGTCGAGGCCGGCCAGGTCAAGCCCGGTGACGTCGTCATCGTCATGGGCATCGGCGGCATCGGCATCAACGCCGTCCAGGGCGCCAAGCACGCCGGCGCGACCAGCATCATCGCCGTCGACCCGACCCCCTTCAAGCGCGAGATGGCGCAGGAGTTCGGCGCCACCGACGTCTTCGAGGACATGGACCAGGCCACCGCCTACGCCCAGTCGATCACCCAGGGCCAGGGCGCCGACGTCACCCTGATCACCGTGGGCGTGCTCAAGCCCGAGCACCCCGCCCAGGGCCTGGCGTCCATCCGCAAGGGCGGCACCGTCGTGGCCACCGGCCTCGGCGCGATGACCGACATGGCCCCGATCTCGATGTTCGACCTGACCCTCATGCAGAAGCGGCTGCAGGGCGCGATCATCGGCGGCCAGTCGCCGCACTCGGACATCCCGAAGCTGCTGCGCATGTACCAGGCCGGTCAGCTGAAGCTCGACGAGCTGATCACCAAGGAGTACACGCTGGACCAGGTCACCGAGGCCTACGAGGACATGCACGCCGGCAAGAACATCCGCGGCGTCATCGTCTTCAACGACTGAGGAACTGACGAGAAAGGCGCTTCTTGCACTCGCACGAAGCGCCTTTCTCGTCAGCGGGGGTAACGGGCGGCGGCCTTCTCGCGGGCTCGGGCGGCGAGGACCTCGCGGTCGCGTGGGGGCGCCGTCGTCCGCAGGTCCTCCAGCAGGTGCCGGGTGGCGTGCGCGATCTCGGCCACCGCCCGGTCGAAGACCTCCTGGTTGGCCTGGGAGGGCTTGACCGACCCACTCACCTTGCGGACGAACTGCAGCGCGGCGGCGTCGACCTCGTCGGGCGTCGTGGCCGGCGCGAGGTTGTGCAGGACCCGGATGTTGCGACACATGGCGGTGACGGTAGGCCCGCCCGCACCCCTCAGGCCAGGGCGAACTCGGCCGGGGAGACCGCCGTGGAGACCGCGCCGCCCTTGGCCAGCGCCCGGCTGATCACCAGCCGCTGGATCTGGTTGGTGCCCTCGAAGATCTGCATGACCTTGGCCTCGCGCATGTAGCGCTCGACCGGGAAGTCCCGGGTGTAGCCGAAACCGCCGAGCACCTGGACGGCGTCGGTGGTCACCTTCATCGCGTTGTCGGTGGCCACCAGCTTGGCGATCGAGGCCTGCTGGGAGTAGGGCAGACCGGCGTCCTTGAGCCGCGCGGCGTGCAGCGTCATCGCCCGGGCGGACTCGACCGCGGCGGCCATGTCGGCCAGCAGGAACGCCAGGCCCTGGTGCTCGATGATCGGGACGCCGAAGGTCTCCCGCTCCTTCGCGTAGGCCAGCGCGTCGTCCAGCGCGCCCTGGGCCAGGCCCACGGCGACCGCGGCGATGCCCAGCCGCCCGGCGTCCAGACCGGCGAGGGCGATGGGCAGGCCCATGCCCTCCTCGCCGAGCCGGCGGTCGGCGGACACCCGGACGCCCTCGAAACGCATGGTCGCCGTCGCCTGGGCGGTGAGGCCCATCTTCCGCTCCGGCGGGTCGGCGACCAGACCGTCGCTGTCGGCCGGGACCAGGAAGCAGGAGATGCCTCGCGAGCGGTGGTCCGACGTCCGCGCCATGACCTTGTAGAAGTCGGCCTCGCCGCCGTGGGTGACCCAGGCCTTCTCCCCGGTCAGCACGTAGTCGTCCCCGTCGCGGACGGCGGTGGTGCGCATCGCGGCCGGGTCGGAGCCGGCGTGCGGCTCGGAGAGGCAGTAGGCACCCAGCAGCTCCCCGCCCAGCATGTCGGGCAGCAGCCGCTGCTTCTGCTCGTCGGTGCCCTGGGTGACCAGCCCGAAGCAGGACAGCCCGTGCACGCTCACCCCGACGCCCACACCCGCCCAGACCGCGCTGATCTCCTCCAGCACCTGCAGGTAGACCTCGTAGGGCTGCGCGCCGCCGCCGAACTCCTCGGCGTAGGGCAGGCCCAGCAGGCCGGCGCGGCCCAGGGTGCGGAACGCCTCGCGCGGGAAGACCTCGTCGGCCTCGGCGGCGACCACCTTCGGCGCCAGCTCCTCGCGGGCCAGCTCGCGGGTGAGCTCGAGGAGGTCGGCTGCCTCCTGGGTGGGGACCAGACGCTGGACCGGCATGACGGGACCTCTCATCGGTACTGCAGGACGGCGTTCAGTACGGAAGATAGCCTGGACGACGTGACCACGGCCAGAGCTGCCACCCGCGGCCCGGCCCGTCGGGAGGCCCTCCTCGACGAGCTGGTCGACCTGTTCCTCGCCGAGGGGTTCGCCTCCTTCACCCTCGACGAGCTGGCCCGCCGGCTGCACTGCTCCAAGAGCACCCTCTACGCCGTCGCCGGGAGCAAGGAGCAGCTGGTCGTCGCCGTCGTCCGGCGGTTCTTCGCCCGGGCCACGCAGGCCGTGGAGTCCCGCGCCGCCGACCCGGTCGACCACCGGGAGCGGATCGAGGCCTACCTGCTGGCGGTCAGCGAGCAGCTGCGTCCGGCCGGGCCGGCGTTCTTCACCGACCTGGCCGCGTTCCCGCCGGCGGCCGAGGTCTACGCCCGCAACACCCGGACGGCGGCCCGGCGGGTGCAGCAGCTGGTCAGCGAGGGCGTCGCGGCCGGCACGATCCGGCCGGTGCACGCCTCGTTCGTGGGCGCGGCCGTCGCCCAGGTCATGGGGGCGATCCACGCGGGGACCATCACCACCGAGACGGGCCTGGACGACGCCGCGGCCTACGCCGAACTGGCCGCCCTCGTCGTGGCCGGACTGCGCCGGGCCTGACCAGCTCGATTCCCGCTGAGACCGTGAGAGCGGCCACACCCGGGTTGACCGGGGGCGCGACCGCAGCGGTAAGGTGAGCCTAACCGATCATGGTCCCGTGGGGCCGTGTGTCCAGCCCCCGCCCCCAGGAGACGCCCGTGCCCCAGCGCGCTGTCGTCCCTGCCGCGGCGGAGGGCACCCCCGGTGACTCCGCCGCCGACGACCAGCGCAGCCGCGGCCTGCTGCACGGCGCGGCCACCCGCATCGGCGGGCTCTGGCTGCTGCTCGCGCTCACCGTCGTGGTGTGCGGACTCAGCATCGCCGTCGGCACCCGCGCGATCGGGCTCGGCACCGTCTGGCAGGCCCTCACCGACAACGGCTTCCCCGGCGACGAGGCCGTGGTGATCCGCGAGCTCCGGGTGCCCCGCACGCTGCTCGGCATCCTGGTCGGACTGTCCCTCGGCGTCGCCGGTGCCCTCATGCAGGGCCACACCCGCAACCCGCTCGGCGACCCCGGTCTGCTCGGGGTCGCTGCCGGCGCCTCGGCCGCCGTCGTCCTGGCCATCTTCGTGCTGGGCGTGACCACCCCCGCCGGGTACGTCTGGTTCGCCTTCGGCGGCGCGCTGGCCGGCTCGGTCGCGGTGTTCGCCATCGGCTCCAGCGGCCGGGGCGGGGCCACCCCGGTCAGCCTGGCGCTGGCGGGAGCCGCGCTGTCGGCCCTGCTCTACGCGCTGGTGCGCGCCGTGCTGGTCAGCGACAGCCAGACCCTGGACAGCTTCCGCTTCTGGGTGGTGGGGTCGCTGGCCGGCCGGGACGCCTCGATCGCCTGGCAGGTGCTGCCGTTCATCGTCGTCGGGCTGGTGCTCGCGGTGGTCAACGCGCCCGCGCTCAACCTGCTCGGGCTGGGCGAGGACGTCGCCCGCGGCCTGGGCCAGAACGTCCTGCTCGCCCGGGTCGTCGGCATCGCCTCGATCACCCTGCTCACCGGCGCGGCCACCGCGGCCTGCGGCCCGATCGGCTTCGTCGGCCTCGTCGTCCCGCACGTCGCCCGCGCCCTCACCGGCCCCGACCACCGCTGGTTGATCCCGTACTCCGCGCTACTCGGCGTGGTCCTGCTGCTGACCGCCGACGTCGTGGGGCGCATCGTCGTCCGGCCCGGGGAGCTGCAGGTGGGCATCGTGCTCGCCCTGGTCGGCGCGCCGTTCTTCATCGCGCTGGTCCGTCGCAAGCGGCTGGTGGGCCTGTGACCGCCGGCGGCTCGATCACCACGCGCTCCACCCCGCAGCACGTGGACAAGCGGCGCACCGTCCGCATCGGGCCACTGTCGGGCGTCGTCCGCACCCGGCAGCTGCTGCTGCCGGTGGTCGCCGCGATCGCCCTGGTGCTGGTCAGCGCGGTCAGCATCGGCCGCGGCGACTACCCGATCGGGCTGCTCGACGTGCTGCGCACGCTCGTGGGTGCCGGCGACCAGACCCAGCAGTTCATCATCACCGAGCTGCGCGCCCCGCGGATCGTCGTGGGGGCCCTCGTCGGCCTGGCCCTGGGCCTGTCCGGCGCGCTCATCCAGACCTTCGCCCGCAACCCGCTGGCCAGCCCCGACACCCTGGGCATCAACGCCGGCGCCTCGGCCGCCGCGGTCGCGGTGATCGTGCTGGGGGGCGGGTCGAGCGCCGCGGCGGGCCTGCTCGGCGGACTCGGCCTCCAGGTGGCCGCGCTGATCGGCGCGCTGCTCACCGCCCTGCTCATCTTCGTGCTGGCCTGGAACAAGGGCGTGGACGGCTACCGCCTGGTGCTGGTCGGCATCGGCCTGGGCGCGGTGGGCTACGCGGTCGTCGACTGGCTGCTCACCCGCTCCGACATCACCGACGCCGCCGCGGCCACCGTGTGGCTGACCGGCTCGCTCAACGCCCGCACCTGGGACCAGGCCTGGCCGCTGGCGCTGGCGCTGCTGGTCCTCGTGCCGGTCGCGCTCGCGCTCTCCCGGGTGCTCGGCGTGCTGCAGTTCGGCGAGGACACCGCCCGTGCCCTGGGCATCCGGGTCGGCCGCGCCCAGGCCACCGTCGTCCTGGTCGCCGTGTGCCTCGCCGCGGCCGCCGTCGCCGCGGCCGGGCCGGTCCAGTTCGTCGCCCTCGTCGTCCCCCAGGTCGCCGTCCGGCTGGCCGGGGGCTCCCGCCCGCCGCTGCTGGCCTCGGGCCTGCTCGGCGCCCTGCTCGTGGTCGGCGCCGACCTACTCGCCCGCACCGTGCTCCCCGTCGCGCTCCCCGTCGGCATCGTCACCGCCGTCATCGGGGCGCCCTACCTGCTCTGGCTGCTCGTCCGCGGCCGCCGCAGCATCACGTGAAGGAGGGACCGACCATGACCGCTGTCCTGGCACACCCCGAACTCGGCACCGAGGCCACGCCCCGGGTGCGGCTGGCGGCCGAGCAGGTGCGGCTGGCCTACGGCGAGAACGTCGTCGTGGACTCCCTGGACCTGGACCTGGTCGACGGGTCGTTCACCGCCATCGTGGGCCCCAACGGCTGCGGCAAGTCCACCCTGCTGCGCGCCCTGGGCCGGTTGCTGCGCCCCACGTCGGGCCAGGTGGTGCTCGACGGCAAGCCGATCGCCAAGACCCCCACCCGCGACGTCGCCCGGGTGCTCGGCCTGCTCCCGCAGACCCCCATCGCCCCCGAGGGCCTGACCGTGGCCGACCTGGTCGCCCGCGGCCGGCACCCGCACCAGTCCTGGCTGCGCCAGTGGTCCCGGGACGACGAGGCCGTGGTCGCCGAGGCGCTCCGCTGGACCGACATGCTCGACCTGGCCGACCGCCCGGTCGACGCGCTCTCCGGTGGTCAGCGGCAGCGGGCCTGGATCTCGATGGCCCTGGCCCAGGGCACCGACCTGCTGCTGCTCGACGAGCCCACCACCTACCTCGATCTCTCCCATCAGATCGACGTGCTGGAGCTGGTCGCCCGGCTGCACGCCGAGCGCGGCCGCACCGTGGCCGTCGTGCTGCACGACCTGAACCTGGCGGCGCGCTACGCCCAGCGGCTGGTGGCCATGAAGGACGGCGTGCTGGTGGCCTCCGGCACCCCCGCCGAGGTGCTCACCGAGCAGCTGCTCGACGAGGTGTTCGACCTCGAGGCCCGGGTCATCGAGGACCCGGTCTCGGGCACCCCGATGGTGGTGCCGGTCCGCCGCCTGCGCTGAGCGGAGGACTCAGCTGCGCGGGGCGACCTCGCCCATGGCGCCCCAGTCGTCCTGCGGCACCTCGACGTTGATGATCTTCGGGGTGTCGGTGACCAGGTAGGACATCTCGTCGATGGCCTTCTGGAAGTGCGGCTCGGCCACGTGGGCCTCCCCGGCGGCGCCGTCCCGGAAGGACTCCAGCAGCACCCAGGTGTTCTCCTCCTCGAGGCTGCGCGACCACTCGAAGAAGACGTTGCCGGGCTCGGCCCGGACGGCGGCGGTGAACTCGGCGGTGACCCGCTCCCACTCCTCGACCTTGTCGGGGCGGACCGGGAACTTCACGGCGATGAAGATCATGCAGCCATCCTCACCGACACCACGAGGCCCCGCCTCCCGGAGGGAGACGGGGCCAGGTGACGTGCTGGAACGGCCTCGGTGCAGGGCCCCGCGGCGCGCGGAGCGTGCCGTGGGGGGCACCGAGGTCCTTCCCTAGTCCCGGGGTTCCTGCGGGCGGCCGGCGCCCATCGGCTCCCGCACCGGGATGGGCGAACCCACGTCGGCGATGGTGTTCTCGCCGTCCCGACGCCGGTCGGCTGCGGTGCGGGCCGGGGTCGGGCCGTCGGCCACGCCGTCGCCGTCCTCGTCGGGTGCGTGCCGCACCGAGATGACGAAGTCGTCGCCGTGCGTGGTGAGGCCGTGCACGACGGCCTGCTCGACCGCCTCCTCGGCGACGGTGCTGCGCAGCACCATCGGGTCGCTGCGCAGGTCCTTGGCCAGGGAGAACGCCAGGCCGACCATGACGATGGCGAACGGCAGCGCCGCGATGATGGTCAGGTTCTGCAGGCCGGTGAGGGCCTCGTCCCCGCCCACCAGCAGCATGATCGCCGCGACAGCGCCCATGACGACGCCCCAGAAGACGACCACCCAGCGGGAGGGCTCCAGGGTGCCGCGCTGGGAGAGCGAGCCCATCACGATCGAGGCGGCGTCGGCACCGGAGACGAAGAAGATCGCCACCAGGACCATCACCAGCACCGTGGCCACGCTGGCCAGCGGGTACTGCTGGAGGACGCCGAAGAGCTGCCCCTCGCTGGTGGACTGCCCGGCGACGTCGACCCCGCTCTGCTGGGCGGCGATCCCGGCCCCGCCGAAGATCGCGAACCAGACCAGGCTCACGACGCTGGGCACGAGCAGCACGCCGGTGACGAACTGGCGGATGGTGCGGCCCCGGGAGATGCGGGCGATGAACAGACCGACGAACGGCGTCCAGCTGATCCACCAGGCCCAGTAGAAGACCGTCCAGCCCTGCAGCCAGGTGGCCATGGCGTCCCCGCCGGAGGCCTCGGTGCGGGCGGCCATCTCACCGAGGTCGGAGAAGTAGCTGCCGATCGCGCCCGGGATCAGGTTGAGGATCAGCACGGTCGGGCCGACCACGAACACGAAGACGGCCAGGGTCAGCGCCAGCACCATGTTGGTGTTGGACAGCCACTGGATGCCGCGCGAGATGCCGGAGACCGCCGAGGCGACGAAGGCCATGGTCAGCACGGCGATGATGACGACGAGCAGGCCGTTGCCGACGTCGCCGGCCCAGCCGAGGATCTGCACGCCGGAGCCGATCTGCAGGGCGCCGAGGCCCAGGGAGGCGGCGGAGCCGAACAGCGTGGCGAAGATGGCGAGGACGTCGATGACCTTGCCGGCCGGGCCGCTGGTGCGCTTCTCCCCGAACAGCGGGGCGAAGGCGGCGCTGATCAGCTGCTTGCGGCCACGGCGGAAGGTGCCGTAGGCGATCGCGAGCCCGACGACGGCGTAGATGGCCCACGGGTGCAACGACCAGTGGAACAGCGTCGTGGCCATGGCGGTGGAGACGGCGTCGGGGGTCTCGGCCTCCACGGTGCCCGGCGGCGGGGAGACGTAGTGCGACAGCGGCTCGCTGACGCCGAAGAACATCAGGCCGATGCCCATGCCCGCGCTGAACATCATCGCGATCCAGGAGACGGTCTTGAACTCCGGCGCCTCGCCGTCGCGACCCAGCGGGATCTTCCCGTAGCGGGACGCGGCCAGCCAGATCACGTAGACCACGAAGCCCGAGGCGATCAGCACGAAGAACCAACCGAGGTTGGACTCGATCCAGGACAGGGCGCTGCCGCTGGTGGACCCGAGTCCGGCGGGGCTGGCGAAGCCCCAGGCGACGAAGGCCAGCGCGATGGCCGCGGCGACCCCGAACACGACGGTGTCCAGGTGGCCCTTCTCGTCGGCGGTGGCCGGTGGTGGCTCGGCGATCGCGGGGTGCGCGCCGGTGTCGGCCGGGCCCCCCGAGGTGCTGGGTGTGGTGGTCATCGGTGGGCGTGGCGCACGGGTTCGGCGCCCCTCCGTTCGGGCTCGGGGACAGGGAGCCGGCCCGTCCTCCCAGGTGAGAGGCGCAGAGCCGACTCCCCACCGTCCGCCCCACCGGCCCCACAGGTCAAACCGAGGTCGGTCACAGCAACCCTTTCGTGACACAACGACGCCCCCTCCGGCAGGGCGGGAGGGGGCGTCGTCAGCAGGTGCGGAGGCGGGTCAGCCCGGGAACTGCTCCTGCAGCTGGGGCAGCAGCGCGTCGAGCGCGAACGGCACGCTGAGCACGTCGTTGTAGGAGATCGCACCACCCTCGGCGGACGGGTCGAGGTACAGCACCCGGCCCGCGGCGACCGCCGGGATGGCGGAGAAGACCGGGTCGGCCTCGAGCTGGGCGCGGGTCTCCTCGAGGTCGAACAGGGCCGGGACGACGATCAGGTCGGCGTCCAGCAGCTGGGACTCCTCGGCGGAGACGGTGGTGAAGAAGGAGTCGGTCTCCAGCCCCTGCACGGCGTCGGTGAGCTCGAAGCCGAGGCTGCGGAAGAACTCCACCCGGGTGTCGCCGGCGACGTAGACGCCGTAGCCACCGGCGCCGGTGGTGTCCGGGACGGTGATGGTCACCGTGGCGTCGGCGAACTGCGGGTTGGCGTCGGCGGCCTCGGTGAGCGAGCCGTCGACGTCCTCCAGCAGGGCCTGGGCCTCGTCGGCCTTGCCGAGGGCCTCGCCGATCATCGTGGTGGCCTCGTCCCGGCCGACCAGGAAGGCGTCGGAGCCCTCGGGGCGGGCGAGCACCGGCACGAGCTGGGAGAGCTGGTCGTACTCCTCCTGCTCGATGCCGCTGCCGATCGCGATCACCAGGTCGGGCTCCAGGGCCAGCACGTCCTCGACGGTGGGCACCTCGGCGACCGGCAGCAGCTCGATGTCGCCCTCGGCGGCCGGCTCGTCCTGCGCCCACGGGCCCAGGCCCGGGACGGTGGCGTCGGGGAAGGTGGAGAACTCCTGGAAGGCCACCGGGGTGACGCCGAGCGCGAGCACCGTGTCGACGTCGGTGTAGCCGGTGACCACGACGCGCTGGGGCTCGGACTCGATCGTGGTCTCCCCGAAGGCGTTCGGGATGGTGACCGGGAAGGCCCCGTCGGAGGCGGTCGAGGACCCCTCGGCGGCGGGCTCGTCGGACCCGCCACCGCAGGCGGTCAGGGTCAGGGCAGTGACCGCGGTGAGGGCGGCCAGGGTGGTGCGTCGGGACATCGGGGTTCCTCGTCGGGTCGTGGGGTCAGGCGGCGCTGGTGGCGGCGAGCGCCTGCACCAGCAACGGGGTGAGCTGCTCGACGGCGAAGGGCGCCGAGAGCACGGTGTTGTAGGACATCGCGCCGCGCAGGTCGGCGTCGGGCAGCACGAGGCCACCGGCGGTCACCACAGGCAGGCCCTGGAGCACGGCGTCGGCCTCGACGACCGGTGCGCTGGCCTCGTCGGTGAGCACCACGAGCGCGTCCCCGTCGGCCAGGTCCAGGCGCTCGCTGGACAGCTCGACGTAGAAGCTCTCCCCGGTGTCCTCGGCGAGGATGCCCTCGGGGACGGACAGGCCCAGCTGGTCCATGACCTGGCCACGAGCGTCGGCCGGCAGGTACGCGCCGTAGACCCCGCTGTAGGGCAGCAGCACCGCGGCGGTCGCACCCGCGAACTGCGGGTTGGCCGCGACGGCGTCGTCGAAGGCCGCGTCGGCGGTCTCGATCAGCTCCTCGCCCTCGGCCTCCTTGCCCAAGGCCTGCGCGATCATCCGGGTCGCGTCGTCCCGGCCCACGCCGTAGGCAGCGGTGCCCGCGGGGCGCACCAGGGTGGGGGCGACCTGGGAGAGCTGCTCGTAGACGGTCTCGTCGAAGCCGGCGGAGATGCCCACGATCAGGTCGGGGTCGAGAGCGGCGACCTCCTCGACGCTGACCTCGGCGGTCGGGTCGAGCACGGTCAGCTCGGCGCCGTCCAGGTACTCCTCCGCCCAGGGCCCCACGCCCGTCTCGGCGTAGAAGGAGAACGGCTGGACGGCGACCGGGACGACCCCGAGGGCCAGGATCGGGTCGGAGTCGGTCACCCCGAGAGCGACCACCCGCTCGGGGGCCTCCTCGATCGTCGTGCTGCCCCAGATGTGGTCGACGGTCACCGGGAAGGCCGCCGAGGACGACCCGGGTGCCGTGCCCGCTGCGGCGGGCTCGTCGTCCCCGGACCCGCAGGCGGCCAGCCCCCCGACCAGCAGGGACGTGGACAGGACGGCGGTCAGACGGGCAGTGCGGCGCAACGGAGCTCCTCGGTCAGTGGTGAGGGCAGCCTAACCTGAGCTGGGCAGCAGCTGTGTCAGCAGTGCCGCGCGGATGCTCGGTCGGGAGCCGAAGACGAGCAGGAACAGCGCCTCGCGGGCCAGCCGCTCCGCCGGGTGCCCGCGGCCGACCGAGCGGCTGCCGGTGGCCACGGCGAGCAGTCCGCTCGCGCGGTGGGCCAGCGCCGCGGCGGCCGCCCGGGCGGCGGGCAGCTCCGCCGGGCCGGCGGCGTCCAGCTGTGCGCGGACGGCGGCGAGGTCGGCGTCCAGGGCGGGCAGCTCGGCCAGCCGGGCGCACCGGGCGGCCACCCCGAGGGCCAGCGAGCCGTTGGGGCGCAGCCCCGCCGGGTCACCGGCCTGCCAGCGGGCCATCGGCACGGTGCGCACCAGCCGGCCGGCCGGCACCCGGTGGCCACGCACCGACAGCTCGACGGTGGAGCTGGCCTCCACCGCGACCAGCCGCTGCGGGTCCGCGGTGAGCGTGGGGCCCTCGACGGCGTCGACGAGCAGGAAGTGCACGACGTCCGCGGCGTCCCGGGCAGCGACCAGGAGCACGTCCACGTGTGCCCAGCCGGTGACCCACGGGACCCCGCCGTCCAGCACGAACTCCGCACCCTCCCGACGCACGGTGATCGCCGGGGGCCCGGGCCGGGTGGCGGCCAGCAGCGCGATGCCCGAGCGGGTGCGGCCGGCGCAGAGGTCGGCCAGGAACTCCTCGCGCAGCGCCGCGGGCGCCTCGGCGACCATCCGGGGCACGCCCAGGTGCTGCAGCCAGACGAACGTGGTCGCCAGGTCGCCCCCGGCGAGTGCCTCGACCACCGCGTGCACCGTGGCCTGGTCGGCACCTGCCCCGCCGGCAGCCACCGGGCCGGTCAGCCCGTAGAGCCCGGCCGCGGCCAGCGTCTGCAGGTGCGAGGTGGGCACCACCCCGGCGGCGTCCACCTCACCGGCGACCGGGAAGAACACGTCGTCGGCGATCGTCTGGGCCCGTGCGATGAGCTCGTCCACCCCGCCATCGTCCACACTGCACGGGTGGGAGCGCCGGGGTGAGCGGGCTGAGCGACATCACCGACTGGTTCGCCGGCCGGTTCCTCGAGGCCGTGCTGATCGTGCTGGGCGCGGTGCTGCTGGCCCGCCTCGCCGGCTGGACCGGTGGCCGGATCACCAGGCGGATCGACACCGCCGCCGCGGCGTCCGGTGAGCTGGTGCGCTCCGAGGCCGCCAAGCACCGGCACTCCCTCACCCAGGTGGTCACCTGGGCCGCGGTCGTGCTGGTCTACACCGTCGCCGTCGTGCTGGTGCTCTCCACCCTGGGCGTGCCGATCACCAGCCTGGTCGCACCGGCCACCGTGCTCGGTGTCGGGCTCGGCTTCGGTGCCCAGCGGCTGGTCCAGGACGTGCTGGCCGGGTTCTTCATCATCACCGAGCGGCAGTACGGCTACGGCGACTCCGTCGGCATCGTCACCCTCGGCGGGCAGGCCGACGCCTACGGCACCGTCGAGGACGTCACGCTGCGGATCACCCGGCTGCGCTCCCCGGACGGCGAGGTCGTGCACATCCCCAACGGCCAGGTCATCCGGGCGGTCAACTACTCCCGGGACTGGGCCCGCGCGGTCATCGACGTGCCCGTGCCCGCCGGCAACGACCCCGAGCGCTTCGACGCCCTGCTGCAGACCGTCGGCGAGCAGGCCTTCGCCGACCCCCAGCTGGGCCCGATGCTGCTCGACCCGCCCACCGTCATGGGAGCCGAGAGCCTGGAGCTCGACCAGGTCGACGTCCGCGTCGTGGCCCGCACGCTGCCGGGCAAGCAGTTCGACGTCAGCCGGGAGCTGCGTGCCCGGATCGCCCGCGCGCTGGCCCGCGAGGGCCTGGCCAGCACCCCGCAGGACGCCACGCCGCCGGCCGCCGGACCGCCCACCGACGGTGAGCGCGCCGCCGTCCGCACCCGGGACGACGGCGCGTGACCCGGCCCCCGGACCCCGCCGACCAGCACCCCACCGAGGTCGTCCCGACGGTGGGTCGCGCCGACACCGCCCCGGTGCCGACCGTCGAGCCCGCCCCCAGCGGGCGGGAGCGGCTGTTCCCCCGGTCCCGGCCCGGCCACCTCGGCCCCCTGCGCACCTCGACCGTCGTCCTGGCCGTGCTGTTCGTCGCGGTGTTCGCGCTGTGGGTGACGGTGCGGCCCCCGACGCCGCAGACCGAGGGCACCACGACCCCGGCGGTGCAGACCACCGTGGAGCAGCCGGTGCCCACGACCGAGGCCCCGGCGCCCACGACGACGGCCCCGGCCACCACGAGCGACGAGCCCACGACGACCCCGCGGACGACGACGACCAGCCGCCCCACCACCACCGCGCCGACCACCACCGGGGACGACGACCCGACCTCGACGCCGGCAACCACCACCCCGGCGCCCACCACGACCCGTCCACCGGCCACCACGCAGCCGCCGACGTCCTCCGAGGCCCCGGAGACCTGACCGTCGAGTGCACGACTGCCGTGGGCACCGGGGCTCCGGGACCACGGCAGTCGTGAACTCGAGGGCCGACCGCGGTGGGTCAGTCGGCGGTGCGGCGCCGGCGGACGGTCAGCAGGGCCGTGCCGCCGCCGAGCAGCAGCACCCCGAGCAGCGCGGTCAGGGCGACCGGGGACCCGGTGCTGGCCAGCCCCCCGGGCCGGGAGCCCTCGGCCGTGCCCCCGCCGGCGCCGTCGCCGCCGTCGGGCCGGGTCACCCCGGGACCGCCCGGCGCACCGGGCACACCGGGCGCCGTCGGACCGCCCGTGCCGGGGCCGGCCGGGCCACCCGTGCCAGGACCCCCGGTGCCAGGACCACCCGTGCCGGGACCCCCGGTGCCAGGGCCACCCGTCCCCGGGTCGGCGCCGGCCACCGTGAACAGCCGGACCTCGGACAGGTCGACCGCGCCGTAGGGGTCCGTCGTCCGCACGTACCAGCCGTGCGTGCCCACCCCCGGGTCAGCCCAGGTCGCGGTGACCCGGGTGCCGCTGGGCACGTCGGCCACCGTGGCGATGGTCGAGGTGGTCAGCAGCTCGACGGCGAACCCGTCGGTGGCCAGCGTCTTGGTCCGCTGCTCCAGGCCGATCGCCGCGAACGGGATCGTGAACTCCTGGTGCTCGGGGGCCAGCGTCGGGTCCTCGGAGTCGTACTGCATCAGGTACGGGGAGAAGGTGCGGGCCAGCACCTGCTGGTCGGCAGTGGAGAAGTGCAGCAGCCGCAGGAAGGACTGCCCGCCCTCCGGCAGGCCCTGGTAGTCGAAGAGCACCTGGTAGACCGAGCGGTCCGCGGCGCCGTCCCCGTCGTCGTCGAACTCGTCGACCCGGGTGAAGGCGTCGTGGTAGTGCCCGGAGAACACCATGGCCACGTTCGGGTTGGTCGCGACGACCTCGTCGTAGACCTGCTGCGGCACCGGGCCGAGCCCACCGGTGGTGAGCATGTACTCGTGCAGGTTGATCACGGCCGTGCGCTCGGGGTACTGGGCCAGCACCTCGTTCATCCAGTCGATCTCGGCCTGGCCCGGTCCCCAGCCCATGTAGAGCATCAGGAAGTCCATCCCGCCCGCGGTGATCAGGTCGTAGTGCCCGCGGTTGTCCTGGTAGCTCTCCCCGTACCAGGGGTTGCCGGCGAACCGGGCCTCCCCGAAGAACCGGCTGAACTCGGTGTAGTCCCCGTCCATCTGGCCGACGTCGTGGTTGCCGGCCAGCACGCCGTAGGGCAGGCCGGCCTCGTCGAGGGCGCGGTAGGCCGGGTCGGCGTTGGCCCACTGGGCCGGGTCGCCGGCGTCGTCCACGACGTCGCCGGTGTGGAAGACGTACTGCAGGTTGAGCTCGTCGCGGCGGTCGAGGAAGTAGTCGTGGATGTCGGTCTGCCGCTGCGGGTAGCTGGCGTTGTAGTACTGGGTGTCGGACTCCCAGCCGAGGGTGAAGTCGTAGTCCGAGCGCGGGGTGTCCTCGGGGTGGAACGGGTCCACCGGGGTGGCCGACGTCGACAGGTCGGCCCCGGCGAAGCCCTCCGAGTGCTGCACCAGCACGGTGATGGCCCCGTCGGTGACGTGTCCGGCGACCGGGACCAGTGCGGCGAGCTCGAAGTCGGTGGCGGCCCCGTCGGTGGTGACGTACCGGTCCACCTCGATCCAGCCCCCGGTGGCCGCGTCCTGCACGTACAGCAGGACCTTGGCCTCGGCGTTGGCCGAGCCCGACCAGCTGACCCGGGCCAGGGCGTCCTCCGTGCCGGCCGGGACGGCGACCCGGAACAGCTGGTAGGGGAAGGCGCTGTCCGAGCTCACCCCGGTGTCCAGGCCGTCGACGCCGGACAGCGCCGCGACGTCGGCCCCGGTGAGCAGCTGGGCGTCGCTGCGGTCGGTGCCCGCGGCGATGCCGGTCACCCCCTGCGAGCTGGTGACCCCGGCGTCCCCGGGCACCAGCCGGTGGCCCTCGGCGAACTCGACGTCCAGGACGTCGCCGCTGGGGTCGGTGACCGTCGCGGACAGCTCCGCCGAGCCGTCCACCGCAGCCCCGTCCGCCGGACCGCCCAGGGTCGCCTCGGGCTGCTCGACCGGGGTCGTGAAGACCACGGTGCGGACCGCCTCGTTGCCGACGGCGTCCGTGGCCGTGACGACGAACCGGTGGTCCCCGGCCGGCAGCGTGAGCGAGGACGTGGCCAGCGGCAGCGTCACCGGGGCCCCGTCCAGCGTGGCCTCCAGCGACGCGAGCCCCGAACCGGCGTCGGTGCCGGTGGCCCCGACGGTGAAGTCCCCGCGGTAGGTGACGCCGTCCCCGACCGTGGTCGCGACCGCCGGCGCGGTGTTGTCCACCACGACGGTCGCCGCAGCCGAGTCGGTGCCGTCGGTGGCGGCGACGGTGTGCGGGCCGTCGGCGACAGCAGTGGTGTCCCAGTCGTGGGCCACCGCGGTGAACGCGTCGCCCGGCAGGGTGAACCGGGCGTCGTAGTAGTCGAGCTTGCCGGCGCTGTCGCCCATCGACAGCACCCGCGTCGGGTCGTCGTACCCGGCCGGGGTCAGGGTGCGACCGTCCGGCAGCACCAGGCGCAGGCCCCGGATGGTGAAGTCGTCGTTGTTCTCGTCCGGGTCGATCTCCGGGGCGGCCTTCGTCCCGGCCCACACGCTGACGACGAGCTCGTCGCCCTGACGCACGTAGGACAGCGGCACCGCGGTGCTCACCGTCTGGTACCCGGTGGGCGGTCCGTCGTCGACGACGGCGAGGACGTCCTCCCCGACCAGGATGCCGTTGCGGAAGAACGTGTTGACCCCGGCGATCTCCACGACGAACTGCGGGGCGGACTCCAGCGCCGGCGCGACATCGCCCACCGGACTGCCGTCGATGGACAGCTGCACGGCCGCCGGGTACGTGTCCCCCGCGGCGGAGACCGTCGTCGTCCCGCTGACGAAGCCGCCGCCGGTGACCGACAGCCGCACCGGGGAGGTGTCCACCCCGGCGATCGGCACCCGCACGACGTCGGTGCGGGTGGTCGAGGTGCCGTCGGATGCCTCGAACCAGTACTCGTAGAACGTCTTGCCGGTCAGGTCGGCCGCCGCGATCGTCGTCGCGTAGCCGGCCTGGCCGTCGGTGGTCAGGGCCAGCACCCGTTCGGTGTCGTCGACGTCGCTGCGCAGGTGCAGGGTGACCCGGCGGACGAGCACGTCGTCGGTGACCGTGGCCGCGACGACCGCGTCGGCGGTGGGGTCGAGCTCGGCGGGCGTGGTGTCGGTGACGACCGGGGCGGTGGTGTCGGCCGGGATCTGCACCGGCGCGGCCGGGCGCTGGTCGGCGGTCACGGCGCCCGGGGACGCGACGTCGGTGCGCAGCAGCGCCCGGCGCAGCGGGTCTGCCGGGTCGGACCCGTACTGGATGCCCCGGTCGGCGTCGACGTCGTCGGCCCCGGCCAGGTTGTAGTAGGCCCGGCTGAACGGGACGCCGGTGGAGGTGCCGACCTCCAGTCCGCGGGCGGAGCCGTTGGCCATGCCCCCGACCGACATCTCGACCAGGTCGACCCCGGCGGTCAGCGCGGTGCCGAAGTGGGTGTTGAAGTCGGCCGCGGTGAGGGCGTCGTTCGGGCCGTTCTTGACCCAGAGCACGAGCGTGCCCCCGGCCGGGACGACGACGTCACCCGGGACAGCGGGCCAGTCGACGACCTGGGAGCTGGTGAGGTCGGCCAGCGGGTAGAGGTAGCGCAGCGTCAGGTCCGCGTAGGGCACGGGCGCCGTCGTGGGGTTGTGCAACTCGACGAACTCGTACCCGTCCGCGCTGCCGACGTTGCGGCTGTCGGGCAGCAGCTCGGTGACGACCAGCGGGCTGACCGCGCCCGCCGGGACCTCGGGCTCGGGCTGCGGGTCGGGCTGCGGCTCGGGGTCGGGCTCGGGGTCCGGCTCGGGGTCCGGCTCGGGGGCCGCCGGCGGGACCAGGGCGGCCGGGTCGACGAGACCCGGCGAGGGCGGGGCCGGCGAGGTGCGCAGCAGGGCCGCGCCCGGGGCGGCCGGGACGCCGAAGTGCGCCGAGGCGTCGACCCCGACGGAGCCCGCCGGGTAGAACGACCAGCTCAGCAGGCTGCCGTCGCCGTCCACCAGCCGGATCGACCGGTTGCCGCCGTTGGCGAGACCGGGCTGCCCGGTGACCCGCACCAGGTCGAACCCCTCGGCCGCGGTGCCACCGACGGAGGCCGCGTGGGCGCGGAAACTCCTCCTCCGAGCGCGCGGGGCTGTCGACCGAACCGCTCACGTAGTCGACCCAGAGCACCAGCGGGCGTCCGGGCTGGACGACGGTCCCGGCGGGGACGCTCAGCGGCACGTCGCGGGCGCGGTCGTCGGAGTCCACGTAGCCGTAGGCCACCGTGACACCGCGAGCGGACAGGTCGATCGGCGCACCGGTGGTGTTCACCAGCTCCACGAACTCGAAGTCGTCGGCGCCGCCACCCCCGACCGTCGTGGTGTCCGGGGCGATCTCGGAGACGAACAAGGGCGGCGGGGTGGCGGCCGCGGCGGGCGGTGCCAGCAGCGCCACGGTGCCGACGGCCAGCGCCGCGGCCAGGACGCCAGAGGCGATCCGGTCTCTCAGGGGGTGCACAGGGGGTCCTCACGAGGTGGTCGGTCGGTTCCCGGCAAGGACACAGACCGGCCACGACCCCGAGGTGGCCACGACGGGGCCCACCGGGTGAACACCGCGTTGAGAGGTGGTGAGCCCCGCTAACGGCTGAGGCGCCGCTCCAGGGCCACCGGGTCGAAGGACCGCGGCCTGCGGCGGAACGCGAAGGTCGACCCCGCGCCGACCTCCTCGTGCGTGGGCGGGGTGTCGGCCGGGACGCCGCCCACCGGGTGGGGCTCCCCCGGCAGCTGGTCGACAGCGTGGTCCCAGCGCAGGCCGGCGAGGTCGGCGGCCCGGTGCAGCAGGCCGGCGACCACCCAGACGTCGCGTCGGTCCAGCGGCCCGGCGGCGACCACCACCAGCGCCGACACCGCGGTGCGCAGCAGCTCGGGGTCCCGACTGCGGACGACGCGGGTCGCAGCGTCCTCGACCCAGCCCAGCAGCACCCAGGCTCGCCCGACGGACAGCGCCTCCGCCGTCCACCCGGACGGATCCTGCCGCAGCGACCGCTCGACCTGCGCCTCCCAGGGCGAGCCGAGCGCCGGGACGCCGTCCCCGGGGTGCGCGTCGAGCAGCGGCAGCACCATCAGAACGCGGTGACCACCGTGACGCCGGGGCGTCGGCCGACCTCGACCAGTGCCGGGCCGGCGTCGTCCAGCGCGATCTCCCGGGTGACCAGGTCCTGCGGGCGGAGCCGGCCGGCGTCGATCATCGCCAGCATCGCCGGGTAGTCCGCGGCGGCCATGCCGTGGCTGCCGAGCACCGCCAGCTCACGGGCGACGACCAGCTCCATGGGGACGACGGCCCGGCCCTCCGACGGCGGCAGCAGACCGACCTGGACGTGCCGGCCGCGGGGGCGCAGCGCGGCGATCGAGGCCTCGCAGGTGGCCGGGGAGCCCAGGCAGTCCAGGGACAGGTGCGCCCCGCCGCCGGTGAGCTCGACGACGCCCTCGGCCGAGGCCAGCACGTGCTCGGCGCCCATCGCGGTGGCCAGGTCCCGCGCCCCGGGCGAGGGGTCCACGGCGACGACCCGGGCCCCGCAGGCGACCGCGACCTGGACGGCGGACAGCCCCACCCCGCCGCAGCCGAGGACCGACACCCACTCCCCCGGCCGCACCGCACCCACCCCGGTGACCGCCCGGAACGCGGTGGCGAACCGGCAGCCCAGCGCGGCCGCGGTGGAGAACGGCAGCTCGTCGGGCAGGGCCACCAGGTTGACGTCGGCGGCGTCGAGGGCGACCAGCTCGGCGAAGGAGCCCCAGTGCGTGAAGCCCGGCTGGGTCTGGCGCAGACAGACCTGACCGGCCCCCTCCCGGCACGGCGGGCACGTGCCGCAGGCGCAGACGAAGGGCACGGTCACCCGGTCACCGACCGACCAGCGGCGCACCCCGGCACCGACGGCGGCGACCGTGCCGGCCAGCTCGTGCCCGGGCACGTGCGGCAGGACGACGTCGGGGTCGTGCCCGGACCAGGCGTGCCAGTCGCTGCGGGACACCCCGGTCGCACCGACCCGCACCACGACGCCGTCCGGGGTGGGGGTGGGGTCGGCCACCTGCCGGACGGTCAGCGGACCGGAGAACTCCTCGAAGACGAGTGCGCGCACGCCGCCAGCCTGCTGGACGTCACATCGAGCGGGGTCCGGGGGTCCGGTCACCGCTCGATGTCACATCCAGCGGCGGGGGCGGGTCAGGAGGACAGCTCGCGCCGTTCGGCGTCGGCGCGGGCCCGGGCGGCCTTGGCGCGGGCCTCGAGGGCGACGGCCTCGGCCTCGCGGGCCTCGGCCTCCAGGTCGGGGGCGGCGGGGGCGGCAGCGGCGGCGCGGGCCTCGTCGTCCTTCATGCCGCCCATCTCGCCCTTGAAGATGCGCAGCGACCGGCCGATGGACCGCGAGGCGTCGGGCAGCTTCTTGTAGCCGAACAGCAGGAACACGGCCAGCACGATGAGGAGGATCTCCGGCGCACCCAGGTTCATGCGTCCAGGGTGCACCTGCCAGCTGTGCGGGAGCTGGACGTCAGCCGTCCACGAAGCGACGGAGCAGCCGGGCGAGCTCGGCGCGCTCGTCGGCGGGGATGCGGCCCAGGGCGGCCCGGGCGTCGGCGGCGCGGGCGGCGGACACCTCGGCCTGCACCCATCGTCCCTCGTCGGTGAGCTGCACGAGCACCGCGCGCCGGTCGGTGGGGTCGGGCACCCGCTCGACCAGGCCGCGCCCGGCGAGCCCGTCGACCACCTCGGTCGCCGAGCGCGGGGCGATCCGCAGGCCCTCGGCCAGCGCGGACAGCCGCAGCCCCTCGGCGCGACCGACGACGCCGAGGGCGCGGGCCTGGTGCGGGGAGAGGTCCCAGGGCTCCAACACCTCGCGCCAGCGGCCGCGCAACGAGCGGGCCGCCCGGACGATCAGCTCGCCCAGGTCGTCGTCGGGTGAGGGGGGCACGCGGGAATGCTAGCGGGCATCGCGTTGCTACCTCACCGTGAGGTAACCTCAGCAATGCCCCTCGACGTGAAGGAGGACGTGGATGCCACGCCCCGAGACCGGCCGGCCCAGCCCGGCAGACAAGACCCAGCTCGAGCGCAACCCGGTGCGACTGCGCCGCGTCCTCGCGCTCTTCCGCCCCTACCGGCTGCAGGTCGGCGTCGTCATGGCGCTGATCGTGGCCAGCTCGGCGATCGCCCTGGCGACGCCGTTCCTCGTGCGCACCGTCATCGACGACGCACTCCCCCAGCAGGACGTCCGGCTGCTGGCCTGGGCCGTCGCCGCCATGGTCGGCGTCGCCGCGGCCACCTCGCTGCTCGGCGTGGTGCAGACCTGGATGTCCACCACCGTCGGCCAGCGGGTCATGCACGGCCTGCG
This sequence comes from Geodermatophilaceae bacterium NBWT11, assembly GCA_014218215.1. NCBI lineage: Bacteria > Bacillati > Actinomycetota > Actinomycetes > Geodermatophilales > Geodermatophilaceae > Geodermatophilaceae bacterium NBWT11. The sequence continues at coordinate 1,747,653 of CP043652.1, forward strand.
GACGTCGGTCTTCAGCCACCTGCAGCGCCAGTCGCTGGGCTTCTTCACCCGCACCCGCGGCGGTGAGGTGCAGTCCCGGCTGACCAACGACATCGGCTCCATGCAGTCGGTGGTCACCTCCACCGCGACGAGCCTGGCGTCCAACGCCACCACCGTCGTCGGCACCGCGGTCGCGATGGCCGCGTTGAGCTGGCGGCTGTCCCTGCTCTCCCTCGTCGTGCTGCCGCCGGCGATCTGGCTGACCCGCCGGGTCGCGCTGATGCGCCGCGAGGTCACCGCCGCCCGGCAGCGCCGGATGGCCGACATGCAGACCCAGGTCGAGGAGGGCCTGTCGATCTCCGGCGTCCAGCTGGGCAAGACCCTGGGCACCGGTCCGGCGCAGTCCGCCCGCTTCGCCGACACCTCGGCCGACCTGGTGGCCCTCGAGGTGCGCTCCCAGCTCGCCGGTCGCTGGCGGATGGCCACCATGAGCATCGTCTTCGCCGGCATCCCCGCGCTGATCTACCTGTTCGCCGGGCTGCCGGCGACCTCGGGCGGGATGACGATCGGCACCCTGGTCGCCTTCACCGCGCTGCAGGGCACGCTGTTCCGCCCGCTCATGGGCCTGCTCGACGTCGGCGTGCAGCTGACCAGCTCGATGGCCCTGTTCAGCCGGGTGTTCGAGTACCTCGACCTGCCGGTGGACATCGCCGACCCGGAGACGCCGCAGACCCTCGCCGCGGCGCGGGGCGAGGTGCGCCTGGAGCACGTCGGCTTCCACTACGGCGACCCCGGGCGGCCGGCGCTCACCGACGTCGACCTCGTCGTCCCGGCGGGCAGCACGCTGGCCCTGGTCGGGGAGACCGGATCGGGCAAGACCACGCTGGCCTCGCTGGTCAGCCGGCTCAACGACGTGACCGCGGGGCGGGTGACCATCGACGGCGTCGACGTCCGCGACCTGTCGCTGGCCGAGCTGGCCCGGGTGGTCGGCGTGGTCAGCCAGGAGACCTACCTGCTGCACACCACGATCCGGGAGAACCTCCGGTACGCGAAGCCCGACGCCACCGACGCCGAGATCGAGGACGCCGCCCGCCGGGCCCAGGTGCACGCGGTGATCGCGGCGCTGCCCGACGGCTACGACACCCTCGTCGGCGCCCGCGGGCACCGGTTCTCCGGCGGGGAGAAGCAGCGGCTGGCCATCGCCCGCACGCTGCTGCGCGACCCCCGGGTGCTGGTGCTCGACGAGGCCACCAGCGCGCTGGACAACGAGACCGAGCGGGCCGTGCAGGCGGCGCTGGACGAGGTCGCCCGCGGCCGGACGACGATCACCATCGCCCACCGGCTGTCCACCGTCCGGGACGCCGACACCATCGCGGTGCTGGCCCACGGCCGGGTCGTCGAGCAGGGCAGCCACGACGAGCTGGTCGCCCGCGGCGGCCGGTACGCGGCTCTGGCCGGCTCGCCGGTGGGCGTTCCCGCCTGACCCGACGAGGGCTAGCGTCGGTCGGGTGCCCGCACCCGCCGACCCCGCCGTGGCCGCGCGCTGGGAACGCCTGTGCGCCCTGCTCGACGACGACGAGCACCTCTGGCCCGCCGTCCGGCAGGCCCTGCTCGACCCTGCCGGCTACCTGGCGGCCCGGGCCGGCAGCCCGCTGGCCCCCACCGACCCGGCCGACGTCGACCCGTGGGTCGCGCTGATCGACGGCCTGGACGACGCCGGCGCGCTGGCCTACCTCGACCCCGGCGACCAGGGCGAGGAGCTCGCCGAGGCCCTCGCCGCGCTGCCCCGGGTGGTCCGCGCCAGGCTCGACCTGGGCCCGGTCACCGACACCGACGGCGACGTGCCCACCGCGGTGCGGGCGGCCGATGCGGTGCTCGCCCCCGCCGGGCTCTGCCTGGTGCACCTGCACGAGGACGACGAAGCACACCCGCTGGTCGTCGTCCGGGCCGTCGACCACGCCGAGATCACCGCCACCGCGCAGGCCCTGGGGCACCGGACCGACCTGGACTGAGCCCACGGGTGCACGCCCCGCCCGGGCGTCCTACGATCGGCACGGCTCACGAGAGGCAGCGACAAGCACCTGGCTGGCTGCCCGGCAACCGCTACTCCGTCTGCGGTGCTCCAGGGGAAGAGCCGGTGTGGACGGCGCCCGCCGTCCGCGCAACCGACGGAGCGCCCGTTCGCCCGGGTCTCCCGACACAGGAGGACGTGGCCATGACCGACCCCAGCGGCTGGAGCTTCGAGACCCGGCAGATCCACGCCGGCACGAGCCCCGACCCCACCACCGGCGCCCGCGCACTGCCCATCTACGCGACCACGAGCTACCAGTTCCGCGACAGCCAGCACGCCGCGGACCTGTTCGCCCTCGCCGAGATGGGCAACATCTACACCCGGATCATGAACCCGACGCAGGACGCGCTGGAGCAGCGCGTGGCGTCCCTGGAGGGCGGCGTCGCCGCCCTGGCGGTGTCCTCGGGGCAGGCTGCGGAGACGCTGTCGATCCTCAACCTGGCCGAGGCCGGCGACCACGTCGTGGCCTCCGCCTCCCTGTACGGCGGCACGTACAACCTGCTTCACCACTCGCTGCCGAAGATGGGCATCACCGTCTCCTTCGTCGAGGACCCCGACGACCCGCAGGCCTGGCAGTCGCTGGTCCAGGACAACACCAAGGCCTTCTACGCCGAGACGATCGGCAACCCCAAGGGCGACGTGCTCGACATCTCCGCGGTCAGCGAGGTCGCCCACCGCAACGGCGTCCCGCTGATCGTGGACAACACCGTCGCCACCCCCTTCCTGATCCGGCCCATCGAGTTCGGCGCCGACGTCGTCGTGCACTCGGCGACGAAGTACCTGGGCGGGCACGGCACGGCCGTGGCCGGCGTGATCGTCGACAGCGGCAACTTCGACTGGACCGCGGGCAAGCACCCCGGCTTCACCACCCCCGACCCGACGTACCACGGCGTGGTCTACGCCGACCTCGGTGCACCGGCGTTCGCGCTCAAGGCCCGGGTGCAGCTGCTGCGCGACCTCGGCCCGGCGATCTCACCGTTCAACGCCTTCCTCGTGGTGCAGGGCATCGAGACCCTGTCGCTGCGCATGGAGCGGCACATCGCCAACGCGCAGAAGGTCGCCGAGTGGCTGGAGACCCGCGAGGAGGTGGAGTCGGTGCACTACGCCGGGCTGCCCTCCTCGCGCTGGTACGAGGCGGGCAGGAAGTACGCCCCGCTGGGCACCGGTGCCGTGCTGGCCTTCGAGATCGTCGGGGGCGTCGCGGCCGGCAAGGCGTTCGTGGAGGCCCTGGAGCTGCACAGCCACGTGGCCAACATCGGCGACGTGCGCAGCCTGGTCATCCACCCGGCGTCCACCACGCACTCGCAGCTGACCCCGGAGGAGCAGGTCACCACCGGTGTCACCCCCGGCCTGGTGCGCCTGGCCGTCGGCCTGGAGGGGATCGAGGACATCCTCGCCGACCTCGACGCCGGCTTCCGCGCCGCGAAGGCAGCCTGAGGTGACGGGGGTCCGGGAGACCTCGTCCCGGACCCCCCTCCGGTCCGGCGGGTGGGTCGAGGGCGACCCGTCCGGTGACCGGCAGTTCCTCGACCTGGGCCCGCTGGACCTGGAGCGCGGGGGCGCCCTGCCCGCCGTCCGCGTCGCCTACGAGACGTGGGGGACCCTCGCCGCCGACGGGTCCAACGCGGTGCTCGTCGAGCACGCGCTGACCGGGGACAGCCACGTCGTCGGCCCCACCGGGCCCGGCCAGCCGACCCCGGGCTGGTGGGACGGCCTGATCGGCGACGGCGCCCCGCTGGACGGCCGGTTCGTCGTCTGCGCGAACGTGCTGGGCGGCTGCCAGGGCACCACCGGCCCGTCGTCGACCGCGCCGGACGGCCGGCCCTGGGGGTCGCGCTTCCCCGCGGTCACCATCGCCGACCAGGTCGCCGTCGAGCGCCGCCTGGCCGAGGCGCTCGGGGTGGACCGCTGGTCGGCCGTGATCGGCGGGTCGATGGGCGGCATGCGGGCCCTGGAGTGGGCGGTCGCGCACCCGGACCGGGTCGAGCGGCTGTTCTTCCTGGCCTCGGGCGCGGTGGCCACCGCCGACCAGATCGGCACCCAGACCACCCAGCAGACCGCGGTCACCACCGACCCGCGGTGGGCCGGCGGGGACTACGCGGCCGGCGAGGGCCCGGTCGCCGGGCTCGGCACCGCCCGGCGGATCGCCCACCTGACCTACCGCAGCGCCGAGGAGCTGGAGACCCGGTTCTCCAACCGGACGGCCGCTGCTGGGTACTTCGACGTGGCCAGCTACCTCGACCACCACGCCGCCAAGCTCGCCGCCCGGTTCGACGCCGGCAGCTACGTGGTGCTCACCGAGGCGATGAACACCTGGGACGTCGGCCGCGGCCGCGGCGGCGTGGAGGCCGCCCTGGCCAGGGTCACCGCGACCGCGGTGGTCGGTGGCATCGACAGCGACCGGCTCTACCCGGTCGCCGAGCAGCAGCGGGTCGCCGACGCCCTGGGCGTGCCGCTGCGGGTGGTCCCCTCCCCGTACGGCCACGACGGCTTCCTGGTCGAGGTCGAGGCGGTCGGTGCGCTGGTCCGGGAGCTGTTAGCCGCCCCCGCCGGGGGGCTACCGTCAGCGCGGTGACCACCCCCGAGGCCCGACCCGTGGTCCGGCTGTTCGCCGACCACTCCTCCCCGTACCCGCTGTGGTCCGGCTCGGGCAAGGGCGAGGCCCTGGACCCCGTCGAGCTGGGTGTGTCCCCCGACCTGACCGAGGCGCTGCGCGCCTGGGTCGGCCATTGGACGAAGCACCAGGACGAGCTGTCGGGCTGGGACCCGCCGTCGGCCCGCGAGACCCACCAGGTCCAGGGCCACCGGCTCTTCCTGGCCCTCGTCGAGCAGCTCGGCGACCGCTACGACGTCGTCCGCCCGAGCCTGGGCCACTGATCCGGACGAACGTGTCTCGCGACATCCGGTGCCACACGACCGACCGCCCGCCGATCTGAGGGGCAGGCGACCGCTCCAGTGCCGGTACACCTCTGGCCCGGTCGCCCACGGGGGTCTCGATGAGAGCACGGCGGACGATGGTCGTCCTGGGCGCAGCACTGCTGGTGGCCGGCGGCGGCGTGGCGACGGCGAACTGGCTGTTGGAGGGCACCGGCCCCGGGGCCACGTCGGGGGCCACGATCCAGCCCCTCGAGGTCTCGGCGGGGACGCCCACCACCGGGCTCTACCCGGAGCCCACCGGCGGGTACCCCTCGCTCAGCCCCGCCGTCGGCACGGTGGTCGCCCAGGTGCGCAACCCCAACAGCTTCCCGGTCCGGTTGACCTCGGCGACCGTGGGTCAGATCGACGTGACGGCGGCGGCCAACCGCACCTGCGCCGCGGGCAACGTGGTGGCCGCGGCCACGACCGTCACCATGCCCACGGCGGCCCCGGTCGTGGTGGCGCCCGGGGCGACGAGCGTGCAGGTCATGGTCCCGGCTGCGGTCCGGATGCTGCCCACGGCCCCGATCGGCTGCCAGGGCGTGCTGGTCAACGCCTCGCTCACCTTCGCCGGCGTCCCCGCCTGACCCGGTGCGCCGACGCAGCGCCGCGGTCGCCGTCCTCACCGTGGTCCTCGCGACCTGGACGACGACGGCGGCCTCGGCGGCCTGGGACGTGCGCGGGGTCGGGCCGGGTCAGGCGGCGGCGGGCGTCCTGCCCGCGTCCCCGGTGCCCGTCGTGTCCGAGCAGACGGTCCTCGGGGTCCGCACGGTCACGGTGACCTGGCCGGCCCCGCCGGACGGGGTCCCGCTCACCGGGTGGCGGGTGGTCCGTTCCGGCGGCACCGGCCTCCTCGGCGGCACGTGCGCCGGGGTGCGGACGCCGCTGGGCGTCAGCGGCGTCCTCACCACGGTCGGGCTCACCGGAGCGGTGAGCTGCACCGACCCGGCCACCGGGTCGGTCCGCTACGCGGTCGCCCCGGTGGCCGGGACCTGGGTGGGCGAGCCCTCCGCCTGGTCCCTGCCCACGGGCTGACCGTCAGGCGAGGACCACCGACAGCGCGCCCGGGCCGTAGCCGGCGACGGTGACGGCCAGGTCGAGCCGGTTGGTGGAGCCGGTCAGCACGGCGACGTCGGCCGGCAGCACCTCGCCCGGGGCGATCAGCCGGTCCAGCTTGGAGTGCGTGACCCCGCCGGCGTTGAGCAGCGCGGCGGCCACGTTGACCACCTCGTGCAGCACCTCCAGGTGCATGTCCGACAGCTCGCCCTCCTCGACCGCGTCCTCCAGACCGCCCTTGGGCAGCAGTGCCAGCGCGCCGGCGCACCAGGCGGCCAGCGGCAGGTCGACCAGGCAGACGGCGGTCAGCGAGGACGTCGGGTCGACGTAGACCGCGGCCGCGGCCGGCCGGGACGGGGTGGGGGTGACCGGGGCGCCGGGCGCCACGGTCACGTCGCGGCCGAGCAGGCCGGTGAGCAGGTCGCGGACGTCCTTGGCGGTGGGCAGGGCCGTCCCGAGCACGGCGGTCACGCGAGCACCGACCCGAGCTGGTCGCGGAAGGTGTCGGCGGTGAAGGGCTTGGCGATGAGGAACAGCGCACCGGCCTCGGCGGCGGTCTCCCGCATCTCCGGGGAGCCCTCGGAGGTGACGAAGCCGAAGGGCACCGCCGACCCGCGGGCGCGCAGCTCGCGCAGGCAGTCGATGCCGGTCATCTCGGGCATGTTCCAGTCCGAGAGCACGAGGTCGGGGTCCTCCTCGGCGATCTTGACCAGGGCGTCGGCCCCGTCGACGGCCTCGACGACGTCGACGTCGTCCCAACCGGCCTGGCGCAGGGTGCGGATGACGATCTGCCGCATGACACGGCTGTCGTCGGCGACCAGGATCTTCATGGCGTGACCTCCGTGGTGGGGTGGTGCGCAGGGGCCTCCGTGGCGCCCTGGACGGTGATGGTGAGCGGGTGGCCGCGCCAGGTGGCGCCGACCGGTCGGACGTCGGTGCCCGGCTGCGGGGGCGTGCCGGTCTGCGGCAGCCCCAGCGTCGACGGGCCGGGGAGCAGGGACTTCACGTTCCCGCCGAGGATGTTGGCCAGCTCGCGCAGCACGTCGTCGACGTCCTCGTCGGCGAGCTCCTCGGCCGGTGCCAGCTGCAGCACCGCCCGGGTGAGGTCGTCGGTGGCCGACGCCGAGCAGGTCAGCACGACCAGCCCGGACCACGGGCCCTCGACGCCCACCCAGGCGCTGCGCCCGTCGGCGACCGGGCCGTCACCGGGGACGAGCACCTCGTCCTCGCCGACCAGGGCGCTCCACACCTCGGCGGCGACGGCGTTGACGGTCTCGTCGTCGAGCAGGGTGGCGATCGGCGCGCTCACGCCGGGACGCCGTGCGGCAGCAGACCCAGCAGGGCGAGCTTGTCGCCGATCGCGTCGGCGGTGAACGGCTTGATCACGTACTCGTGGGCGCCGGCGGCCAGCGCCCGGACGATCTGGCCGTGCTCGCTCTCGGTGGTGACCATCATCAGGGTCACCTGACGCCAGGCCGGGTTCGCCCGGACGGCGGAGACGAACTGCAGCCCGTCCATCACCGGCATGTTCCAGTCGATGCAGGCCAGGTCGGGGACCCAGCCCTCCTCGAGGACGTCGAGGGCCTCGCGTCCGTGCCCGGCGGGCCGGGTCTCGTACCCGAAGCCCTCCAGGATCGAGCCGACGATCCGGCGCATCGCGCGGGAGTCGTCGATCACCAGCGCTCGCATCTCATGCCCCTCTCGGGCGGTAGGCGGAGCCGCGGCCGCAGGCGACCCGCTCCCAGGTGTCGTCGACCCCGAGGGTCGTCTCGGCTGCGCCCAGGAAGAGCCAGCCGTCCGGGCGCATCAGGCGACGCACCCGCTGGAGGACGTCCCGCTTCGTCGCGGGGTCGAAGTAGATGAGGACGTTGCGCAGGTACACGACGTCGAAGGGCCCCAGGCGGGGCAGCGGGGCGGCCAGGTTCAGCTCGCTGGCGGTGACCATGGCGCGCAGCTGGGGGGCCACCTCCCACTCGGTACCCACCCGGCAGAAGTGCCGGACGAGCATCGAGGCGGGGAGCCCGCGGTTCACCTCGAGCTGGCTGAACCGGCCGGCGCGGGTGCGCGCCACCATGTCCCGGGACAGGTCGGTGGCGGTGATCTGCACCCTGCCGGAGGCGTTGGGCAGCGCGTCGGCCAGCAGCATCGCGACCGTGTAGGCCTCCTGGCCGCTGGAGCAGGCCGCCGACCAGATCCGCAGCGCCTCCCCGGGCCGGCGGGCGGCCTGCAGGGCGGGCAGGACGGTCGAGGTGAGCGCGGTGAACGGGTCGCCGTCCCGGAACCAGGACGTCTCGTTCGTGGTGAGCGCCTCCACGATCCGGCGGCTCAGCGCGGCGTCGGGGCGTGCCCGGACCCGGTCGACCAGCTCGGCCACGCCGGACAGGCCCAGCGACCGGGCCACCGGCAGGAGCCGGGCCTCCACCAGGTACTCCTTGCCCGGGGCCAGCACGATGGCGGACTCCCGGCGGACCAGCTGGCAGACCCAGTCGAAGCCGGTCGGGGACAGCGCGGTGGCGGCGGTCATGCCGGCACCCGGGACAGCGTGGGACGACGGGCGGGCAGCCGGCGCAGCACCGCGTCGGCGACCCGGTCCAGCGGCAGCACCTCGTCGGCCAGTCCGGCCTGGGTGACCGCACCGGGCATGCCCCAGACCACCGAGGTGGCCTGGTCCTGGGCGAGCACGGTGCCCCCGGCGTCGCGCACCAGCGCGGCCCCGTCGCGTCCGTCGTGGCCCATCCCGGTGAGGACGACGGCCAGCACGGCGCCGTCGTAGGCGGCGACCGCGGAGCGGAACAGCACGTCCACGGCCGGCCGGCAGAAGTTCTCCGGGTCGCCCTGGTCCAGCGCGGTGCGGCGCAGCCCGCCGGTGGAGGACACGGTGAGGTGGAAGTCGCCGGGGGCCACGTGCACGGTCCCCGGGCGCAGCGGGGTGCCGGCCACGGCCTCCACCACGCTCAGCGGGCTCAACCGGTCGAGCCGGGCGGCGAACTGGGCGGTGAAGACCGGGGGCATGTGCTGCACGACCAGCACCGGGACGGCGAGGTCGGCCGGCAGCCGGGGCAGCACCTTGGACAGGGCGTCCGGACCGCCGGTGGAGGAGCCGATGACCAGCACGGCCGGGGTGCGCCGGACACCGGTCCGGGCCGGGGCGGGCGTCGCCGGTGCGGCCGCGCGGGGTGCGGGGAGCACCGGGTCGACCCGTCGTCCGGTCAGGGCCTTGATCCGGGGCACCAGCTGCTGCCGGACGCTCTCCATGGACGCACCGATGCTGCCCACGTTGGCCGGCTTGGTGACGTAGTCGTCGGCACCGGCGGCGAGGGCGTCCAGGGTGGCGGTGGCCCCGCGCTCGGTGAGCGTGGAGAACATGACGATCGGGACCCGGTTGCCGGCCGCGCGGATGGCGGTGACCGCGCCGATGCCGTCCAGCTCGGGCATCTCGATGTCCATCGTGACCAGGTCCGGGCGCAGCGTCTCCAGCTTGGCCAGCGCCACCCGTCCGTTGACCGCGGTGCCGACGACCTCGATGGCCGGGTCGGCGGAGAGCACGTCGGTGACGAGCTTGCGGACGACGACCGAGTCGTCGACCACCATCACCCTGATCGGAGCCACGGGGCCTCTGCTCTCTGGTCTCGGTCCCCCGGCGGGGGGACTCGGTGGTGTTTCGGCACGGCCCGGGCCGTGTTGAGCCGGTGCCCTCACCCGTGCGGGTGGTCCTGGGCGGGGACGGCAGCGGTGCTGCCGCCGGGGGGCCAGTCGCCGTGCGCGAGCACCCACGGGGCGCACAGCAGCTCCGACGAGGTCTCGTCGAGGAGGTCGGCGACCGCCAGGGCCTGCACGCAGCCGGCGACGGCGTTCCAGACCCCGCGGGCACCGTCGGCGGGGGTGAACCCGGCGTCGACGAAGCCGCCCACGGCCAGCAGCTGGGCCGCGGCGAGCGCGCGGGTGCGGCCGGAGACGTGCGCGGCCCACGAGGCGCCGTGCATGGCCGCGGCCCAGGAGCGCCGGCCCTCGCGCACCTCCTCGACGGCGGCGCGCCACCGCACCCGGTCGGCGTCGTCGCAGGTGCGCAGCCGGGTGACCAGCGCGTGCAGCCCCACGGCGGACGGGCCCAGGTCGGGGGTGCCGGGCGGTCCGGCCCGGTCCACCGCCGCGGAGAAGGCCCGGCGGTCCCGGCCGGGCAGCGCGGCAGCGGCCCAGGCCGCGACCGCCCCGTCGGCGAGGACGTCGGCGGCCAGCGCGGTGACGTCGGGACCGGCGTCGGCCGCGGCCGGGGAGTCCGGGCCCAGGACGTCGTCCCGGATGACCCGTTCGACCGCTGCGGCGCTGCCGATGGTGCCCTGCTCGAGCAGCTCCACCAGGGCAGCGGTCCGGGTGGCCGGGTCCAGGCCGGGGCCGGTGACCCGGAGCGAGGGCACCCCGGCCTCGGCGAGCTCGCGGACCCGGCGCGACCGGACGGCCCAGCGGCCGCGTTGGGCCGGGGTGCCGGTGGCGACCGGGTGCGCCGCGGCGAGCCGTTCCAGCGTCGCTGCGTCGGCGGCCAGCCCGGTCAGCAGCACCGCGGCCACGGCCGGGCCGGCCGGCAGCCGCACCAGGTCGAAGCCCAGCGTGGCCGCGCTGACCAGGGAGTAGGGCACCGGCTCAGTGCTGGAAGCGCGCGACGGCGCCGCGCAGCTCGTCGGCCATCCGGGACAGCTCGTCCACCGACGCCCGGGTCGAGGCCAGTGCTTCGGTCGTGGACCCGGCCGCGGCCGAGACCGCGGTGATCGACCCGGCGATGCCGGTGCTGCCCGCGGCGGCCTCGGCGACCGACCGGGACATCTCGTTGGTGGTGGCGGTCTGCTCCTCCACGGCGGAGGCGATCGTGGTCTGGAAGTCGTCGATCTGGCCGATGACCGCCCCGATCCGGCCGATCGCCTCGACCGCTCCCCCGGTGTCGGCCTGGATCGCCTCCACCCGGCGGGCGATGTCCTCGGTCGCCCGCGCGGTCTCCTGCGCCAGCTCCTTCACCTCGGTGGCGACCACGGCGAAGCCCCTGCCGGCGTCCCCGGCCCGGGCGGCCTCGATGGTCGCGTTGAGCGCCAGCAGATTGGTCTGCTCGGCGATCGACCGGATGGTCTTGACGACGTCCCCGATCTCGCGGGAGGAGTCCCCGAGCCGGCCGACCGTGGCGTTGGTGGCGGCGGCCTCGGTGACGGCGGACCCGGCGACCCGGGCGGCCTCCCCGGCGTTCTGGGCGATCTCCCGGATGGAGGCGCTCATCTGCTCGGCGCCCGCGGCGACCGTGGCCACGCTGTCGGACACCCCGCCGGCGGCCACGGACACGGCCTCGGACCGGGAGCTGGTCTCGGCCGCGGAGGCGGCGATCTGCGCGCTGGCCGCGGACAGGTCCTGCGCGGAGGCGGCGACCGCGTCGGCGGAGGTGGAGAGCCGGCGGACCAGGCCGCGGACCTCGGTGACCGCGGCGTCCAGGGCAGCGCCGGTGCGGCCGACCTCGTCGGCACGGCGCAGGCCCGTGGTCCGGGTGAGGTCGCGGGCACCGACGGCCTCGGCGACGACCCGGATCCGCTCGAGCGGGCCGACCACCGAGCGGGTGACCAGCCAGGCCAGCAGCGCGGCGAGGGCCAGACCGAGGGCCCCGGCCGACCACAGCAGCCAGGTCGCCCGCGACTGGGCGGCGGACTGCTCGTCGGCCAGCCCGGCCAGCCGGTCCTGCGCGGAGGCGGCGATGTCGTCGGCGATGCCGAGGACGACGGTGTACCCCTCGCCGGCCTCCCCGCCGTTGATCGAGGTCTGCGCGGTGGCCAGACCCTCCCGGGTGCCGGGTCGGACCCAGTCGACGACCTGGTCGTCCCAGGCGAAGTAGCTGTCCCACGCCGGGCGCAGCCGGTCGAAGTCGGCGCGCTCGGCCGGGCTCATCGCCCGGGTGTCCACAGCGTCCAGCCAGGCGTAGACCGAGGCCTTGCTGGCGAGGAAGCCGGCCCGGTTGTACGAGTCGTCGGCCAGCGCGGCCTCGGGGCCGAAGGCGGCGACGTCGGCGAGCACGAAGCCCTGCCAGCCGGTGGCGTCGGCGATCTGGAAGCGCATCGTCTCGGCGTCACGGAGCACGCCGTCGGCGGCGGTGACCTCCTGGGCGAGCCCGCGCTGCTCGCTGACCGCGGCGACCCCGCCGACGGCGCAGCCCACGACGAGCAGCGCCACCCCGCCGAAGGCCAGGCCGAGCCGGGTCCGCAGCCCCACGTCGGTGATCCTCACCAGGAGAACCGCCCCACCGTGGTGCGGAGGTCCGCGGCCATCCGGGACAGCTCGTCGACGGCGACCCGGGTCTGACCGAGCGCCTGGGTCGTCGAGCTCGCGGCGGTGGAGACGCCGGTGATGTTCGCGGCGATCTCGGTCGACCCGCCGGCGGCCTCGGCCACCGAGCGCGACATCTCGTTCGTCGTCGCCGTCTGCTCCTCCACCGCACTGGCGATGGTCAGCTGGTGGTCGTTGATCTGCCCGATGACCGCACCGATCCGCCCGATCGCCGCCACCGCCCCGCCGGTGTCGGCCTGGATCGCCTCCACCCGCCGGGCGATGTCCTCGGTCGCCCGGGCCGTCTCCTGCGCCAGCTCCTTCACCTCGTTGGCCACGACGGCGAAGCCCTTCCCGGCCTCCCCGGCCCGCGCCGCCTCGATGGTGGCGTTGAGCGCCAGCAGGTTCGTCTGCTCGGCGATGGACGTGATCACCTTGACGACGTCACCGATCTCCTTGGAGGAGACGCCCAGCTTGGTGATCGTCGCGTTGGTGGTCTCGGCCTCGGTGACCGCACCGGCGGCGACCCGGGCCGCCTCGTTGGCGCTCTGCGCGATCTCCCGGATCGAGGCGCTCATCTGCTCGGCCCCCGCCGCGACCGTGGCCACGCTGCGGGACACCTCGTCGGCGGCACCGGACACCACCCCGGACTGCACGGAGGTCTCCTCCGCCGACGCCGAGATCTGCGCCGACGACGCCGACAGCTCCTCACTCGACGCGGCCACCGCGTCCGCGGAGCCGGCGACCGAGGCCATCAGCGCCCGCAGCTGGGCCTGCGCGGCGACCAGCGAGGCGGCCATCTGACCCAGCTCGTCGGCGGAGCGGACCTCCGGGGCCACCGTCAGGTCACCCAGGGCGAGGGCCTCGACGGCGGTGCGCACCGAGCGCACCGTGCGCAGCAGGCGGCGGACGACGAGCACGGTGAGCGCGACGGCTGCCGCCACGCCGAGCGCGAGCACGGTCCAGATCAGGGTCAGCGCGGTGCCGGCCTCCTCGTCCCCCTGCGACGAGCGGGAGGCGGCCAGCGCGGACTGCGCCTCGGACTCGGCCTGCAGCGGCTCCACCACCGCGGTGGTCTGCGGGCGCACCTCGTCCTGGAACACCTGGGCGAAGGCGGCGGCGTCACCGGCGTCGGCCAGCGGGAAGAGGGTGTCCTCGGCCAGTGCGTAGTACGTGTCGAGCTGCTCGGTGAAGGCGGCGAACGCCGCGGGGTCGGCCGCCGCGGCCCGGTAGCCCTCGATCTGGGCGGTGATCTCGGCCCGGCGCTCGGTCAGGTCGGTGCGCAGCTCGGCGCGGGTGGCCTCGTCGGCGATGCCGTACTGCACCACCCGGGCGCGGTCGCCCTGGAAGCTGCGCTGGATCTCCGACAGCTCGGTCAGCGGCACGACGGTGTCCCGGTAGAGGACGTCGGCCGAGTCGCGCAGCGACCCGATCCGGACGGCGGCCAGCGTCGCGACGGCGACCGCCACGAGGGCGAGGGCCAGGACCGCGGTGCCGATCTTGACCGCGATGGGGCGGTCGGCGGTCCAGCTGCGGGACGGCGTGCTCATGGGTGGTTCTCCCCCGTGGAGGTGTGGTCGGGCGGGGTCGTCCCCGCCCGGGGTGGTCAGTAGGTGAAGCGGCCGACGGTGGTGCGCAGGTCGGCGGCCATCCGGGACAGCTCGTCCACGGCCACCCGGGTCTGACCGAGCGCCTGGGTCGTCGAGCTCGCAGCGGTGGAGACGCCGGTGATGTTCGCGGCGATCTCGGTCGACCCTCCGGCGGCCTCGGCCACCGAGCGCGACATCTCGTTCGTCGTCGCCGTCTGCTCCTCCACCGCGCTGGCGATGGTCAGCTGGTGGTCGTTGATCTGCCCGATGACCGCGCCGATCCGCCCGATCGCCGCCACCGCCCCGCCGGTGTCGGCCTGGATCGCCTCCACCCGCCGGGCGATGTCCTCGGTCGCCCGGGCGGTCTCCTGCGCCAGCTCCTTGACCTCGTTGGCCACGACGGCGAAGCCCTTGCCGGCCTCCCCGGCCCGCGCCGCCTCGATCGTCGCGTTCAGCGCCAGCAGGTTCGTCTGCTCGGCGATGCTCGTGATCACCTTGACCACGTCACCGATCTCCTTCGAGGAGACCCCGAGCTTCGTGATCGTCGCGTTCGTCGCCTCGGCCTCGGTCACCGCACCGGCGGCCACCCGGGCCGCCTCGTTCGCCGACTGGGCGATCTCCCGGATGGAGGCCGACATCTGCTCGGCACCCGCCGCGACCGTGGCCACGCTGCGGGACACCTCGTCGGCGGCACCGGACACCACCCCGGACTGCACGGAGGTCTCCTCCGCCGACGCCGAGATCTGCGCCGACGACGCCGACAGCTCCTCACTCGAGGCCGCGACCGCGTCGGCGGAGGAGACGACCGTGGCCATCAACGTCCGCAGCGTGCCGGTCGCGGTGTCCAGGGCCCGGCCCATCCGGCCGAGCTCGTCGTCGGTGGTCAGGTCCGACGTGGCCGTCAGGTCCCCGGCGGCGAGGGCGTCGGCGGTGACCTGCACCCGGCGCAGACCGCGGGCGATCGTGGTGGCGACGAACCAGCCGATCGCGACCGCCGCCAGGACCCCGGCCACGAGCACCACGAGCGTCGTCGTCAGGGCGGTGCCGGCGGCGTCCTGGGCGGCCGCCGCCGCCGTGGCCGCGTCGGCCTGCTCGCTCGCGGTGAGCTCGCCCAGCGCCTCGGCTGCCTCGGTCAGCAGCAGGTTCTCGCTGTTCGCGGCGTACCAGCCGGTGGTGTCCTTCGCCGCCGCGAGCGGGGCCAGGGTGGTGTCGAAGAAGTCCCCCCACCGGGCGACGGCCTCGTCGGCCCCGTCGACCAGTGCCTGCTGCTCGGCGGACAGATCCACCGCGTAGGTGGCCATCTCCTCCGTGTACCGGTCCTGCAGCTGCGCGATCTCCGCCAGCACCGCGTCGGTCTCGGCCTCCGGTGCCAGCACGGCGTTCCGCGAGGCGATCCGCAGGTCGCTGAGGGTGACGTCGACGGCGGCCAGCTGGGAGACGCTCATCAGGTTCGACGCGTAGACCTCCTGCCCGGCGTCGGCCGCCGAGCCGGTCGCGGTGATGCCGACGACGCCGATGGCCACCGAGGCGACCGCGCCGGCGGCGACCGCGGTGAGGACCTTCGTCCTCAGGCTGCGGTCCCCCCACCAGGCCCGGGTGGACGGCTGCGGTGTGGACGTGCTGGACGTGGGCATGCGGGAGCGCTCCTCAGGAGTCGGGGGACGGAGCGGGGGAGGGTGCTGGGGAGGGGGAGCGGGTCAGGCTGCGACGGCGCGGCCGACGTCGAGGGCGAGCAGCAGCCGGCCGTCGAGCTTGTAGGCGCCGCGGATGAGCTCGCGGGCGCGGCCGTCCAGGGTGTCCGGCGGCTGTTCGAAGTCCACGGCGTCCACGTGCACGACGTCGGCGATGCCGTCGACGAGGAAGCTGACGGCCTCCCCGTGCATCCGGACGACGATCACGACCGAGTCCGCGCCCGCCGGGCGGGCCGGTCGGCCGAGCCGCTCGCGCAGCTCGATGGCGGTGACCACCTGGCCGCGCAGGTTGATCAGCCCGGCGACCGCCGGTGGGGCCAGCGGCACCCGGGTGAGCTTCTGCGCCCGGAGCACCTCCTGGACGTGGGCCACCTCGACGCCGTAGAGGTCGCCGTCCAGCCAGAAGGTGGCCAGCTGGGTCGTGCGGCTGGTGGTGGGTGCGCTCATCTCAGACCGCCAGCAGACCGGTCGGGACGCCGTCGGCGTGCTCGGCGCCCTCGAAGGCGTAGAAGGACGGGTCGGCGGCGAGGATGGCGGCCCGGACGTCGAGCAGCTCGGTGACCTTGTCGCCGAACACCGCCGAGCCCAGCAGGCCGTGGTCGTCGATGTCGGAGTGCAGCGCCTCGGCGTCGTCGACGATGTCCAGGATCTGCTCCACCACGATGGCGACGGATCGGTCGTGGTCGGCGTAGACGATCACCTCGAGGACGTCCCGCGAGGGGCTGTCGTAGGAGGAGGCGCCCAGGAGCCGGTCCAGCCGCACGATCGGCAGGATCGCGCCGCGGTACTGGACCACCTCGCGCGAACCGACCCGCTCGACACCGGCCGCGGGCAGCTGCTCCAGCCGGGTGACGGTGTCCAGGGGGATGGCGACCCGTCGTCCGCCGCCGATGGTGGCCAGCAGCATCCGCTGCCGCTCGACCGGCCCGGCGGCCCGGTCGTGGGCCTGCGCCTGGGCGCGCTGCTCGGCCCGTTCCGCGCTCTCGGCCCGCAGCGCCCGCCGGGCCAGGGCCTGCACGTCGAGGATGAGCGCCACCGTGCCGTCGCCCAGGACGGTCGCCCCGGAGTACAGCCCGATGGACTTCAGCTGAGCACCGACTGCCTTCACGACGATCTCCTCGGTGTTGACGACCCGGTCCACGACCAGGCCGAAGCGGCGGCCCTCGGACCGCAGGACGGCGATGACCACGTGCCCGTCGTGCCGGTCGGACGTCAGCCCGAACACGTCGGCCAGCTGCACCAGCGGCAGCAGCTCCCCGCGCAGCCGGTAGACCCGGGCACCGCCGATCTCCTCGACCGCGCTGGCCGCCTTCTCGGCGTCCAGGCTGACCAGCTCCTGCAGGCTGACCTGCGGGATCGCGTAGCGGTCGCCGGCACACTCCACGGTCAGCGCCGGCACGATCGCCAGGGTCAGCGGGATGCGCAGCCGGGTGCAGGTGCCCCGGCCGGCCTCGGACTCGATCTCGATCGTGCCGCCGATGGCCTCGATGTTGGTCTTGACCACGTCCATGCCGACCCCGCGGCCGGACACGTTGGTGACCGCGGCGGCGGTGGAGAACCCGGGGGCGAAGACGAGCTGCAGCACGTCGGCCTGGCTCATCCGGGCCAGCGCGTCGGCGGTGACCAGCCCGCGTTCGACGGCCTTGGCCCCGACCCGGACGGGGTCGATCCCGGCGCCGTCGTCGGCGACCTCCACCACGACCTGGCCGGACTCGTGCCGGGCCCGCAGGCTCAGCACGCCGTCGGGCCGCTTGCCGGCGGCGAGCCGCGCCTCCGGGGTCTCGATGCCGTGGTCGACGGAGTTGCGGACCAGGTGGGTCAGCGGGTCCTTGACCGCCTCCAGGAGCGTCTTGTCCAGCTCGGTCTCGGCGCCCTCCATCGCGAGGGTGACCGACTTGCCGCACTGCTGGCCCAGGTCGCGGACGACGCGGGGCAGCTTGGACCAGATGTGGTCGATGGGCTGCATGCGCGTCTTCATGACGCCCTCCTGCAGCTCGCTGGCGATCAGGTTCAGCCGCTGGCCGGCCCGCACGAGGTCGGTGTCGGACTGCCGGGAGACGTACTGCACGATCTGGTTGCGGGTCAGCACCAGCTCGCCGACCAGCTGCATCAGCGCGTCGAGCAGGTCGACGTCGACCCGGATGGTGGCGTCGGCGACGGCCCGGCGACCGGGGACCGGCTCCTCGTGGTGCTCCTCGACGGCCGGGGGCACGGGGGCGACCACGTCGGTGTGCCGGACGGGGACGGCGTCCACCACCTCGGCGGCCTCGGCGAGCACGGCGGTCGCCTCGGCCGTCGTCCCGACCGTGGCCTCGACCGGTGCCGGGGCGACGCCCACGGCGACCGGCACGGCCTCCATCGAGGCGACGATCGCGGCCACGGCCGGGGCGACGTCGACCGCACCCTCGCTGCCGGTGGTCTCGATCGAACCCAGCAGCGCCCGGACCGTGTCGACCATCGTCAGCAGCGCGTCGGTGCGGTGCGGGGTCAGCTCCAGGACCCCGTCGCGCAGCCGGGACAGCATGTTCTCCCCGACGTGGGTGACCTCCTCCAGCTTGCCGAAGGCGAGGAAGCCGCTGGTGCCCTTGATGGTGTGGATGGTCCGGAAGATGCTGGACAGCTGCTCGCGGGAGCCGGGGTCCTGCTCGAGGGCCACCAGGTCGCGGTCCAGCTGGTCCAGGTTCTCGTGGCTCTCCACGAGGAAGTCCTCGACGATGTCGTCCATGCCGTCCACGCGTCACCGCCCTCGTCTGTTCGTGCGACGACGGACGTGCTCCGCTGTCGGAGGCGGTTACGGCGTCCGGTGCGGACTCTCAACCCGAAGTGCCGAACCCGTTCCGGGACCATTCCTCGGCCCTCGTGACGACCATTCTGGGAATGGCCGACGACCGGTCCCGGCAGCCTCAGGAGCCCCACGGTCATCACCCGCCCCAGGTCGACCCGAGCCCTGCACCAGCACCGTTTCCCCAGCAGGAGGCCCGTTCCCGGGCCCTGCGAGCGGGCCGGTCACCACGCTGGCCGGGTCGACACGTCGAGGACCCCGGAATGGTCACCCGACCCCGGAGTCGACACGACGACCCGGGACTCCCCGACCATTCCCGGAGAACGCGACGGACGTCACCAGAACGTGACCGGCCGGCACCCGTGGTCGTCGTCCCGCGCACGGACCGGGGCCCGCGCCGACCGCCGTAGACTCGGTGGGTCCCCCGCGTCGCCGGGCCACCCGCACGACCCAGCACCGCCCCCGTCCGCGGGTACGCCGGTGAGGACAGGAGCACCGTGAGCACCGCCGCCACCGAGGCCGCGCGCCGGCGCACCTTCGCCGTCATCAGCCATCCCGACGCGGGCAAGTCCACGCTCACCGAGGCCCTGGCCCTGCACGCCCACGTGATCGGCCGCGCCGGCGCGGTGCACGGCAAGGCCGGCCGTGGCGCCACCGTGTCGGACTGGATGGACATGGAGAAGGCCCGCGGCATCTCCATCACCTCGGCCGCGCTGCAGTTCGCCTACCGCGACGCCGTGGTCAACCTGGTCGACACCCCCGGGCACGCCGACTTCTCCGAGGACACCTACCGGGTGCTCACCGCCGTGGACGCCGCGGTGATGCTGGTCGACGCGGCCAAGGGCCTGGAGACCCAGACCATGAAGCTGTTCGCGGTCTGCCGGCACCGTGGCATCCCGATCATCACCGTGGTCAACAAGTGGGACCGCCCCGGCAACGAGGCCCTCGCGCTGATGGACGAGATCTCCGACCGCACCGGCCTGCAGCCCACCCCGCTGACCTGGCCGGTCGGCATCGCCGGGGACTTCCGCGGCGTGCTGGACCGCCGAGACGGCTCCTACCGGCACTTCACCCGCACCGCCGGCGGCGCCACCATCGCCCCCGAGCAGGTCATGCCCGCCGACGCGGCCCTGGCCCAGGAGGGCGACGCCTGGACCACGGCGGTCGAGGAGGCCGAGCTGCTCGGCGAGACCGGCGCCGACCACGACCAGGAGCTCTTCCTCGCCGGCGCCACCACCCCGGTGCTCTTCGCCTCGGCCGTCTCGAACTTCGGCGTCGCCGCCCTGCTCGACACCCTGGTCGACCTGGCCCCGCCGCCCGGGGACCGGCCCGACGTCGACGGCAAGCCGCGCGCCATCGACGACCCGTTCAGCGCCTTCGTGTTCAAGGTGCAGGCCGGCATGGACACCGGGCACCGCGACCGGCTGGCCTACATGCGGGTGTGCACCGGGGTGTTCGAGCGCGGCATGGTGGTCACCAACGCCGCCAACAACCGGCCCTTCGCCACGAAGTACGCCCAGCAGGTGTTCGGGCGCGACCGGGAGACCATCGAGACCGCCTACCCCGGTGACGTCGTCGGGCTGGTGAACGCCCAGGCCCTCGGGGTGGGAGACACCCTCTACGTCGACTCCCCCGTGGTCTACCCGCCGATCACCACGTTCGCCCCCGAGCACTTCGCCGTCGCCCGGGTGGCCGACACCAGCAAGTACAAGGCCTTCCGCAAGGGGATGGACACCCTGGCCGGCGAGGGCGTCGTCCAGGTGCTCATCAGCGAGCGCCGCGGGGACGGCGCCCCCGTGCTCGCCGTCGTCGGACCCATGCAGTTCGAGGTCGCCCAGCACCGGATGGAGCACGAGTTCGGCGCCAAGGTGAGCCTGGAGAACCTGCCCTACTCGCTGGCCCGCGCCACCGACGCCGAGTCGGCCGAGGAGATCAGCCGTGCCCGGGGCGCGGAGGTCATGACCCGCCCCGACGGCGAGCTGCTGGCCCTGTTCACCGACAAGTGGTCACTGCGGGCCCTGGAGCAGAACAAGCCGCACCTCACCCTCACCCCCCTCGTCGCCGCCGAGCTCTCCTAGCCCCAGGGACTGCGGCCCCCTCTGACGAGAAGGGCGCTCCTCGTCAGAGGGGGCGGAGGGCGCGGTGCTGGTCGAGGCGGTCGGTGTAGCTGGTGGCGTTGGCGCGGATCGGGCCGACTGCGGCCTCGCCGAGCTCCTTGACCACCTTCGCCGGCACTCCGGCGACCAGCGAGCCGGCCGGGACGACGGCGTTCTCGGTGACGACGGCACCGGCGGCGACGATCGACCCGGAGCCCACGTGGGCCCCGTTCATCACCACCGCGCCCATGCCGACCAGCACGTCGTCCTCGATCCGGGCACCGTGCAGCACCACCCGGTGGCCCACGGTGACCCGGTCGCCGAGGACGAGGGGGAAGCCGGGGTCGCTGTGCAGGGTGGAGCCGTCCTGGACGTTCGAGTCGGCGCCGATCGAGATCGTCTCGGCGTCGGCCCGCACGATCGCGCCGTACCAGACCGAGGACCTCGGACCCAGGGTCACGCTGCCCAGCACCACGGCGGTGGGGGCGACGAAGGCGGTCTCGTCGACGGCGGGGACTCGGTCGCCCAGGGCGGCGATCAGGGGTGCGCTCACCACCCCTGACTACCTCACTGGCGGGTGCGCCGCGCCTTCAGCACGTCGAGGCGCTCGCTGAGGAGCTCGTCGAGGTCCTTGATCTCGCGGCGCTCCAGCAGCATCTCCCACGGGGTCTTGCTCACCCGCGGCGGGCCGGTCTTCCGGGCGCGTCCCCGGGTCGGCGAGGCCTCGCCGTCGGCCAGCACCGGGGCGACCGGGGTGTCGGGGGTGACCACGAGGATCGAGGTCTGGCCGTGGTTGGGGCAGGCCCAGGCGTTCGGCGGAACCGCGTCGGCGGCGAAGGTGACCCGCACGTCGTGACCCAGGGGGCACTCGTACGTGTGGGTCATGGTCTCGGCGAGCACGGCCCCGCGAACGGACTCGAGGCTGGTGGTCCCCATCCGGGAACCGCGGAGGTTGTCAGGCACGGTGGGGCCTCTCAGTCGTGACCGACCGGAGCGGGCGAAGGGATCGCCGGGGCAGTCGGACGTCGTCGTCCCTGACCAAGATAGCCCTGCCGAGGCAGATGCAAACGCTGTTTACGCTCGTCGGGCCTGTGACCCTGACGTCACATCCCCACCTCGGATCAGCTGAGCGGGCTGGGCACGATCCGCGGTCCGCGGCGCGGGGCCGCAGCGGCCTGCTCCACCGCGGTGCGGTGCGCCGACACGAGCTGGGAGACCCGGTTGCGGGTCACCCCGGCCTCGCGGGCGACGGCGGAGGGGGCGTGGCCCGCCTCGACGGCGGCGACGAGGGCCGCCTCCCACCGCCGCTGGGCGTCGCGGGCTGCCGACTGCGCCGCCTGACGCTCGACGTCGGCGAGCCGGATGGCGCGCACCGCGGCGTGGGTGGTCGTGTCTGAGCTGCCCGTCATGCGCCCCACGATAGGCGCTCGCACCCCTGCCCGGGGGCCCCCGGAGCCCGGAGTCGCCCGGCTCACGCCTCTCCCACCAGCCCGAACGCCGTTGAACAGGCCGCCGACCAGCCCTCCACACGGACCGGCCAGGGGCTGGAGAAGCCCTCGGCGCGCAGCCGGAAACGCAGCGACCGGGCCGGGCGGCCCTGCCGCACCAGCCGGTCCTCGCCGTCCGGGCGGTACCCCAGCCGTCGGGTGACGGCGATCGAGGCCGCGTTGTCCTCGAAGGCCTCGGTGGTGGCGTGCTCGGCGCCCAGCGTGCCGAGGGCGAAGGACAGCACCGCGGCCCGCATCCGGGTGCCGATGCCGCGACCCTGGTGCTCCCGGCCGACCCACGAGCCGGTCGCGACCTCGCGCAGCACCGGCAGGTCGTGCGCGGACAGCTCCTGCATGCCGACGACGACGCCGTCCTGCAGCGCGACCACCGGCCAGCACCACCGTTGCGGGGTCCAGGACCCCCGCACCTGCCAGTGGTACTGCACCGTGCGGCGGGCCCGGTCGGCGCCGGTGCCCACCGTCCACGGCTGGGTGAAGGGCATCTCGTCCTCGCCGTGCACCCCGGCTGCCGCCAGCGCGCCGAGCTCGGTCAGCCGGGCCTCGTCGGGGAGCTGGAGGACCAGCCCGTCCACGTGCAACCGCACGTCCGCCGGGGGCCAGGTCGGGGTGTCCACGGCTCCACCCTGGCCGGTCGGGCAACCGGTTTCGGCCGTGCCGGCCGGTGGTGACAGTCGGTCGCCAGCGGACTCACCACGACGAGGGAGACGTCGCCCGGACGGGGGCTCAAGTCGAGATCCGATCCGGTCGATGCCGGAATGGTGACGTTCCGCATCCCCGGTCTCCTCGCCGCACTCCTCGTGGCCGGCCTGCTGGCCCTGGTCGGGGCCACGCCGGCGGTCGCGGCGCCGTCGCTGAAGCCGGCCAAGGCGACCGGCACCGCCGCCCGTCCCGCGGCCGCCGCTCCCGCCCCGACCGGGCGGGCCACGGCGCTGCGCTTCGGGGTCAGCGTCCCCGGTGGGCCCACCGCATCGGCCGAGCTGGACGCCAGTGCCACCGCCGCCGGCGAGCGCCCCAGCGTCGTCCTCTCCTACGCCGACTTCACCACCGCGCCCCCGCTGGCCGGCCTGGACGCCGTCCGCGCCCGGGGCGCCGACCCGGTGGTCACCTGGGAGCCCTGGACCTGGGGGTCGGCCGACCGCACCCGGTTCTCGATGTCGAGCATCGCCGCCGGCGCCCACGACGCCTACCTGCGCACCTGGGCCGACTCCCTCCGCCGCTGGGGCAGCACCGTGTACCTGCGCTTCGCCCACGAGCAGAACGGCGACTGGTACCCGTGGTCGGTCGGCGGCGGCACCACGGCGGCGGACTACACGGCCGCCTGGCGGCACGTCGCCCAGCTGTTCGACCAGGCCGGCGCCGGCAACGTCCAGTTCGTCTGGAACCCCAACGTCTCCTACGCCGGCTCGTCGCCGATGGCGGCCACCTGGCCCGGCGCCGACGTCGTCGACGTGGTCGGTCTGGACGGCTACAACTGGGGCACCTCCCAGTCCTGGAGCTCCTGGCAGTCGCCGCAGACCGTCTTCGCCGGCAGCCTCGCCGAACTGCGCACCCTCGCCCCCGGGAAGCCGGTGGTGATCGGCGAGGTCGCCTCCGCGGAGGCCGGCGGGGACAAGGCCGCCTGGATCCGCGACCTGGTCACGTGGCTGGACGCCCAGCGCGACGTCGCGGCCGTCGTCTGGTTCGACCACGCCAAGGAGACCGACTGGCGGATCGCCAGCTCCCCGGCGTCCGCACGCGCCCTGACCACCGCACTGGACCTCCGATCGGGGCAGCACGCATGACCACCACCGACGTGGTCCACCACCTGGACCCCGAGCTCCTGCGTCAGCGGGCGGTCGACGCCCTCCAGCTGATCGGCACCCCCGCCGAGGAGCGCTTCGACCGGATCACCCGGATCGCCCAGCGGGTCTTCGGGGTGCCGATCGCGACGGTCACCCTGGTCGACCACGACCGGCTCTGGTTCAAGTCCTGCGCCGGGATGGACGTGCCCGAGGCCCCCAGACAGGCCTCCTTCTGCGACCGCACGGTGAGCCTGGCCGAGACCGTCGTCGTCCCCGACACCCTCGACGACCCGTGGTTCGCCGACACCCCGGCGGTCACCGGGCCCCCGCACATCCGCTTCTACGCCGGCCACCCGCTGGTCGGTCCGGCCGGGCAGGTCGTGGGCACGTTCTGCCTCTTCGACGTCCGCCCCCGGCGGCTGGACACCACCCAGCTGGCCCTGCTCGACGAGCTGGGCGAGTGGGCCCAGCGGGAGCTCGCGCACTCCGCGGAGATGGAGCGCGCCCAGCAGGTGCAGCGGGGCCTGCTGCCCTCCACGACCCCGGACGTCCCCGGGTGGGACGTCGACGGGCTGTGCATCCCGGCCCAGGCCATCGGCGGCGACCTCTACGACCACGAGCCGGTGCCCGGCGGGCTGGCGCTCACCGTCGCCGACGTCATGGGCAAGGGCACCGGGGCGGCCATCCTGATGGCCACCGTGCGCGCCGTGCTCCGCGGTGCGGCCCGTACGGCGGAGTCCCGGCCCGGCCGGGGCGGCGAACCGCCCTGGGCCGGGGTCTCCCTGGGCGAGGTGTTCGCCGCGACCAACCGCGACCTCGAGCCCGACCTCGCGCGCTCCGGCAGCTTCGTCACCGCCTTCCACGCCCGGCTGGACCCGGCGACCGGCGTGCTCCGGTACGTCGACGCCGGCCACGGGCTCTCCCTGGTGGCGCGGGCCGACGGCACGACCGAGCACCTCTCCGGCGGGGACCTGCCGCTGGGCCTGGACCGGGACGCCACCTGGACCGAGCGGCAGCTGGTGCTGCTGCCCGGGGACACCCTCGCGGTGTTCAGCGACGGCCTGTTCGACGTCTTCGGCGGGACCACGGACTCCCTGGACGCCCTCTCCGCCCTGGTGCGGCGCGACCCCGAGCCGGCCGCGGTCGTGGCCGCCGTCCGCGCGCTCACGTCGGTCTCGGCCCCGCTGGACGACGTCACCGCGCTGGTGGTCCGCCGACGGCCCGACGTCTGATGGGCCGTGCACGGGGGGAGCGCGCGGTCCCGCTGACCGGTCGGTTGGTGGTCATCCGCACGCTGGTGCTGCTGACGGTCCTGCTGGGGCTGAACTACATCGTGTGGCGCTGGCTGTTCAGCGTGAACTGGTCGGCCTGGTGGCTGGCCGTGCCGCTGGTGGTCGCCGAGACCTACAGCCTGATCGACTCGCTGCTGTTCGGGCTGACGATGTGGCGCTACCGGCAACGCGGGGAACCGCCGCCGGCGCCTCCCGAGGCGACCGTCGACGTGCTGATCGCGACCTACAACGAGCCGCTGGACCTGGTCATGCGCACCGCCCGGGCCTCGGTGGCGATCACCCACCCGCACCGGACCTGGGTGCTCGACGACGGCGCCCGCCCCGAGCTGCGGGAGCTCGTCGAGGCGGAGGGCATCGGGTACATCACCCGCTCGGTGGACTGGACCGACCGGCCCCGGCACGCCAAGGCCGGCAACCTGAACAACGCGCTGCTGGCCACCGACGGGGAGTTCCTCCTCATCCTGGACGCCGACCAGGTGCCCGAGCCGGGCATCCTGGACCGCACGCTCGGGTACTTCACCGACGAGCGGGTCGCCCTGGTGCAGACCCCGCAGTACTTCGTCAACGTGCCCGAGAACGACCCGCTGGGCAGCCAGGCGCCGCTGTTCTACGGGCCCATCCAGCAGGGCAAGGACGGCTGGAACTCGGCCTTCTTCTGCGGCTCGAACGCGGTGCTGCGCCGCGAGGCGCTGATGCAGCTGGGGGTCACCCGCTACGTCACCGAGCTCGAGGTCAGCCTGGACCGCAGCCTGCGCACCTCCGGCGCGGTGCTCGAGCGGGCCCGGGCCGGGGTGGACCCCGAGCAGAAGGTGGTGGCCCGGGCGCTGGGCTACGTGGCGTTCTCGCTGCGCCAGGCCCGCAACGAGCTGGCCCTGGGCCACGCCATCGCCGACGTCACCTGGTCCTTCCAGCAGCGGGTGGACGCCGCCGCGGCCGAGGTCGTCGCCGCCGACGTCAAGGCCCTGGAGGCCGACCTGGCCTCCATCCGGGAGCTGACCGCCGAGCTCGGCGACGAGGGCGGGCTCGCCGAGATCGACCCGGCGGCGCTCCGTCAGCTGGCCGGCCGGGGCTGGTCGCCGCTGGGCGCGCTGGAGACGGTGCGCACGCTGGTCCGCTCGGTCGACGTCGACCGGGACGACGAGGCGCAGCCGGTGATGCCGCTGGCCACCATCTCCGTCACCGAGGACATGGCCACCTGCATGCGGCTGCACGGGCTGGGCTGGCGCTCGGTCTACCACCACGAGGTGCTGGCCCTGGGCCTGGCGCCGGAGGACCTCGGCACGATGCTGACCCAGCGGCTGCGCTGGGCCCAGGGCACCGTGCAGGTGATGCTGCGGGAGAACCCGCTGGTCCAGAAGGGGCTCTCGCTCACCCAGAAGCTGATGTACACGGCCACGATGTGGAGCTACCTGGCGGGCTTCGCCGCGCTGGTCTACATCGCCGCCCCGATCGTCTACCTGCTGGTCGGCGTGCTGCCCGTGCAGGCGCTGAGCTCGGACTTCTTCGTCCGGCTGGTGCCGTTCCTGGTGGTCAACCAGCTGCTGTTCCTCGTCGTCGGCCGCGGTGCTGCGACCTGGCGCGGCCAGCAGTACTCCCTGGCCCTGTTCCCGGTGTGGATCCGCTCGGTCACCTCCGCGGTGGCCAACGTGTACCGCGGCCGCAGCCTCGGGTTCGCCGTCACCCCCAAGACCAAGCAGGGCGGCGACGAGCTGCCCTGGCACCTGGTGAAGCCCCAGCTCACCGTGATGGTGCTGCTGGTGGTCGCCGCCGTCGTCGGGCTGATCCGACTCGCCGTCGGCCAGGCCACCCCGCTGGGCACCTGGGCCAACCTCGTCTGGGTCGTCTACGACCTCGCCGTCTTCTCCGTCGTCATCACCGCCGTCCGCTACCGCGGGTTCTCCCCCGCCCCCATCCCAGAGAAGGTCCCCTCGTGATCGACTTCCAGACGCACACCCGGGACGACGGCATCGGGGTGCTCGCCCCCGTCGGCCGGCTGACGATGGTCGCCGCACCCCAGCTCCGCGGGCTGGTCAGTCAGCTCGTCGAGCAGGGCCACCCGCGCATCGTGGTGGACCTCTCCGGCACCGAGTTCATCGACAGCTCCGGCCTCGGCGCGCTCATCGCCGGGCTCAAGACCACCCGGCAGGCCGGCGGTGACCTGCGGCTGGCCGCGGTCGGCCCGCAGGTGCAGGCCGTGCTGGAACTGACCAACCTGCACCGCGTGCTGCGCCCGCGCCCCGACGTCGCGGGCGCCTTCGATGGCGACTGACGGCGTCGAGCACGTCCTGCGGGTCAGCGCCCGCCCCGAGAGCCTCGAGCAGGTGCACGAGCTGCTCGCCGCCCTCTGGGCGGACGACGCCATGCCCGCCCTGGACCGGATGCACTTCGAGACCGCGGTCGCCGAGGTGGCGGCCAACATCGTCGAGCACGCCACCCGGGGCACCGCGGTGACGCTGGTGCTGCGGGTCAGCGGCTGGCCCGACCGGGTCGAGGCCCGCTTCGAGGACGACGGCGCCGAGGCCCACGTCGACCTGGACGCAGCCTCCATGCCCGAGTCCGGCGACCCCGACGACCTGGACGCCGTGCTGGCCCTGGCCGAGGACGGCCGCGGCCTGGCGCTGGCCCGGGCCGCCGTCGACGAGCTGGTCTACGAGCGGGAGGGGTCGACCAACCGCTGGTTCCTGGTCCGCCGGCGGTCGCGGTGAGGCGCGCCGGGCTCCTCGCCGTCCTCGTCGGACTCCTCGTCGCACTGGGGGTCGCCCCCGCCTGGGCCGCCCCGCGCGAGGCCCTCACCCCGCCGGCCGGCGCCCCCTACGTCGGCCCGGCGCTGGACTGGACCAGTGACGGCGCCGCCGACTACGCCGACCGGCTCGGGGAGTCCCCCAGCCTGTTCGCCCAGTCCGTCCGCTACCCGCTGACCGACGACGACGAGCTCTACCTGCGCCAGTTCGTGGAGCAGGCCACCACCACCGGCGCGCTGGCCGTCCTGACGCTGGAGCCGACGGAGTCCCTCGGCGACCTGACCGCCGAGGACGCCCAGCGGCTGGCCGACGAGCTCGCCGAGCTGACCGAGGCCGACGACGCCGCGTTCTGGGTGCGCTTCGCCCCGGAGATGAACGGCTCCTGGACCCCCTGGGGCCAACAGCCCGCGGCCTACGTCGACGCCTTCCGCACCCTGGCCGACGTCGTGCACGCCACCGCGCCGGGTGCGGCGATGACCTGGGCCCCGGCCTACGGCGCGGGCTACCCGTTCGGCACCGCCCGCGGCGA
Organism: Geodermatophilaceae bacterium NBWT11; assembly: GCA_014218215.1. Classification (NCBI taxonomy): domain Bacteria; kingdom Bacillati; phylum Actinomycetota; class Actinomycetes; order Geodermatophilales; family Geodermatophilaceae; species Geodermatophilaceae bacterium NBWT11. Next base: position 1,775,975 of record CP043652.1, read on the forward strand.
GGTCGAGGGCTCCGGCCCGCGCGAGGAGTCCGCCCTGGACACCGACGGGGACGGTGCGGTCACCGACGCCGACGACCCCTACGCCCCGTACTGGCCCGGCCCCGGGTACGTCGACGCCGTGGGGCTGTCGGCCTACCACTACGGCCTGCAGCAGGACTTCGGCGCCAACGACGTCCCGCCCGCCGGCAAGTACGAGGCACTGCTGTCCGGCACCGAGGGATGGAGTTCGCCCACCGGCGCCGGTCGCGACTTCTACGGCACCTACGTGACCGGCCAGGACCTGAGGATGGTGGTGCAGACCGGCGCGTTCTTCGCCCCCGGCGACCCGGGCGCGGACGCCGCCCAGGAGCTCGCGGTCAAGCAGGGCTGGTGGCGCCAGGTGTTCGCCGCCGCCCCGCAGTTCCCCGGGATCGCCGCCGTCGTGTGGCTGGAGCAGGAGCGCCCCGAGGCCGAGGCCGACGACGCCCTCGTCGACTGGCGGGCCACTGCCACCCCCGAGCTCGCGACCGCGTTCGCCGCCGACCTCACCGCCGCCGGGTTCACCACCGGGGCGGTCACCACGGTGCAGGACCTGCAGTCCGGCGGCACGGCACTGGCCCAGGACCGCGCCCGGACGACGACCGGCGGCGGCGACGAGATGGGCTGGATCGTCTTCTGCGCCGCGCTGGCGCTGCTGCTCTTCTACGCCTCCGGGCTGGCCGGACGGTTCCTGCCGTCCTGGCGGTACCCGGACGAGCACGACCCCCGCGACCGGCGGCTGGACCTGTTCCGCGGCTGGATCATCGTGGCGGTCGTGGTGACCCACATCGAGGTCGCCGGGCTGTTCTCCTACGTCACGCTCAACGCCATCGGCGCGATCACCGGCGCGGAGATGTTCGTGCTGCTCTCGGGCGTCGTGCTCGGCATGGTCTACCCGGTCGCGGTCCGCCGGGCCGGCGCGTGGCCGGCCGCCAAGGCCGCGTTCCGCCGGGCCGGTCGGCAGTACCTCACCGCGCTGGGCGTCGTCGTCCTGGTGTTCGTGCTGTCGTACGTGCCCTTCATCGACGCCTCGGTGATCACCACGTTCACCGACCGGGGCACCGGCGCCGACGGCAGCGCCGGGGCGGGCACGGTCTACGACCTGTACGCCAACGCCGGTCAGCTGCTGGGCTACCCGCCGCCCTGGTACGCGGTGCAGCAGCTGCTGCTGCTCCAGATGGGCCCCTGGGTCTTCAACATCATGGGCCTGTTCGTGCTGCTGTCGCTGCTGGTGCCGCCGCTGGTGTGGCTGCTGCAGCGCCGGCTCTGGTGGCTGGTGCTGGCGGTCAGCTGGGGCCTCTACGTGCTGCACGCCCAGACCGACCTGCGGGTGCTGCCCTCCCAGTTCGAGGACTCGTTCCCCCTGCTGGTCTGGCAGATCGCCTTCACCCACGGCCTGGTCGTCGGCTTCTACCGCCGGCAGATCACCGCCGCGCTGTCCCGGGTGCGCGGGAAGGTGCTCGTCACCGTGCTGATGACCGCCTACGTCGGCACCCTCGTCGTCCTGTGGGCGGGCTCGGTGTTGCACGTGGAACCACTGGAGGGCGTCTACGACGGGCTCTACGAGACCTTCTACCAGCGCACCGACCTGCAGGTCGGCCGGTTGGTCGACCTGGCCCTCGTGGTCGTCGTCGCCTACGCGGTGCTGACCACGATGTGGAAGCCGGTGAACGCCGCCGTCGGCTGGTTCTACACACCGCTGGGGAAGGTCAGCCTCTACGTCTTCATCGTGCACGTGTTCTTCGCCCTGGCCGTCGGCAACATCCCGGGCCTGGACCGGACGAACCCGTGGGTGGGCACCGCCGTGCACGCCGTCGTGCTGGCCCTGGTGTGGCTGATGGTGAGGTTCAAGGTCGGGTTCCGTTTCATCCCGACCTGATGCTCAGCGGACGACGGTCTCCGGCACCGGGTCCACGTCCACCACGGCCGCCGGGCGCTCCCCGGCCCGGACCAGCACGATCCCGGCCAGGACGACGACCCCGCCGAGCAGCTGCACCGGGCCGGGCTCCTGGCCCAGCAGCAGGGCGGCGAACAGGACGGCGAAGAGCACCTCGGTGAGCCCGACGAAGGAGGACAGGCGCGAGCCCAAGCGGCGGATGGCGGCGACCCCGGTCGCGTAGGCGAGCGCCGCGGCGAGCAGCGCCAGTCCGAGCACCGGGACGAGCCAGGTGACCTGCGCGCCGGCGAGCTCGACGTCGGCTGCGCTGGTCCGCCAGGGCACCAGGCCCACCGCGGCCGCCAGCCCGAGGGCGACCGCGCCCACACCGAGTCCGCCCCAGGCGCTGACCAGCGGGGGCAGGGCGCCGTCCGAACGCGCGGAGATGACGAAGTAGGACGCGAGCCCGACCGCGGCCAGCAGTCCCCAGACCACACCGAGCGGGTCGATCTGGGCGCCCCGGACGACGTCGAGCACCAGCACCAGGCCGACCACCGCGACGGCGACGCCGGTGGCGGTGACCGGGCTGGGCCGCTGCCCGTGCCGCAGCCAGGTCCACAGCACGACCAGGACGACGCCGGAGTACTCCAGCAGCAGCGCCACCCCGACCGAGAGCCGGCCGACGGCGAGGAAGTACGCGAGCTGGCAGCCGGCGACGGCCAGCAGGCCGAAGGCGAGCACCGAACCGACGTTGCTGCGCAGCAGGTGCCAGCGCCCGCGCAGCTGCAGCACCGCCGGCACGGTGAGCACCAGCGCGGCCAGCCCGACCCGGACGGTGACGGCGGCCGCGGCGCTCCACCCGGCGTCCAGCAGCGCGGTGGCGAACACCCCGGAGGTGCCGAAGGCGGCGGCCGAGGCCAGGGCGAGCAGCAGTCCGGTCAGCCCGGCGCGACGGTCCAGCACGGTGGATCTCCTCGAGACGCGTCAGGACCGTTGAGACGTACACTCCTGACGTGCCGGACCGTAGCAGACGTCAGGAGCAACATGCTCTTTGCCCATGACACCGAGGTCGGGCTGAACGCGGCCGCCGAGCTGGTGAACACCGCCTCCGGGTCGGGCACCGGCACCGAGCTGCTCCCCGACCCGCCGGCCCTGGCCGCCTTCCTGGACGCCTGGCAGTTCACCGGCGACCGGGCCGGTGACGCCGCCGAGCTCGCCGGGGTGCACGCGCTGCGCGCCGAGCTGTGCGAGATGTGGGACGCCGAGACCGAGGCCGTCGTCGCCGTCGTCAACCGGTTGCTGCGCGAGGGGCAGGCCCGGCCGCAGCTGGTCCGGCACGACGACTGGGGCTGGCACGTGCACGCCACCGAGCCGCACGCCCCGGTGCCGCACCGGATGGCCGTCGAGGCCGCGATGGCCGTGGCCGACCTGGTCCGCGCCGAGCAGCTGGACCGGCTGGGCCGCTGCGAGGCCGAGGGCTGCGGCGCCGCCCTGGTCGACCTGACCCGCAACCGCTCCCGCCGGTTCTGCGACGCCAGCTGCGCCAACCGCACGCACGCCGCCGCCTACCGCGCCCGCCGCGCTTCCCCGAACGGGGTGGGCCCGGCAGCATGACGGCATGGCCGACGAGTTCGAGCGCCGCTCCTTCGCCACCATGGACGAGGCGCACGCCTGGTTCGACGAGCACGGCGCGGACGCCCCGGGCCTCTCGGTGCTGCTGGCCAAGAAGAAGGCCTTCCCCTCGGTCACCTGGGAGGAGCTCGTCCAGGTGCTGCTCTGCCACGGCTGGATCGACGGGCGCAGCAACCGCTTCGACGACACCGGGTACCTGATCCGGGTCACGCCCCGCCGCAAGCGCAGCATCTGGTCGGCCAAGAACGTCGCCACCGTCGCCGAGCTGACGGCCGAGGGCCTGATGCGGCCCGCAGGGCTGGCCCAGGTCGAGGCCGCGCAGGCCGACGGCCGGTGGGAGCAGGCCTACGCCGGGCCCGCCGCGATGACCGAACCCGAGGACCTGACCGCGGCCCTGGCTGCCACCCCGGGCGCCCGGGGCGCCTTCGACGCGCTGCCGAAGACGGCCCGGTACGCCGTGCTGCACCGGGTCACCACCAAGCGCACCACGGCCGGCCGGGCCGCGACCATCGCCGACATGGTCGACCGGGTGGCGACCGGCAAGCCCATCTGAGGACGGTCTCGTCAGGGGAGGGCTGTTCTCGCTACGCTCTCGCTCGTCGAACGCCCGTCGGACGACGGGATCCGCAGCCCTGAGGAGTCCTCGTGACCACCACCGAGCAGCCCGTCACCGAGTCCGGCACGTACGGCCCGGGGAGCATGGACAACCTGTGGCTGCACTTCTCCCGGATGGGCGGCTACGCCCACCAGCCCCCGCCGGTGATCGTCAAGGGCGAGGGCGCCTACATCTGGGACGACCGGGGGCGGAAGTACCTCGACGGGCTGGCCGGGCTCTTCGTCGTCCAGGCCGGGCACGGACGACGGGTGCTGGCCGAGGCGGCCGCGAAGCAGGCCGAGACGCTGGCCTTCTTCCCGCTGTGGTCCTACGCGCACCCGGCGGCGATCGAGCTGTCGCACCGGCTCGCGGCCGAGGCCCCCGGTGACCTGAACCGGGTCTTCTTCACCACCGGGGGCGGCGAGGCCGTGGAGACCGCGTGGAAGGCGGCCAAGCAGTACTTCAAGCTGACCGGCAAGCCGTCCAAGCACAAGGTGATCAGCCGGGCGGTGGCCTACCACGGCACCACGGCCGGGGCGCTGTCCATCACCGGGCTGCCCGCGCTCAAGCAGGACTTCGAGCCGCTGGTGCCCGGGGCCTTCCGGGTGCCCAACACCAACATCTACCGCGCGCCGTACTTCGGTGACGACCCCAAGGCGTTCGGCCGCTGGGCCGCCGACCAGATCGAGCAGCAGATCCTCTTCGAGGGCCCGGACACCGTGGCCGCGGTGTTCCTGGAGCCGGTGCAGAACGCCGGCGGCTGCTTCCCGCCCCCGCCCGGCTACTTCGACCGGGTGCGCGAGATCTGCGACCAGTACGACGTCCTGCTGGTCAGCGACGAGGTCATCTGCGCCTTCGGCCGGCTGGGGACGACGTTCGCCTGCTCCAAGTTCGGCTACGTGCCCGACATGATCACCTGCGCCAAGGGGATGACCTCGGGCTACTCCCCCATCGGCGCGATGATCGCCAGCGACCGCGTGATGGAGCCCTTCCTGCGTCCGGGCGTCTCCTTCCCGCACGGCTACACCTTCGGCGGGCACCCCGTCTCGGCCGCCGTGGGCCTGGCCAACCTGGACCTGTTCGAGGCCGAGGGGCTCAACCAGCACGTGCTGGACACCGAGCACGACTTCCGCCGCACCCTGGAGAAGCTCACCGACCTGCCGATCGTGGGCGACGTCCGCGGCGACGGGTTCTTCTACGGGATCGAGATGGTCAAGGACAAGGCCACCAAGGAGACCTTCGACGACGCCGAGAGCGAGCGGCTGCTCCGCGGGTTCCTCTCCCAGGCCCTCTTCGACGCCGGCCTCTACTGCCGCGCCGACGACCGCGGCGACCCGGTCATCCAGCTCGCCCCGCCGCTCATCGCCGGCCAGGCCGAGTTCGACCTCATCGAACAGACCCTGCGCTCGGTGCTCACCGAGGCCTGGTCCCGCCTGTAGCGGAGGGTGGGAGGGCAGGATTCCTGCCCTCCCACCCTCCGGTCACTCGGGCTCGGCGGGGACGCAGAGGACCGGGCGGGTGGACAGGTGCAGCAGCTTGTAGGCCACCGAGCCCAGGAACGCTCCGCGCAGGGGGCTCTCGCCGTACGTGCCGACGACGATGACGCGCGCCTCGTGCCGGTCCCCGGCCGCCAGAAGCGCGGGCACCGGCTTCTCGGCGACCACCTCGACGACCGTCGCGACGCCGGCCGCGTCGGCAGCGGTGACGGCGTGCGCCAGCGCCGTCCGGCCGATCTCGGCCAGCGCCTTGCCGTGCTCACCGGCCTCCTCGCCGACCACGCCGGGCGGGGCGGCGCCGTAGACGAGCACCAGCTCCTCGTCCAGCTTGGCGGCCAGGTCGATGGCCAGGCCCAGGGCGCGACGGGCGCCCGGGGACTCGTCGTAACCCAGAACGATGCTCACTCAGATCTCCCAGACGGTCACGGGGCGGGGTCCTCGACGGCTGCTGCGGTGCGGCCGGCGGCGATGTCGGCCTGCAGCCGCTCGGCCGTCGTCGTCTTCTCGGCCCAGAAGCGGGCGTCCTTGACCCGCCACACGAACATGAAGACGACGCCGACCAGGAAGATGCCGATCCCGATCACCAGCGGCGGGCCCACCCCGAACCAGGACACCCCGCTGTAGGAGTTCGCCGGGTCGGCCAGGTCGCCGATGGACTCGACGAGCAGCCAGATGAGCAGCAGCGAGCCGATCACGGGGCCGACGCCGATGAGCAGGAGGTCCTTCACGCTGCGGGTCAGCTGGCGCCGGTGGAACACCGCGCAGGCGATGCCGGTGAGGGAGTAGTAGAAGGCGATCAGCAGCGAGAGCGCGGTGAGGGAGTCGAACAGCGCGTTCTCGCTGATCAGGTTGACCACCAGGTACCAGGCGATGGCGATCGCCGCGACGGTCCAGGTGGAGACGTCCGGGGTGCGGAAGCGGGGGCTGATCCGGGCCAGGGACGAGGGCATCGCGTGCCGCCGGGCCATCGACAACCCGGTGCGGGAGGCCGGCAGGATCGTCGTCTGGGTGGAGGCGATCGCCGAGGTGGACACCGCGGCCAGCAGCACCCAGTCCCACGGGCCCATCACCTCGGTCGCCAGGGTGGCGAAGATCGTCTCCTCCTCCCCCGACCGGTCGGCGAGGAACGCCGTCCCGAAGTAGCTGAGGATCGCGATGGTCACGCCGAGGTAGGTCACCAGCAGCACGACGGTGGACACGATCGCGGCCTTGCCGGGGGTGGACTCGGAGTCCTGGGTCTCCTCGGTCAGGTTGACCGCGGACTCCCAGCCCCAGTAGATGAAGACGCCGAGCAGCAGCCCGCCGGTCAGCGCGGCCCCGCCGGCGCCGAAGGGGTTCAGCCACGACAGGGACGGCGTCAGGCCACCGCCCTCCACGCCGTCCCCGGACAGGCCCTTGACCAGCGCGATCCCGGCGAAGACGAGCAGCGCGCCGACCTGGGCGATGATCAGCCCGTTCTGCAGCTTGGCGCTGAACTCGGTGCCGATCACGCACACCGCGGTCATCGCGATGATGAGCAGCACGGTCAGCGTGCGGACGACGAAGGTGTTGCCGGCCAGCCCGTCCAGCTGCAGCGCGAGCAGCCCGAACCGGACGCCGACGTCGGCGAGGGAGCCGATGACCAGCACCCCGGTCATCGCGATCGCCCAGCCACCCAGCCAGCCGATCCACGGGCCCATCGCCCGGGTGACCCAGGAGAACGTCGTCCCGCAGTCCTGGTCGGCCCGGTTCAGGTAGTAGAAGGCCGAGGCGATGAGCAGCATCGGCACGAACGAGGCGAGGAAGACCCCCGGGGCGTACACCCCGACCAACGCGACGACGGCCCCGACGACGGCGGCCAGCGAGTAGGCCGGTGAGGTCGAGGCCAGCCCGATGACCAGTGCGTCGACGAAGCCGATCGCGCCGGACTTCAGCTGCGGCTGCGCCTCCGTCCGCGGCGTCGGCGTGCTCACCGGGAGGTCCCTGACTCGGTCATGCGACGGTTATCGCAGGTGGAGCCCGCTGCCACAAGGGTTTCCCGTGTTACGAGTTGGTGCAGCGACGGATGCCGTCGCGAACGTGCTGGTCGTCCCCTAGGGTCGGCGCCACCTGCGAGAGAGGACCCCCATGCGCATCCTGTTGGTCGGAGCCGGCGGCGTCGGCAGCGCCTTCGCCGCCATCGCCGCCCGCCGTGACTTCTTCGAGGCCGTCGTGGTGGCCGACTACGACGGGGCGCGCGCGGAGAAGGTGGTCGCCGCCGCCGGGGGCGACACGCGCTTCAGCGCGGTGGGGTCGCTGGACGCCGGGGACGAGGCCGCGGTGGCGGCGCTGCTGACCGAGCGCGGCTGCGACGTGCTGATGAACGCCGTCGACCCGCGGTTCGTGATGCCGCTGTTCCGGGCCGCGCTGAGCGCCGGCGCCACCTACGTGGACATGGCCATGTCCCTGTCGCACCCCCACCCGGAGAACCCCTACACCGAGACCGGGGTGAAGCTCGGCGACGAGCAGTTCGCCCTCGCCGGTGAGTGGGAGTCCGCCGGGCAGCTCGCGCTGGTCGGGATGGGCGTGGAGCCCGGGTTGTCCGACGTGTTCGCCCGCTACGCCGCCGACCACCTCTTCTCCTCCATCGACGAGCTGGGGGTGCGGGACGGCGCGAACCTGGAGGTCGAGGGCTTCGAGTTCGCCCCGTCGTTCTCCATCTGGACCACGATCGAGGAGTGCCTCAACCCGCCGGTGGTCTACGAGGAGGGCCGCGGGTTCTTCACCACCGCGCCCTTCAGCGAGCCCGAGGTGTTCGAGTTCCCCGAGGGCATCGGGCCGGTCGAGTGCGTGAACGTCGAGCACGAGGAGGTGCTCCTCATGCCGCGCTGGGTGGACGCGAAGCGGGTCACCTTCAAGTACGGCCTGGGCACCGAGTTCATCGACGTCCTCAAGGCACTGCACAAGGTCGGCCTGGACAAGACCGCGCCGGTCACCGTGAAGGGCGTGCAGGTCAGCCCGCGCGACGTGGTCGCCGCCTGCCTGCCCGACCCGGCCACCCTGGGTGACGCGATGACCGGCAAGACCTGCGCCGGGCTGTGGGTCTCGGGCACCGGGAAGGACGGCGAGCCCCGGCAGGTCTACCTGTACCACGTGGTCGACAACGAGTGGTCCATGCGCGAGTACGGCCACCAGGCCGTGGTCTGGCAGACCGCGGTGAACCCCGTCGTCGCCCTCGAGCTCGTCGCGGCCGGCACCTGGAGCGGGGCCGGCGTGCTCGGCCCGGAGGCCTTCGACAGCCAGCCGTTCCTGGACCTGCTCACCGCCTACGGCTCCCCGTGGGGCATGCGCGAGGGCGGCTGACCCGCAGGCTCCTCCCAGCTCCCGTCCAGCAGGACGGGCACCGACCGCTCGTGACCGCCCTGCTCGAACGCCTGCTGTCGGTGCCCGCGATCTGGGTGTACGTCCTCGTCACCGCGCTGGTGTTCGTCGAGGACGCGTTGTTCGTGGGGTTCGTCGTCCCCGCCGAGACCGCCGTCGTGCTCGGCGGGGTGGCCGCCGAGCAGGGGCGGCTCAGCGTGTGGCTGCTCGGTGCACTGGTGGTCGTCGCCGCGATCGGCGGGGACAGCGTGGGCTACGAGGTGGGCCGGCGCGCCGGCCCCCGACTGCTGCGCAGCAGGATCGCCCAGCGGCACTCCGCCGGCATCGAGCGGGCCTCGGACACCCTGGCCCGACGCGGTGGCCCGGCCGTCCTGCTCGCCCGGCTCACCGCGTTCCTGCGCGCGGTCACCCCGGCGCTGGCCGGCGTCGCCCGGATGCGCTACCGCACGTTCCTGGCCTGGAACGCCGTCGGCGGGGTGCTCTGGGGCGTCGCCGCGGTGGCCATCGGCTACCTGGCCGGCGCCTCGTGGGAGACCGTGGCCACCCAGGTCGGCCGAGGAGGAGCGATCGTCGTCGGCGCCGTGGTGGTCGTCGGCGCCGTTGTGTGGAAGGTGCGGGAGCACCGGCGTGCGCCGCAGCCGGCCTCGTCCCGAGGGTGAGCCGCCGGCCCGGTCGCAGGGACCCGGGGCGTGCGGAGCGCGTCCTGGGGGGCGATCGGGTCCTTCGTCACGCGGTGGGGCGGCGGGCGCCGGCGTAGCCGGGCTTGTCGACGCTGGTCACGGCGACCGGGCGGCCGCTGACGCTGGCGTGCACCATCTGGCCGTTGCCGATGTACATGCCGACGTGGCTCACCGGGGAGTAGAAGAAGACCAGGTCCCCGGGCTGCAGGTCGGCGCGGGAGACGGCGGCGCCCATCGTGGACTGGGTGCGGCTGGAGTGCGGCAGCGAGACGCCGGCAGCGGCGTAGGCGAACTGGGTGAGGCCGGAGCAGTCGAAGCCGTTGGGGCCGGAGGCGGCGACGACGTAGGGCTTGCCGACCTGGGCCAGCGCGGTCTGCACCGCGATCGCAGCGGCCTCGGTCGGGGCCGCGGCCGGCGCGGCGGCAGCGGCCGCGGCCGTCTGGGCGCCGGAGACCTCGGGGCCGGCCACGGCGGTGACGACGGCGGCCTGCTGCACGGCGCTGAGCCGGGCGAAGTCGGCCTCGTAGCCGGCCAGGTCGGCCTCGAGCTGGGTCTGCTGCGCGGTCACGGCGTCCAGCGCGGCGGTGGCGGCGGCCGCGGCGGCGTCGGAGGTGGCGCGGGCCGCGGCGGCGGCGTCCTGGGCGACGGTGAGGTCGGCCAGCAGGTCGTTGGTGTTGTCGGTCAGCTGCCCGTAGAGCGCCCAGCGCTGCAGGGCCTCGTCGGCGGACTCGCTGGAGAGCACCAGCTCCATGCCCGACTGCGGGCCCGACAGGATGCCGCTGAGCACCAGCGCACGGACCCGGGGCTGGAGCGCGGCCACGTCGGCGTCCGCGACGTCGGCCGCCGCGTCGGTGGTGGCGGCGTCGGCGAGGGCGGCGTCGGCGGCCAGCTGCGCGTCGTTGACCTGCTCGGCCAGGACCTCCACCTGCCGGGACGTCTCGGCGACCGCGGTCGCGGCGTCAGCGGCGGTGGTGGGTGCGGCGGTCGCGGTCCCGGGGACCAGGGTGACGGCGAAGCCGGCGGCCACGGCGAGGGCGGCAGCACGAGTCGTGCGTCGGGTCGTCAGTCGAGTCGCGGCAGTCACGAGGGCCTCCAGCGGGCGCCCGTCCACCTGGGGAGGAGTGGATCTCCGAGCGCGTCCTGGCGGACGGTAACGACACGCGGGCACAGCGTGGGGTCGCCACGCGGTGTGGCGTCCATCGCGGCGGTCAGCCTGCTGCGGGCTCCTGGCACTCCAGCGCCTCGACCGCCGCCGCGTCGCGCAGCACGGCGCACAGCTCGGCCGACGTCCACGGTTCGCAGCAGTCGCAGTCCCCGTCGGCGCCGAAGCTGCGCAGGCCCAGGGTGCCCGCGGCGTGGTCCTCGAGGATCTGCAGCTGACCGTCGGCGGGGTCGCGGTGGCAGCGGCACTGGGGCGCACACATGCCCAGGCCCCAGCCGGCGACGACGGTGACGCCGTCCTCCTCGCGGACCTCGCCCAGCTGGAAGACCGACGGCTTCTGGTTCCGCGTCACGGTGCTGCCCCCTCGCCCCGCCCCGGCGTGGACGGTCTCGTCGTGCTCTGGACCCGAGTGTCACGCCGCGTCGTTTCCGCGCCGTGTCCGCGCCGTGAGAGCTGCGTTCCGTCACCGGTCCCGGGAGGCACCGGGCCACGGGGTCAGCGGGCTGCCGGACGCCGTCCGAGGAGGAGACAGACGGACCCCAGGAGGACCGCGAGGACCCCGGCACCGGTGCCCGCAGCGGTCGACACCCCCGTCGCGGCGAGCTGGGGGGCCGGTGCCGGGGCGGCGGCCGGGTTCGGAGCCGCCACACCGACCGGGACCCCCGGGGTCGGGACAGCGACGCCGGCCACCACCGTGACCGGGACGTCGACCGCCTGGACCACCGTCACCCCCGGCCCGGAGACGACCACACGGTTGGGCCCGGCATCGCCGACGAGGGCCGGGGCGACGGTGGAGAACCGGAAGGTGAAGACACCGGGCACACCGGCGTCCGCCTCGGGCACCACGAAGCTGCCCAGCCAGGTCAGGTCCTGCCCGGCGACCGACGGGTCGCCCCGGAGGTCACCGCTCGTGGAGGCCGACCGGTACGTGAACCCCGCGGGCAGCGTGTCCACGATCGAGGTGACCGTCTGCGGCACCGCGCCGGTGTTCCTGATCGTGATGACGAACCCGCCCTCCCCGTCGGCGACCACGTCCTGGGTGAGCAACCCCTGCGAGACCTCCAGCGGGCTGGCCCCCAAGGGCGAGAAGGTCGTGTAGTGGGCCACCCGCGCGGTGCCACCGGAGGGGACGGTCACGGGCCAGCTCAGGCCGACGCCGTTGTCGATCTCCTCGTCGCACAGGCAGGTGTCCGGGAACGGGAGGCCGGTGGCGATCGCCGTCCAGACGTCGTCGTAGGCGCCCTCCAGGTGGCTGCTGCCCGGAGTGAGCGGGTAGAGCTGCTCGATGCGGTCGGGCTCGTCGGCAGCTGCTCCGGCCCGACAGGCGACGGCCGTGCCGGTGACCGTGCCGCGGCCGGAGTCGGAGTCCTGCAGGTAACAGTCACCCGCCCGGTAGACCACCGCGTCGACGGCGCCGGGCCCGGGGTTCGCGACGACGACGTCGGTGCGGTACGCCTCGGCCCCGACCACGTAGCGGTCCGTCTGGGTGACCGTCAACCCGGTGTCGCCCAGGCCGACCACCGTGACGAGCGTCAACGGGTCGGTCTCGGTACCGGCACCCGTGGCCGCCGTCTGGGAGACCGGGGTGGAGACCACGTACTGCGGCGTCCCGGTCAGCACCCCGCCCGCCGGCAGGTCGGCGGGCCCGAAGACGGCGCCGTCCACCGCGACGAACGTGCCGCAGGCGCCGTCGCCGCCGGTGGGGAACCACTCGGACTGTTGGTCATCCGCGCGGGTCACCTGGCAGTTCAGCGTCGGCGAGGTCGTGATCTGCGTCAGCGGGCCGGCCGACGCGATCACCCCCGCCGGAGCGGCCGCTGCGGACTGCAGGGGGAGCACCGCACCGGTGACGAGCGCAGCGAGTCCGAGGACCTGGAGGGCGCGGCGGCCGGACCGGCGCATCGAGGTGGTCACGACCGGGAGTGAGGCACACCGCGGACGCGAGACGCACCGTTCTCGATCGGACACGCACGGCGTCGGTCACACGCGACGCGTGTGCCCCTCCCGGTACAGCTGCAGGTGCGCCGCTGCCGCGGCGTCCCAGTCGTGCCCGAACGCCAGCGCCCGGCCCGCCTCCGCCCGGGCCGGCTCCCGTGCGCCCGCCCCCGCGAGCAGCGCCGCCGCGAAGCCGGCCGGGTCGGTGGCGAACGCCGCGGCGCCGCCGAAGACCTCGCGCAGCACCGGGAGGTCCCGGGTCACCAGCGGCACGCCGGCGGCCAGGGCCTCCATCGCGGCCAGTCCGAAGCCCTCCTTGGTCGAGGGGAAGGCGAACACCTCGGCGCCGGCCACCAGGGTGGGCAGCTCGTCGTCGGCGACCGGCCCGAGGACCACCGGCACGACGCCGAGCTCCGCGGCCCGGGCCTCGACGTCGGCCCGGTAGGCGCGGTGGTCGAACAGGGTCTCCCCACCGGCCACCACCAGCTCCAGGTCGGGCCGCTCCCGCTGCACCAGCGCCATGGCCTCGACCAGGTCCCGGCTGCCCTTGCGCGGCTCGATCCCGCCGACGGCCAGCACGTAGCTGCCGAGCCGGTCCCGCCAGCGGCGCCGCCCGGCGTCCCCGTCGGGTCCGGCGGCGACGGCGAACCGGGCGCCGTCCACGCCGTTGGGGATGACGGTGGCGACCCGGCCCCAGCCGGTGGCCACCTCGGCGGCGACCGCCGCCGAGACGCAGACCAGGGCCCGCGGGGTGACGATCGCGCGCTCGTGGCAGGCGGCCAGCTCCGGGGTGGTGAAGACGTCGAGGTGGTGCACGGTGCGCAGGCAGTCCGGGACGGCGTTGGCCGAGATGCAGTCCTGGGCGTGCACCACGTCGTAGTCACCGCCGAAGGCGGCCCCCAGCACGGCGATCGACCGCACGATGCGGGCGCCGACGTCCTCGCCCGCCAGCTCGGGGAACGGCACCAGCCGCAGGGTCACCCGGGGGTCGATGGGGCGGAAGAACGCACCGTCACCACCGCGGCCCAGTGCCCAGACGTGCACGTCGTGCCCGGCCCGGGCCATCGCCTCGGCCAGGGCCAGGGTGTGCACGACCCCGCCCCGGGGCTTGGTGGAGTAGGTGAGCAGCGCGATCCTCACGCGTAGGCCTCCGGACGGCGTTCGCGCAGGTGGGAGAGGTTGAGCCGGGAGCGGCTGACCTCGGCGGCGACGTCCAGGTCGGCGCAGGCGAGCCCGGCCTTCGCCCAGGTGCGGGCCAGCACGTCCCCGCCGGGGCCGACCACCTTGGACTGGCCGAGGAAGCGCAGCCGGCCCATCGTGCCGGTCTGGTTCGCCGAGACCACGACCACCTGGTTCTCCGCGGCGCGCGCGCAGTCGTAGAGGTCGAAGAGCCGGGACTGCCGGTCCTGGGCCAGCCGGGGTGCCCGGTCGGTGAGCGAGGCCGGCCAGGCCGACAGGCAGGCCAGCAGCTGCGCGCCGTCCCCGGCGAGGGTGCGGGCGGCCTCGGGGAAGGTCTTGTCGTAGTCGACGAGCATCCCCAGCCGACCGACGGGGGTGTCGAAGGCGGCGAAGCGGTCGCCCGCGGCGTACGCCGCGACCTCCCCCACCGGCTGGTGCACCTTGCGGTGCCGGCCGAGCACGCCGTCGCCGGTCAGGCAGACGGCGCTGTTGAAGAACCGGCCTGCGTCGGACTCCCGCCAGGACAGGCAGACCACCGTCGGTCCCGCCGCGGCGGCGAGCCGGTCGAAGACCGGGTCGTCGGCCGGGAAGGCCGGCGGCATGCCGGTCGCGCCCACCGCACCGAAGCCGCCGAGGTACCCGCCGATGGTCGCGCCGGGGAACACCAGCAGGTCGACGCCCCGCGCCCGGGCGTCGGCGGTGATCGCCTCGATCTTGGCCAGGCAGGGCTCGACGTCCCGGCCGAAGTGCGCCGAGACGGCGGCGACCCTCACGCCATGCGGGAGGCGGACGACGCGGCGGCAGCCGCCAGCGCCGGCCCCAGCCCGGTGGGGGACCCGGCGGCGCTGAGCTCGGTGATCCGGTCGGCCACGTGCTCGGCGTCCCGGGCGATGCCGGAGAAGCGGCCCGATCCCCAGGTGTGCAACCACGGCAGGCCCAGCACGAAGAGGCCCGGGGCCGAGGTGACGCCGCGGTGGTGGGTCGGGTAGCCGCGGCCGTCGAACACCGGCACCTGCACCCACGACCAGTCGGCCCGGAAGCCGATCGCCCAGACCACGCTGGTGATCTCATCGACGTCCAGGGCCACCGGGTCCTCCGCCGGCGCCCAGACCGGCACGTAGCGGGGCTCGGTCGGGGCGTCGATCCCGGCTGCGGCGATGTGCCGGTCGATGACGTCCTTGGCCGAGTCGTCCACGGCGTCGGCGTGGTCCAGGTGGGCGGTGAGGTCCGGGCGGAAGGTCAACCGGCCCCCGGTCAGCCCGGTGAGGGTGCCGTAGAGCTGCATGCCCTGGCTCGCGAAGGTCCGCAGGTCGATGTCGCGGCCGCCGTCCCGGCCGGTGACGTAGTGGTTGGTGCCCACCCGGGCGGCCTCGCCGTCCCGGTGCTGCTCGACCGGCATGTCGTAGTGGCCCAGGTCGTGCAGCCAGGCGACGACGTCGCGGCCGCGGTACCGCCGGGCGATCCGGGGGGCGCTGCCGACCGCGAGGTGCACCCGTCGGCCCGCCAGGTGCAGGTCCTCGGCGATCTGCGCGCCGGACTGCCCGGTACCGACCACGAGCACGTCGCCGTCGGGCAGCTGGTCGGGGTTCTTGTACTGCTGGGAGTGCAGCTGGGTGACGCGCGCGGGCAACGCCGTGGCGTACGGGGGGACGACGGGCAGGTGGTAGCCGCCGACGGCCAGCACGACCTGGTCGGCGTGCAGCTCCCCCGCACTGGTGGTCAGCAGGTAGCCACCCGCCGGCGCCGGGGACAGCC
The DNA here is from genome assembly GCA_014218215.1 of Geodermatophilaceae bacterium NBWT11. Classification (NCBI taxonomy): domain Bacteria; kingdom Bacillati; phylum Actinomycetota; class Actinomycetes; order Geodermatophilales; family Geodermatophilaceae; species Geodermatophilaceae bacterium NBWT11. The sequence continues at coordinate 1,791,642 of CP043652.1, forward strand.
GGGTGACGGCGACGCCCTCGTGCACCGGCGGGTCGAACGACGCCGCGTAGGAACGCACGTAGTCGACGATCTCGTCGCGCAGCATGAACCCGTCGGGGTCGTCCCCGGCGTAGGGCCAGCCGGGCAGCTGGCACTGCCAGTTGGGCGTGACCAGGCAGAACGTGTCCCAGCGGGCGTCCACCCACTCGTGGGCGACGGTCTCCCGCTCCAGGACGACGTGCTCGATCCCGCGCTGCACGAGGTGCCAGGAGAGCGACAACCCGGCCTGTCCCCCGCCGACGACGGCGACCGGCACGTGGGTGGGCAGCCCGGTCCGGGTGGGCGCGGTCTCGGTGAGCGTCACGCCACGGCCCCGACGCCGTAGGTGTCGGGACGGCGGTCCCGCAGGTGCCCCATCGCGCGGCGGGCGCCCTCCAGCGCGGCACCGACGTCCACGCCGGCCACCGCGGTGCCGGGCGCGACGCCGGTGGTCGCCAGCACGTCCCCGCCGGGACCGACCACCTTCGCGCTGCACACGAAGCGCAAGGAGCCGAAGGTGCCCGACTGGTTCGCCGACACCCACACGATCTGGTTCTCCAACGCCCGGGCCTGGTCGAACAGGTCGAAGCGACGGGTCCAGCGGTCCTCGGCGAGGTCGGCCACCGCCCCGGTCCGCGAGCCCGGCCACGCCGACATGCAGGCCACGATCTCCGCGCCGTCCATGGCCAGCGTGCGGGCCGCCTCGGGGAACGCCTTGTCGTAGCAGATCATCATCCCGATCCGGCCCACGGGAGTCTCGAAGGCCCGGAAGCCGTCGCCGGCCGCGTAGGAGTTCGACTCCCCCAGCGGCTGGTGCACCTTGCGGTGCACACCCAGCACGCCGTCGCCGGTCACGGCCACCGCGGTGTTGTACCGGTCGGTGCCGTCGGACTCGCAGAACCCCGCGGTGACCACCATGTCCCCCGCGATCCGGGCCAGGCGCGCGACCTCCGGCCCGTCGACGTCCAGTGCCGGCGGCAGGGCGTGTTCGGGCAGCACCTCGGCCACCCCGTGGTCCCCGAGCGAGGCCAGGTACCCGCCGAGGGTGGCCTCGGGCAGCGCGAGCAGCTGCACCCCCCGGGCGCGCGCGTCGGCGACGAGGAGCTCGATCCGGGCGAAGGTCTCGTCGAGGTCGCGCCCGAAGGGGGCGGCGACCGCGGCGACCGTGGTGGTGGCCATGTCAGTTCTCCGTGGGGTGGGAGGCACCCAGACCGGTCACCGGACCGGTCAGGGCAGGGGTGGTCGAGCCGTCGGGCCAGCGCAGCCGCACGCCGGAGCCGGGGACGAGCTCGCCGCAGGTGGCACTGGTCGCCGGGCCTGCGGGGGCGACGGTGCGGTCGGCGTCGTCGGTGGTCAGGAAGGCCGAGCCGGGGAAGCAGGTGAACCAGTCCCCGACCGTGGCGCCGCCGGGGCGGGGTACGGCGGCGACGTCGAGCACCGCCCCGCAGCCGCTGGCCTCGGCGAGCATCCCGAGGGTGCCGACCAGCCCGGCCATGGAGACGTCCTTCGCCGCGGCCGGGGCGGTGCGGGCGACGACGGAGCCCATCAGCTGCAGCTCCGCCGTCGTCCGGCCGGTGGTGGAGTCCCACTGGCGGCCGGTCGCGCCGCGGCGCCACCCGCCACCGAGGTCGGCGGTCAGGCGCACGTGCTGGCCCGGCCGCCCCCCGGAGCCGGGCACCGGGTGGTCGGTGCGGCCCAGCGCGGTCACGCTCAGTGCCGCGGGCACGCCGAGCTGGGTGTGTCCGCCGAGCACCGGCACGCCCCAGGCCTGCGACCCGGCACGGAGTCCTGCCACGACCCGGGCGGCGAAGGAGGCGTCCCGGGCGCCGATGGAGTCCAGCAGCCCGAGCGGGGCGGCGCCCATCGCGGACAGGTCATTGACGTTGACCAGCACCCCGCACCAGCCGGCCCACTCCGGGTCGCGCTCGACCATCGAGGGCAGGATCGCGTCGCACGCCGCGACCACGTCGGTGCCGGGCACGGGGGCACCGTCGTCCCCGACGAACCCGGCGCCGCCCAGCTGGAAGCCGGCCAGCAGGCCACCGAGCGGGGACTTGGTCGCCCGCGCCAGGGCAGCCAGCCGGCCGATCGGCCACGTCATGGCGGTGTGCGGGCGGCCGGCGAGCAGCGTCGGGCCGACGGTCTGCCAGCCGAGCCGGGTGAACAGCCCGGCGTACCGGTCCTGCACGGTGGCGTCGAAGCGCAGCGCACCGGCCTGCTCGGCCCGGGCGCAGGCCGCGGCGACCAGCGCCGGGCCGACCCCGGGCGGACCGTCCGGGGCCACGACCAGCCGCGACCCGGTCCACCAGCCGACGTCGGCACCCACCGGGGCCAACCGCACGCCGCCGAGCACCTCGCCGCGTGTTCCACGTGCAACGAGGACCACGGTGCGGTCGTCGGCGTCGGCCTCGTCGAGGTCGGAGCCGGCGAACAGCCCCTGGGCCTCCACGAACGCCTGCCGGCGGAGCTCCTGGTGGGCCCGGACCCCGGCGGCGTCGGCCTGCTCGAGCTGCCAGCCCGGGCGGACGGCGGCCTGCCGGTGGTCGACCAGGAGCACGTTGCGCTCCAGTGACTGCAGGTCGTTCACGCGCCCGCCGCCTGGAGTGCGCTGCACGCCCCGCAGGCCGCGCAGCCGGCGCCCTGGTCGGCGCCCCGCATGCCCAGTGCGCGCAGCCCGGCCGCGACCCGGGTGGTCACGTCCTCCAGCACCGCGGGGTCGGGCGCCCCGATGCCGTCGGCCATCGCGAGCGTGCCGGCCAGCGGGCGGTAGGGGACGACGAAGGGGTAGACGCCGCGTCGGGCCAGGTCCAGCGCCCCGGCCACGAGCTCGTCGGGGTCCTCGCCCAGTCCGACCAGCAGGTAGGTGGACACCCTGTTGGCCCCGAACACCCGCACCGCCTCGGCCCAGGCGGCGTCGTACTGGCTCATCGGCACGCTGGCCTTGCCGGGCATCCAGCGGCCGCGCACGTCGTCGTCCAGGGACTCGACGTGGATGCCGATCGCGGTGGCGCCGGCGTCCTTCAGCTCACCGATGGCGTCGAGGTCCTGCGGGGCTGGGGGCTCGCACTGCACCTGGATCGGCAACCCCGGCACGGCTGCGGTGATCGCCCGGACGCAGCGGGCCAGGTGCCGGGCGCCGCGGTCGCGGCCGTTGGTGGTGCCGGTGGTGAGCACCATCTGCCGCACGCCGTCCAGCCGGACGGCGGCCTCGGCCACCTCGGCGAGCTGGGCCGGGGTCTTCACCGCGGTGGTGGAGCCGACGGCGAGGGAGGCCTCGATGGCGCAGAACCGGCAGCGGTCGGCCTCGTCGTAGCGGATGCAGGTCTGCACCACGGTGGTGGCCAGCACGTCCTTGCCGTGCAGCCGGGCGAGCTTCTCGTAGGGCACGCCGTCGGCCGTGGACAGGTCGTAGAAGCGGGGCCGCTCGATCGCCTCGGCGTCGAAGCCCAGGTCGGCGCCGTCCAGCAGCAGCCTGCCCCCGCTGATCGAGTAGGGGCTGTCGGCGTTGAGCGGCAGCGCGGTCCCCATCCCGTTGAGCAGGACGTGCCCGTCGTCGCTGGGGCCCGCCCCGGCCCGTCGCCGGACCGGGGCGTCGACCCGGACGCCGAGGATCGCGACGTCCACGCGGGTGCTCGTCGTCCGGGTCATGGCCGGGCGACTAGAGGTTGTAGGTCGAGTTGATGATCGCGCCCTTGCGGGCGTAGTGGATCAGCGCGTCCTGCACGTCGAGCGGGTGGCAGGGGATGCAGCCGGCGATCAGGTCCTCCTCGCGGAGGCCGTGCAGGCTGAGCCCGAAGCGGCAGACGTAGACCGTGCCGCCCTCCTCGATGAACTTCTCGATCTGGCTGTTGATGTTCTGCTCACCGGGGAAGGCGGAGTCGCCGGTGGTCGGGAAGCCGCGGGTGGCCATGGCGTTCATCGCGGCCGGGCCGTAGAAGTACAGGACCGACTCGTAGCCCTTGCGCAGCGCGCGCAGGGCCTGCAGGCAGGCCACGAAGCTGACCGAGGACTCGTGCGCGATGCCGTGCACCAGCGTCAGGTAGCTCTCGCCCTCACCGGCCTGGTAGTCCGGGAAGATCTTGGTCGAGCCGTAGAGGTTGCTGCCCTTGGGGAGCGAGGGGTGCGGGACCTCGGCGAGGCTGGCCTCGGCGTTGGCCTTGATCTCCTCGGGCGTGGCGAGCGGTGTGGTCACTGGTTCCTCCGTGGGTTGGGGTGCTGCAGGGTCAGGACAGGCGGTGGAGCTGCTCGAAGTTGCCGCGGAAGACCAGGTCGGCGAGCTCGCCGTCCCCGGTGGCCGCGGCCAGGCGGGCGTGTTCGCCCTCGAAGTCGCCCCAGGGCTGGTCGGAGGCGAAGAGCACGCGGTCGTGGCCGATGCCGTGCCGCTCGATCTCGGCGGCGAACCAGCGCGGGGCGAAGCCGATGGCCCAGCTGGTGTCGGTGTAGACCCGCTTGCCCTCGGCGACCCAGGCGAAGAACCTCTGTCCGATCAGCTTGATGTGGCCGCTCATCCCGCCGCCCATGTGCACCAGGTGCACGGCGACGTCGTCGGCGTACCGGTCGACCAGCTGGCCCACCTCGTCGATGTCGCTGGCCGCGCCGGGGCTGGTGTGCACGTGGACGACGAGGTCGTGCTCGCGGGCCGTGGCGAAGATGCTGTCGAGCTGCGGGAGACACGCCTCGTCGGTGGCCCGCCCGCCCAGCAGGAAGGACAGCTTCAACGCACTCACGCCCTGCTCACCGGCGAGCGCGAGCGCCTTCTCGGTGGCGACGGCGTCCTGCGGCCGCGGGCTGGTCCACAGCCCCGCGCGGATCCGCTCGTCGGTCTGCGCGGCCTCGACGACCAGCTCGTTGAGGGCGAAGGACGCGCTCGGGTCGGGCACCCCGTAGTTGGGGATGACCAGCGCGCACTCGGTGCCCTCGCGGTCCAGGTCGGCCTGCAGCTCGGCGATCGTGGCCCGGGCGGTGGTGTCGGGGTTGACCGGCGGACCGCCGTAGAACGGGAACGCGGGCAGCACGCCGAGGTGGCGGTGCGCGTCGTGCACCCGCTGTGTCATGCACCCACCGTGGGCCCGCCAGGTTCCAGTGCGGTGACGTCGGGAACGAGATGTCGTTACGTGTGCGGCGCCGACCCCCCGCTCGCGTGACGGGCGTGTGTCCTGCTCAGCGCCCCGCCAGCCGGTGGGCGATCACGGGGACCGCCTCCACCCGGCCGGTGACGATCTCGGTGACCAGGGCGACGGCGTCCTCGTCGGAGACCGCCGACGGCTCGCCGGCCATCGCCATGAGGGTCAGCGCCGCGGCCAGCGCGAAGGGCCGGTTGCCCTCGGCCAGCGCCGAGGCCGTGACCAGGGAGTGCAGCAGCGCGGCCGCCTTCTCCGCGGTGGAGCCGTAGACGTCCTCGTCGCCGTCGGTGGCCTCGACCCGGGCCAGCGCCGCCACGAGGAGACCCCGGTCCCGGATCCGGACCTCCGGTCCGACCACCCGCTCGGCGATCTGCAGGAGGTCCGCGACCGTCAGTCCCGCCACCGGGCCAGCTCCCGGAGCGCGGCCCCGTGCCGGTCCAGCTCCGTGTCGAGCACGAGGTCCAGCGGCGTCGCCTCGTCGTGCAGGGCCAGGTAGTCCTCGAGCGCCCGCTTCGCCACGTCCTGCATGGACACGTGCTCGGCCCGCGCCCGTCTCCGCAGCGCCTCGGTCTGGGCCGCCGTCAGTCGCAGCGTCATCGCCATCTCGCACCCCCCGGTACGCCGTCCGGGTGATACCACCTGCGGTACCACGTCGAGCCGGTTCTCTGTCCATCTCACCCTGCGTGTTCGAGACGGAACGGTTCGTCGAGCCAACGGGCCCGACACGCCGTCATTGTGCCCTGCATCTCACTACTCCTGGTGATCTGCGGGTGCGCTCCCTAGCTTTCGCCCCGTGTTCGAGGCCGATCTCCCCGAGGGCGGCCGACCGCCGTCCCGGGGTCGGCCGTGGACCCGACGCCTGCTCACCGGAGCCGTGCTCGGGCTGGGGTCGGCGGCGGCCCTCACCGCCCTCGGCGGGCCCGCGTCCGCGGACGAGGCACCCGCGCCGGACACGGCGGCGGCGGCCCAGTCCGAGGAGTCGACCGCACCCGCGGAGACCGTCGAGGAGACGCCGACCGACCCCGTCGAGACGCCCACGGAGGCGGCCCCCGAGGACCCTCCTGCCGTGTCGGCACCGGTGGACGACCCCCTGACCGGCACGGACACCGGTCCGGCCGCGACCTCCAGCGTCGTGCTGTCGGCTGTGCAGGAGGACCCTGCCCCGGCACCGGAGGTCCCGTCCGATCCCGCGCCCGACCCCACGGCCACACCGGCCCCCGCACCCGTGCCGGATGCGGGGCCCGCCCCCGATGCGGGCCTCGCCCCGGCCGAGGCACCCGTGGCAGGTCCGTCCGTCGAGCCCGCTGCCGACCCCGCCGGGACGACGACCACCGAGGCCGCCGACCAGGTCGTCGCCGACCAGGCGGCCGCCGACCAGGCAGCACCCACCGTGGTCCCGGCCGATGGCACACCGCCGGGCACCACGGTCGGCACCGCTCTGCCGGCCGCCGAGTGCGGCGTCCCCACCGGGACGGGCGCGACCGCCGACCCGTCGTCCCGGACCGGCACCGGCCGGCACACCCGGCCGGCGGGCGACGACACCCCGACCGGGCACACGGCCCTCACGGAGCAGACCGAGATCGCCCCCGGCCCGGCGCTGCTCCCGAACGCCGACCCCGGCCCCGGCCCCGGCCCCGGCGACCCCACCGGCCCGATGGCACCCCCGGTGCCCGGCTCGCCCGGCGCGCCCCTCGCTGTCGCCGTCGGCTGCGCCACCTCGACCACCGCCGGGCCCGGGCAGGGCTCCGGTGCCACCGGGGACCAGGCCCTCGCCGTCCTCACCACAGCCGTCCCCGCCCCCGAGGCCGGGACCGCCACCGCGCGCACCCTCGCCGCCGTGGCCCCCGTCGTCGCCACCGACGACGACCCGGGTTCCCGCCCCGACTGAGTCGGCCGCCCGGCCCTCGCTGCCCGACTCGGCGTGCCCACGGGGGGCACCCCGCCGAACCCGGCGAGCGCCTCGCAGTGCCGCTCCTCCCATCACCCAGCGGTGCGCAACGGTGCGCACCCGGCAGAAGGACGACCCAGATGAACCGAACTGTGCGCAACGGCCTGGCCGTCGCCACCATGGCCGGGGGGCTCTTCCTCCTCGGTCAGGCGGCGGCCAGCGCCGAGGAGGTCACCGCGACCTCCAGCTCCACCGACGGGACCGCGGTCACCGTCGTGGACGCAGGTGTCTCCGCCCCGGGCGGCAGCGCCGAGGGCACCACCGCCGAGAACACCGGTGACGCCACCGGTGGGGCCGGCAGCAACGCAGGCTCCGCCACCAGCAGCGCGACCGTCGCCGTCGAGGCGACGAACGTGCACAGCGACGGGAACGGCTCACCGACGACCAGCGTCGGACCGGCCATCAACACCAGCACCGGCGGCAACGGCGGCGCCGGCTCCGTCGCGGTGACCTCCAGTGGGGACACCGCGGCGGGCGGGGGCACCGCGAGTGCACCTGCTGTCACGGCGTCCTCGGAGTCCGTGGGCACCGGCGGAGGCAGCTCGGACACCGGGGCCTCGACCGGGGTCAGCGCTCCGGTCACCGCCGGCGGCGGCACGGCCACGGGCACCCTGGCCGGCAACGGCGGCAACGCCACCGGCGGCGCCGGCGGCAACGCCGGGTCGGCGACCAGCGGGGCCGGCGTCGGTGTCGGCTGCGAGGACCTGCACAGCGACGGCAACTGCAGCCCGACCACGACCGTCGGCGGGGCGACCAACACCAGCACCGGCGGCAACGGCGGCGCGGGCACGATCGTCGTGGGCGCCAGCGGGAACACCACGGCCGGTGGCGGGACCGCCACCGGCGGGAGCGTGACGGCCAGCGCGGAGAGCGTCGACTTCGGCGACTTCCTCGAGTGGCTGCGGGTCAACGGCTACGAGTACGACAGCGTGGCCGGGACCGTCGTCTCCACCCCGGTGCGGGCAGGCGGCGGCACCGCCGAGGGCCAGCTCGCCGGCAACGACGGCAACGCCACGGGTGGGGCGGGCGACAACGTCGGCTCGGCCACCAGCGGCGCCGTCGTCACCGTCGTGTGCTTCAACTACAAGAGCCACAGCGCCTGCAACCCGGTCACCACGACCGGCGCGGTGACCAACACCAGCACCGGCGGCAACGGCGGCGCGGGCACGATCACCGTCGTCGCGACCGGCACCACCACGGCCGGCGGCGGCACCGCCACCGGCGGGTCCACCACCGGCACCTCCGAGGCCGTCGGCTTCGGCGGCACCGGCGCCGGCACCGTCGTCACCGCCCCGGTCCGCGCCGGCGGCGGCGACGCCATCGGCAACGACGCCATCACCAGCGGCAGCGCCCAGGGTGGCAACGGCTCCAACGTCGGCTCGGCCCACAGCGGCGCCACCGTCGTCGTCGTCTGCTTCAACTACAAGAGCGACCACAACTGCAACCCCGTCACCACCACCGGCGCAGCCACCAACACCAGCACCGGGGGCAACGGCGGGAACGGCACCATCGCCGTCTCCGCCAGCGGGACCACCAGCGCCGGCGGCGGCACCGCCACCGGTGGCTCCACCACCGGCACCTCCGAGGCCGTCGGCCTCGGCGGCGCCAGCGCCGGCACCGTCGTCACCGCCCCGGTCCGGGCCGGCGGCGGCACCGCCCAGGGCAACCTGGCCCTGAACGAGGGCAACGCCCGCGGCGGCAACGGCTACAACCTGGGCTCGGCCTACAGCGGCGCCTCGGTCACGGTCGTCTGCTTCAACTACAAGAGCGACCACAACTGCAACCCCGTCACCACCACCGGCGCAGCCACCAACACCAGCACCGGCGGCAACGGCGGGAACGGCACCATCGCCGTCTCCGCCAGCGGCAACACCAGCGCCGGCGGCGGCACCGCGACCCGCGGTGCGGTCTCCGGCTCCTCCGAGGCCGTCTCCTTCGGCGGCTCCAGCTCGGCCGGCACCGAGGTCGTCGCGGGCGTCCGCGCCGGTGGCGGCACGGCCGTCGGGAACACGGCGATCAACAGCGGCAACGCCCAGGGCGGCTCCGGCCGGAACCTCGGCTACGCCTCCAGCGAGGCCACCGTGGTCGTCGTGTGCTTCAACTACAAGAGCCACGAGAACTGCAACCCCGTCACCACCACCGGCGCAGCCACCAACACCAGCACCGGCGGCAACGGTGGCGACGCCGTGATCGTCGTCGACGCGCACGGCGACACCACCGCCGGTGGCGGTTGCGTCGGCACCTGCCCCGCCCCCGGCTCGGAGCACCCGACCGAGCCCACCACCCCGGCTGAGCCCGTGACCCCGGCCCAGCCCGCCGCCCCCGCTGAGCACCCGGCCACCGCGCCGGCTGCCCACCCGGTGACGGTCGTCCACCCCGCGGCCGCCTCGGCCGCCCACGTGGTCTCGACCGGGCGCACCGCCCCGGCCGCGGTCACCCACAGCTCGGCGTCCGATGCCGAGCTGGCCTACACCGGTGCCGACCTCGGTGCCCCGTTCGCCCTGGGCCTGCTGGCCCTGGCTGCGGGTCTCGGCCTGACGACGGCCTCGCGCCGTCGCCGGCTGCAGGAGGTCTGAGGCCGCACCGCACGCACGAGGGGCCGGTCCGCACCCAGCGGACCGGCCCCTCCGTGCTGCCCGGCGTCAGCTGGCCGGCGACACCGAGCTCATGTTGAAGTCCGGCACCCGCAACATCGGCATGGCCGCCCGGGTGAAGAAGTCGTTCCACTCCCGGGGCAGGGTGCGCTCGGTGCGGGAGGCCTGGGTGGCCCGGCCGAGCAGGGAGACCGGGGACTCGTTGAACCGGAAGTTGTTCACCGCCCCGGTCACCTCGCCGTCCTCGATCAGGAAGACACCGTCACGGGTGAGACCGGTGAGCAGCAGCGACTGCGGGTCGACCTCGCGGATGTACCAGAGCGTGGTGAGGAGCAGCCCGCGCTCGGTGGAGGCGATCATCTCCTCCGTCGTCACCGTCGAGGTGGGGTCCTCCAGCACCAGGTTGTCCAGCGCCGCGGTGGCCGGCGCGGTCTGCTGCAGCGCCCAGGCGCGCGGGCGGATCAGGTTGGTGAGCACCCCGCCGGAGATCCAGTCGATCGCCGGCGTGGCCATCCCGTTGTCGAAGACCGAGGCCATGCCCGAGGACCCGCCGACCACCTGGAACGGCGAGCACTCCAGGCCCGGCTCGTCGGGGTCGCTGCGCAGCGTCAGCGGGAGGGCGCAGATGCGCTCGCCGATCCGGTTGCCGCCCCCGGTCTTCGCGTAGACGTTGCGGCCCTCGTCGGCGTCGCGGGCCTCCATCGTCCAGTAGGCGTAGATCAGCAGGTCGCTCACCGTGGAGGGCGGCAGCAGCGTCTCGTACCGCCCGGCGGGCAGGTCGACCCGGCGCTGGGACCAGGCCAGCTTCTGCTCGACCTCGGCGGCCAGCGCCTCGATCGAGACGTCGGAGAAGTCGCGGGTGCCGACCCCGGCCCACACCGAGCGGGCGAAGTCCCGGCTCTTGCCGTTCAGCTCGACCCGGCCGGTGGGCTGGTCGTGCCGCAGCCGCAGCCCGGTGGAGGTGCCGACGTAGGTGGTGGCCATCTGGTGCTCGGCGAACCCGAACAGCAGCTCGTCGCGCGCCCCGGCCGCACCGAACGCCTGCCCCAACGCGGGGGCGAACTCGCGGAAGACCTCGATCGAGGTGGTGGCGGGCTCGGCGTCCCACTCCCCCGACCCGGCCGGGACGTCACCGATGAGCGGCATGGCGTCCTCGGCCGGGCCGGCATCGCGGGCGGCCTGCTCACTGGCCGCGACCAGCTCGGCGACGTCGGGGGTGCCGGTCCGGGCCACGGTGCCCGCGGCCATCCCGGCCCCACCGTCGACGAAGCTGATGACGACGACCTGGCGGGAGCGCATCGCCCCGTTGGTGGTGAGGCTGTTGCTGGCCCACCGGAGGTTGGCCTCGGAGCTGTCGACGACGTAGACGACCTGCCCGTCGACGGTGGAGGCGGCGAGTGCGGCCTCGACGATCTGCTGTGCGGTCATGACGCTCACTGGCCGCCCTCCTGCACCGTGTTGAGGATGGTCGTGTTCTCGAACAACGCGCTCGGGCAGCCGTGGCTGACCGGCGCGACCTGCCCGGGCTGGGCCTTGCCGCAGTTGAACGCCCCGCCCAGGACGTAGGTCTCCGGCCCGCCGACCCGGCTCATCGAGCCCCAGAAGTCGGTGGTCGTGGCCTGGTAGGCGACGTCCTTGAGCTGGCCGGCCAGCTTCCCGCCCTCGATCTTGTAGAACCGCTGGCCGGTGAACTGGAAGTTGTAGCGCTGCATGTCGATCGACCAGCTCTTGTCGCCGACCACGTAGACGCCGCGGTCGACGCCGGCGATGAGCTCCTCGGTGGAGGGGCCGTCGGGGTCGGGCTGCAGGCTCACGTTGGCCATCCGCTGCACCGGCACGTGCGCGGCGCTGTCGGCGAAGGCGCAGCCGTTGGAGCGGCCCATGCCCTGGAGCCGGGCCATGTTGCGGTCGATCTGGTAGCCGACGAGCACGCCGTCCTTCACGATGTCCCACTGCTGGCCGGCGACGCCCTCGTCGTCGTAGCCGACGGTGGACAGCCCGTGCTCGGCGGTGCGGTCACCGGTGACGTTCATCAGCGGCGAGCCGTACTGCAGGCTGCCGAGCTTGTCGACGGTGGCGAACGAGGTGCCGGCGTAGGCGGCCTCGTAGCCCAGCGCCCGGTCGAGCTCGGTGGCGTGTCCGATCGACTCGTGGATGGTGAGGAACAGGTTCGAGGGGTCGACGACGAGGTCGTAGCGGCCCGGCTCGACGCTCGGGGCCTTCGTCTTCTCCCGCAGCAGCTCGGGGATCTCGGCGAGCTCGGCCCCCCAGTTCCACGTGGAACCGGTGAGGTACTCCCACCCGCGCCCGGCCGGCGGGGCCAGCGTGCGCATCGACTCGAAGGCACCGGTGGACCGGTCGACGGTCAGCGCGGTGAAGGTCGGGTGGATGCGCACCCGCTGCTGCCGGGTGCGGGTGCCGGCGGTGTCGGCGTACCACTTCTGTTCCTTGACGGCCATCACGTCGGACTGCACGTGCTCGACGCCGTCGGCGGCCAGCAGCCGCTCGGACAGCTCGACCATCAGCCCGGTCTTCTCCGCCTCGGGGACGGCGAACGGGTCGATCTCGTAGGCCGAGACCCACTCGGCGTCGGGGTACACCGGCTCGGGGGCCAGCTCCACCCGGTCGGTGTTCACCGCCGCCGAGACCTGCGCGACCACGACGGCCTCCTCGGCCAGCCGGACCGCCTCCGCGGCGGTCAGCACGACCCCGGCGGCGAAGCCCCAGGTGCCCTCGTGCACGACCCGGACGGCGAGACCGAGGTCCTCGCCGTCGGCAGCGGCCTCGACCCGTGCGTCCCTCAGCCGGAGCGTCTGGGTGCGGATGCGCTCGACGCGGATGTCGGCGTGCTCGCAGCCCAGGTCGACGGCCCGGGTGAGGGCCGCCTCGGTGAGCGCGGAGAGGGGGAGGGCCAGGAAGGACTCATCGACGGAACGGGGTTCTGCCACGCGTCCTGTCTACCAGCAGGCACCGACAGGAGAGACTGGGTTCGTGAGCACTGCTACCGACCCGTACCGCGTCTCGATGGTCTGCCTGGGCAACATCTGCCGCTCCCCGATCGCCGAGGTCCTGCTCCGGCGGATGGTCGAGGACGAGGGCCTCGCGGACGACGTCGTCGTCACCTCGGCGGGCACCGGCGCCTGGCACGTCGGCGGCCCGATGGACCCGGGTTCGGCCGCGGTGCTGCGCGCCCGGGGCCTGGACCCCGACACCCACCGCGCCCAGCAGATGACCGCCGCCGTCGTCGAGCAGTACGACCTGCTCGTCGCGATGGACACCAGCAACCTGGCCGACCTGCAGGAGATGGTCGGGGACGCCGACCACCCCCGGGTGGTCCTGCTGCGCGACTTCGACCCCGACGGCGCGGACGGGCAGTCGGTGCCCGACCCCTACGGCGGCGGGCCCGACGGCTTCGAGACGGTCTACGCCCAGGTCGAGGCGGCCTGTGCCGGTCTGGTCACCGCCCTGCCGGGGTTCCTCGCCGACCGCTGACCGTCAGCCGGTGACGGTCACCCGCAGCTCGACGTCGTCGTTCTCGGTCGCGCACGGCCCCTCGTCGCAGTCGGCCGAATAGCTGAGCACGGTCACGACGACGTCCCCGGGGGCCCGGCCGGTGAACAGCCGGGGGTCGGCCCCGTCGGGGGCCAGCACGGCGTCGTCCGAGGACGACGCGCTGGTGAACCGCTCAGCGGGGGTGTCGAAGCCCGGCAGGAGCGCGCACTCCCCGACAGCGAGGGTGACGCCGTCGTCCAGGTCCACCGGCTCGCCGCCGTCGGGACAGACGGCGACCGGGGTCGGATCTCCGTCCACGGTGGTGCCGCAGCCGGTGGCCAGCAGCGCCAGGACGACGACCGCCCGCCTCACCCGCGGGCCTCGGCCGCCAACCGGAGCGCCCGCTCCTGCACCTGGGCCCGCAGCGCCGCCTCGTCCACCGTGGTCGAGACGCCGTCCCGGACGACCTGCCGGCCGGCGACCCAGGTGTCGCGGACGTGCCGGGAGCCGACCGACCAGACCAGGTGGGTGAGCAGGTCGGCGGGCTCGGCGACCGGGACGAAGGCGATGTCGTCGCTGTCCACGTGCACCAGGTCCGCCCGCCGGCCGACCGACAGCTGGCCCAGGTCGGGCCGGTCGATCGCGGCCGCAGCGGCGCCGGTGGCCAGCCAGAACGCCTCGGGCGCGGTGATCGCGGTGGCGTCCCGCTCGCGCAGCCGGGCCAGCTGGGCGGCCAGCCGCAGGTCCTCGAAGAGGTCCAGGTTGTCGTTGGAGGCCGGCCCGTCGGTGCCCATCCCGACCCGGATGCCCAGGTCGAGCATGTCCCGCAGCCGGGCGGTGCCGCTGGCCAGCTTGGTGTTCGAGCCGGGGCAGTGCGCCACGGCGACGTCGTACTCCCGCCACAGCTCGAGGTCGCCGTCGTCCATGTGCACGCAGTGGTTCCCCAGCACCCGCCCGCCCAGGACGTCGTTCGAGGCCAGCAGCTGCGGCACGCTGAGCCCGTGGGTGGCGAGCAGCTCGTCGCCCTCGGTGGCGGTCTCGGCGACGTGGACGGTCAGCAGCAGGTCGTGCTCCCGCGCCGCGGTGGCGGCGTCCCGGAGCACCTCCAGCGGCACGGTGTAGGCCGAGTGCGGGCCGATGCCGAACTCGACCTGCGGGTCCGCGGACGCCGCCAGCGTGACCGCGGTCTGCAGCTGCTCGTCGAAGGTGCCGAACCCGGGCAGCCCGATGAGCGGGTTGGCCACGATCGCCCGCGCCCCGGTGGCCCGCACCGCGGTGGCGATCCGCTCGGGCTGGAAGTACATCTCCACGCTGGTGGTCACCCCGTGCCGGAGCATCTCCGCCGACGCCGCGGTCATCGCGACCTCGACGTCGTCGGGGGTCAGCCGGGCCTCCCGCGGCCACATGACCTCGCGCAGCCACCGGTCCAGCGGCAGGCCCTCGCCCTGACCGCGGAACAGCACCATCGGGGCGTGCGAGTGCGTGTTGACCATGCCGGGGGTGAGCACGCCGGACAGCGCGAGGACGTCGGCCTCCGGGGCGGCCGGGGCGTCGGCGGCCGGCCCCACCCAGGTGATGACGCCGTCCTCGACGTCCAGCACGGCATCGGGGACGACGGTCCCGGCCCGGTCCCCGACGACGACGGCCCGGGCGGTGAAGCGCTGCAGCATGCCCGCAGACGCTAGTGCCCCCGCCTCCGGGAGCCCCGACGCCGATACCGTGGGGCGCATGTCCGTCCTCGCCGCCGCTGCCGACGCCGACCAGGGGGGCATCACCGGGTGGTTGCTCGACGTGGTCCAGACCCTGGGTCCCGTGGGCGTGGGGTTCGCCATCCTGCTGGAGACCGTGGTCCCGCCGATCCCCAGCGAGGCCGTCCTCGGTCTCGCCGGCGTGCTGATCAGCGAGGACACGAGCCTGCTCGTGCCGATGGTCGTGGCCGCCACCATCGGGTCCGTCCTGGGTGCGGCGGTGCTGTACCAGATCGGCCGCTCGTTGGGCCCCCGTCGCTCGCACCTCTTCCTCGACCGGCTGCCGCTGGTGAAGACCGAGGACGTGGACCGCACCTTCGACTGGTTCGTGCGGCACGGCCGGTCCGCGGTCTTCTTCGGCCGGATGGTGCCGATCGTGCGCAGCTTCGTGTCGGTGCCCGCGGGCGTGGTGAAGATGCCGTGGCCGCAGTTCCTGCTCTACACGCTGGCCGGGTCGCTGATCTGGAACAGCCTGCTGATCGGGCTGGGGGTCGCCCTGGGCCCGGTCGTCAACGACTACCTCCACTACGTCGACTACCTGATCTACGTCGCCGTCGTCGGTGCCGTCGCCTGGTTCGTCTACCGGGCCGTGAAGGAGAAGCGCGACCAGCGCCGCACCGGCCCGCCCGGACGGCACGCCGCCGACCGGGTGGTGGAGGCGCACGGCGACGCCGAGGACCGCGACTCCCACGCCTGACCTGGCCTTCCCCCGTCGGGTGATCGGACGCGCCGGGACCGCATCCCTGCACTAGCGTGATCACGCGCCGGCAGGGGCCGGCACACCGAGTGACCACCTGGGGGCCCACCCGTGTCCGACCGCCCTGACGACGCCCGCGCTGACCACGCCGCGGGTCCCGCCGGAGACGGATCGGGGGCACCGGCGCCCTCGGACGACGCCGAGCGCCGCACCGACGGCGACCGCTGGCAGGCCTCCGTGGCGAGCTGGTCCCCCGGCGGGGACGACGCAGGACCCACCGAGTCGACCCGGGAGATCCGGCTCGACGGCGGTGCCCCCGGGTCCTCGGGCAGCGGCGGCTCCTGGGAGCAGTCCTGGCCCGCCGACCAGTCCTCCTCGTGGCAGCAGCCCACCTGGGAGCAGCCGTCCTGGGAGCAGAGCGGACAGCAGCCCACCACCCCGGAGCCGCAGGCCTGGGGCACCCCGACCGACGACCGCTCCTGGGAGCAGGCCTCCCGCGACCAGATCGCCAGCTGGCAGCAGCCGCCGTCCTGGCAGCAGGCCGCCGACGCGGAGGCCGGTGTGGACCGCAGCGACCAGCGCTCGTGGGAGCAGACCCCGGACGCCCCCGCACCCCAGCCGACCTGGCGCCCGGCCGAGCAGCCGCCGGCCAACCCGCCGTCGTGGGAGCAGCCCGCGCCGGCCCAGCAGCAGGCACCGCAGCAGCCGGCACCGCAGCAGCAGTACGCACCGCCCCCGCCGCAGCAGGGCGCCCAGCAGAACGGCCAGCAGTCGTGGGGCCAGCAGCCCCCGGCCGGTGGCTCCGGCAGCTGGGGCAGCCAGGGCAGCACCACCGGGTGGCAGCCCGACAGCCGCCCCTCCGGTCAGGGCGGGCAGCACGGGCAGCGGCACAGCCCGCCGCAGCTCCCGCCGCCCGGTCCGCCGCCGTCGCTGACCTCCCAGTCGCTTCTCCGGCAGACCACCCAGGCGCCCACCCGCGGCTGGCGCCGGTTCGTGCACAAGGCCTCGGGCGGCAGCTTCAACCCGGGGCTGTCACCGGCCGAGATCGAGCACCGCGCGATGGTCGCCCGGGTGACCACCCCGGTGCGCGGCAGCAACCGCATCGCCGTCGTCTCGCTCAAGGGCGGCATCGGCAAGACCACCACCACCTGCTGCCTCGGGCTGACGCTGGCGCACCACCGCGGTGACCGGGTGGTCGCCGTCGACGCCAACCCCGACGCCGGCACGCTGGCCGAGCGGCTGACCAACGTCACCGACGTGACCGTGCGCGACCTGCTGGCCGGGGCCTCGCAGATCCGGTCGTTCACCGACGTCTCGGCCTACACCTCGCTGGCCGGCCGGCTGCAGGTGCTGGCCAGCGACCAGGACCCGGCGCTCTCGGAGGCCTTCTCCGAGGAGGAGTACACGACCGTCGCCGACATCCTGGCGCGGTACTTCAACTTGATCCTCACCGACTCCGGCACCGGCCTGCTGCACTCGGCGATGTCGGGCACGCTGGCGATCGCCGACTCCCTCGTCGTCGTCGGCGCCCCGTCGGTCGACGGCGCCAGCCGGGCCAGCAAGACCCTGGACTGGCTGATCGCGCACGGCCACGAGGAGCTGGTCTCCCGCTCGGTGGCGGTCATCTCCAGCGTGCGCCCGAACACCGGTGACGTGGACATGGACATGGTCCGCGACCACTTCGCCGCCCGGTGCCGCGCCGTGGTGGAGATCCCCTACGACCAGCACCTGGTCACCGGTGGGCTGATCGACCTGGACCGGGTCGGCGAGCCGGCCCGCCGGGCCTACCTCGAGCTGGCCGCGCACGTCGCCGACGGCTTCTCCCTGCCCCCGCTGCAGCGCAGGCCCAAGCCCGCCTCCGCGTGACCCGCCGGGACGTCGACACGCCCCTGGGCCCCGCCCGGGTCACCGTCGACGACCCGGCCGTCCCCCCGGTGGGCACGCTGCTGCTCGGGCACGGCGCCGGCGGCGGCATCGAGGCCCCCGACCTGCTGACGACGACGACAGCGGCGGTCGCGCTGGGCTGGCGGGTGCTGCGGGTGGAGCAGCCGTGGCGGGTGGCCGGCAAGCGGATCGCCGCGGCGCCGCCACGGCTGGACGAGGGCTGGCGAGCGGTGCACGCCGCGTGCGCGGACCTGCTGGCCGGCCCGGTCGTGTTCGGGGGCCGCAGCGCCGGCGCCCGGGTGGCCTGCCGGACGGCGGGCGAGCTGGGTGCGGCGGGCGTGCTGTGCCTGGCCTTCCCACTGCACCCGCCGGGGAAGCCGGAGAAGACCCGGATCGCCGAGCTGGCCGGCGTCGTCGTCCCCACGCTGGTGGTGCAGGGCGCCACCGACGCCTTCGGCGGCCCGGACGACGTCCGCACCGCCCTGGCCGGGCACCCAGCGCGGGTCGTGGCCGTCCGCGGGGACCACGCGCTCAAGCCCGACCAGCCCGCGATCGCCGCCGCCGTCACCGCCTGGCTGCCCACCCTTAGATGACGAGACGCGCCCTCCTCGTCAGCAGAGCTGACGAGGAGGGCGCTTCCTGTCGGGCGGGGGGATCAGCGCCGGCGGCGGACGATCAGCGCGACCAGGATACCGAGCACCGCGACGGCGGCGGCGGGTGCCGCGAACCGGGTGAAGGCGGCGCCGCCGGCGACCTCGAGCAGGTCGATCGGCTCGGGCTCGGACTGCGGCGCCGGACGGGGCTTGGTGGGGGCCTTCGTGGTCTCGGCGAGCTTGTCCGTCGCGGTGGCCGCGGCGTCGAACGCGGCCTCGCCGGCCTTGCGGGTGGCGTCGGCGACCGGGTTGTCCCCGTCGACGGAGGCCACCGACGCGGCGACCTCCTCGGCGGCACCGGTCATGGTCTGCGCGGCGTCGGCGGCAGCGGCCTTGACGGTCGGCTCCTGCTGCTCGGCAGCGGCGGCCTGGTCGAGGGCGTGCTGCTCGTCGCTGGTGCCGAGCTGGGCGGCGAGCCGGTCGGCGAACTGGCCGAGCAGCTTGTTGCCCACGTCGGTCATCACGCCGCGGCCGAACTGGGCCGGCCGGCCGGTGATGTTGAGGTCGGTGAGCACGTTGACCCGGGTGGAGGAGCCCTCGTCGGCGAGCACGGCGGTGACGACGGCGGCGGCGGTGCCGTTGCCGCGCTGGTCCTTGCCGCGGGCGTCGATGACGGCCTTGTGCGCGACGTCGTCCTTCTCGATGAAGGACGCCTTGCCGGCGTAGGTCAGGTTGATCGGGCCGAGCTTGACCTTGACCCGGCCGGTGAAGTCGTCACCGGTGACGGAGTCGAGGGCGGCGCCGGGCATGCACGGGGCGATCCGCTCGATGTCCAGCAGCACCCGCCAGGCGTCGTCGATCGGGACGGGGACGATGAACGAGTTCTCCAACTGCACGGCTGGACCTCCAGGTTGAGGGAGCGGACAGGCGACCGGCCCGCCCCCGCAGGGGACGGGCCGGCCGACTGGGTGGGGCCTTGAAACCGACGCTACAGCCCTGCGGCCGCGGTCACAGCTCGTCGGGTCAGCACCCGGGCGAGGTGCTGGCGGTAGTCGGCCTGGGCGTTGAGGTCGCTGCTGGGTTCGGTGCCCTCGGCGGCCTGCGCGGCCGCCCCGGTCACGGTCTCCATGCTCACGTCGGCGCCGACCAGGGCCGCCTCGACCGCGCGGGCGCGGATCGGGGTGGAGCCCATGTTGGTCAGCCCGATGCGGGCCTCGGTGATCCTCGAGCCCTCGCGGCGGACGGCCGCGGCGACGGCCACGATCGACCACGCCTGGGCCACCCGGTTGAACTTCTCGTACCGGACGCCCCAGTCGCTGCCGAGCTTGGGCACCCGGATCTCGACGAGCAGCTCGCCGTCCTCGAGCGCGGTGGTCAGGTAGTCGACGAAGAAGTCGGCCGCCCCCACCGTGCGCCGCGCCCCGCCGGGGCCGGCGATGACGAACTCGGCGTCCAGCGCCAGCGCCACGGCCGGCAGGTCACCGGCCGGGTCGGCGTGCGCCAGGGCGCCACCGAACGTGCCGCGGTGCCGGACGGCGGGGTCGGCGACGGTCTCGGTGGCCTCGGCGATGAGCTTCCCGTACTGCGCGACCAACGGGTCGGTGCAGATGTCGTGGTGGGTCGTCATCGCCCCGATGACCAGGCTGTCGCCGTCCTCCCGGACGCCGCGCAGCTCGGCCACCTTCGTCAGGTCGACGATGGTCTCGGGTGCGGCCAGCCGCAGCCGCATGACCGGGATGAGCGACTGCCCACCGGCCAGGATCTTCACGTCCTCCCCGCCGGCGGCGATGGCCTGGAGGGCCTCGTCGACGCTGGTGGGGCGGACGTACGCGAACGCAGCGGGGATCACTTCGCCTCCTCGTAGCCGGACTCGGTGGTGCGGGCACCGCCGTAGGCGTTGCTGCCCTCGGCGGCGCGGTCTCCGCCGTCGCCGCCCTGGTGGATGGCCCGCCAGACCCGCTCGGGGGTCAGCGGCATGCGGATGTCGGACACGCCCAGGTGCCGGACGGCGTCCAGGGCGGCGTTGACGACCGCCGGGGTGCTGGCGATGCAGCCGGCCTCGCCGACGCCCTTGGCACCCAGCGGGTTGTCCGGGGCGGCGTGCGTGGTGTTGCCGGTGTCGAAGTGCGGCAGGTCCATCGCCGAGGGCACCAGGTAGTCCACGAACGTGCCGGTGGTCAGGTTGCCGTCGGCGTCGTAGATGGCCTCCTCGTACAGGGCCTGGCTGATGCCCTGGGCGAGCCCGCCGTGCATCTGACCCTCGACGATGATCGGGTTGACGATGTTGCCGATGTCGTCGACGCAGGCGTACTTGCGGATCTTGACGAACCCGGTGTCGGTGTCGACCTCCATGGCGCACAGGTGGGTGCCGTGCGGGAAGGAGAAGTTCGTCGGGTCGAAGGCGGCCTCGGCGTCGATCGAGGGCTCGATGCCCTCGGGGTAGTCGTGCGCGGCGAAGATCGCCAGGGCGATCTCCTGGATGCCGAGCCCCGCGCCGGGGGTGCCCTTGACGGAGAACTTCCCGCCGCTGAACTCCAGGTCGTCCTCGCTGGCCTCGAGCAGGTGCGCGGCGATCTTGCGGGCCTTGGCGACGACCTTCTCCGAGGCCTTCACCACCGCGGTGCCACCGACGACCAGCGAGCGCGAGCCGTAGGTGTCCAGACCGCGCGAGCTGATCGCGGTGTCACCGTGCAGCACCTCGACGTCGTCGAAGGGCACGCCCAGCTGGTCGGCGACGATCTGGCTCCAGGCCGTCTCGTGGCCCTGGCCGTGCGGGGTGGACCCGGTGACGACCTCGACCTTGCCGGTGGGCAGCATCCGGATGGAGGCCTGCTCCCAGCCGCCGGCGCCGAAGGCCAGCGAGCCGAGCACCCGGGAGGGGGCCAGGCCGCACATCTCGGTGAACGTGGAGATGCCGATGCCCAGCTGGACCGGGTCGCCGGACTCGCGACGCTGCTTCTGCTCCGCACGCAGCTCGTCGTAGCCGAGCAGCTCGAGCGCGGCCTGGGTGGCCTGCTCGTAGTCACCGGAGTCGTAGGAGAGCCCGGCCACCGTGGTGAACGGGAACTCCTCGGCGTTGATCCAGTTCTTGCGGCGCAGCTCCATCGGGTCCATGGACAGCTCGACGGCGAGCTCGTCCATGATCCGCTCGATGGCGAAGGTCGCCTCGGGGCGGCCGGCACCGCGGTAGGCGTCGGTGGGCACCTTGTTGGTGAACACCCCGTCGCACTCGAAGCGGTAGGCCGGGAACTTGTAGATGCCCGGGAACATGAACGCACCCAGTGCGGGGACGCCGGGGGTGATCAGCCGCAGGTAGGCGCCCATGTCGGCCAGCAGCCGCACGCGCAGGCCCTTGACGTTGCCCTCGCGGTCGGCGGCGACGTCGATGTACTGGATCTGGTCGCGCCCGTGGTGGGCGGTCATCAGGGACTCCGAGCGGGTCTCGGTCCACTTGACCGGCTTGCCCAGCCGGCGCGCGATGAGCAGCGCCAGGATCTCCTCGGGGTTGACCTGCAGCTTGCCGCCGAAACCGCCGCCGACGTCGGGGGCGATGACGCGCAGCTTGTGCTCGGGGATGCCGGTGGTCAGCGCCGCCATGACCCGCAGGATGTGCGGGATCTGGGTGGCCGACCACAGCGTGTAGTTGTCCCCGGAGACGCCGACGACGACCGAGCGCGGCTCCATGAACGCCGGGATCAGGCGCTGCTGCACGAACCGGCGGGAGACGACCACGTCGGCGGCGTCGAACGCGGCGTCGGTGTCGCCACCGGTGCCGGCCTCGCCGGCGTCGAAGACGAAGTGGTAGCTGGTGTTGGACTCGGTGTGGGCGTGGACCAGCGGTGCGCCGTCCTTCGTCGCCTCCTCCATGTCCAGGACCACGGGGATGTTCTCGTAGTCCACGTCGATGGCCTCGACGGCGTCGACGGCGGCGGTGCGGCTGCGGGCGACGACGATCGCCACGGCCTCACCGACGTGGTTGACGGTGTCCACGGCGATCGAGGGGTGCCCGGGGTTGACCATGTCCGGGGTGACCGGCCAGGCGCAGGGGATGGAGCCCTGCTCGTCCTTGAAGTCGGCGCCGGTGTAGACGGCGACGACGTTCGGGCGGTCCTTGGCGGCGCTGACGTCGAGGTGGGTGATGGTCGCGTGCGCCACGGGCGAGCGCAGCACCGACATGTAGACCATGCCGGGCAGGACCATGTTGTCGGTCCAGGTGGTCTTGCCGGTGATCAGCCGGGCGTCCTCCTTGCGCAGGCGCGCCGAACCGACCTCCTTGGCCGGTGCCTCCGGGGTCGCGGTGCTCGGGTCCTCGGTGATGGTCATGCCTGTGCTCCCGTCGTCTCGACGGCGTGGGTGCCCGTCGAGCTCATCTCGCCGGCGGCCTGCTGGACCGCCTTGACGATGTTCTGGTAGCCCGTGCAGCGACAGAGGTTGCCCTCGATGCCCTCACGGATCTCGTGCTCGGTGGGGTTCGGGTTGTTCTTCACCAGGTCGATCGAGGCCATGATCATCCCGGGCGTGCAGTAGCCGCACTGCAGACCGTGCTGCTCGTGGAAGGCCTTCTGCATCGGGTGCAGGGTGGCGCCGTCGGCGATGCCCTCGATGGTGGTGACCTCGGCGCCGTCGGCCTGGACGGCCAGCACGGTGCAGGACTTCACGCTCTCGCCGTCCAGGTGGACGGTGCAGGCGCCGCAGTTGCTGGTGTCGCAGCCGACGACCGTGCCGACCTTGCCCAGCTGCTCGCGCAAGTAGTGGACCAGGAGGGTCCTCGGTTCGACGTCGTCCGAGTAGGACGCCCCGTCGACACGCACGTTGATCTGCGTCATGTCCTCCGCCTCGTTGCAGGGTCGTGGCAGCAGTCACCCACCGCCCGTGACCGCAGTGTGCCGACGGACACAGTTCTTAGGCCACGCTTACTTCCGCGCCCTGCCCTCGTGGACACCGCACGAGCGGAGAAGGGAGCCCCGCGTGCACGCACCAGCGGAGGTGCGGCGTCGAGAGCCCCGCACCTCGGGGAGCGCGCAACGTTGCAGCGCTGTTGCAGGTGCCGTCCACGGTCGCGTTGACACCACCACACAGCCGACGCACAGTGGTTGTCAAGAGCAACCACACTCCCGGAGGTCCCCGTGCGTCCCGCCGTCCGTCCCGCCAGCGCCCTCACCGCCGCCGCGGTCCTGCTGCTCACCGCCTGCGGGGGGACCGCCGGGAGCGCCGGGGCTGAGGCCGGGGCCGGCACCACCACGGCTGCGGTCCCGGCGGCGGGTGAGCAGTTCGGCTACACCGGGGCCACCGGTCCCGGCGCCTGGGCGCAGCTGGACCCGGAGTGGTCGGCGTGCGGCACCGGGGAGCACCAGTCCCCCATCGACCTGGGCGGCGCCACGCCCGCGGCGCAGTCCGAACTGGGCGTGTCCTACGTGCCGGGCACCGCGGAGCTGGTCAACACCGGTGCCACGGTGCGGGCCGACGAGGCGCCCGGCTCCACCCTCACGGTGGACGGCGTGGGCTACGAGCTCACCCAGTTCCACCTGCACGAGCCGGCCGAGCACACCGTGGACGGCGTCCGCGCGGATGCCGAGCTGCACCTGGTGCACACCGCGGCCGACGGGTCCCTCGCCGTCCTCGGCGTGCTGCTCACCGAGGGCGCGGAGGACGTGGCCCTGCAGCCCTACCTGGACGCGCTCCCGGGCACGCCGGGCGAGACCTCGGCACCGGCGTCGGTCGACCCCGCGGCCCTGCTGCCGGCCGACCACGCGACCTACCGCTACACCGGCTCGCTGACGACGCCGCCCTGCTCGGAGGACGTCGAGTGGCTGGTCCTGCAGCAGCCGGTGTCCGCCTCGGCCGCACAGCTGGCGGGCTTCCGCGCCGTCATCGGGGAGAACGCCCGCCCGGTGCAGGAGACCGGCGACCGGACGGTCACCGTCGGCTGAGCCCGGTCAGCGCGGGCGGGGGCTGCGGCGCAGCCGGAGCAGCTGCCCGGCCGCCGCGGCCCGCCGGGGTGAGCTGACCGGCAGGCAGTCGAGCAGGCCCTGCCAGACCGCGGCGTCGTCGGCGGCGTCGGGGAGCCGGCTGTAGCGCACCAGCAGCTCGGGGCGGCCCGAGCGCAGCACCGCGGCGCGCAGCGAGCCGGCCAGCCGGGCCCGGGCGGTGCGGACGCCGGGGGCCTCCGAACGCGGCAGCACCACCCCGACGTAGCGGTCCAGGGCGGGGGCGACGGCGCCGCGGGCCAGCGCGCGGCGGACCTGGTCGAGGTCGGTGTCCAGCGGGGCGGTGAGCCGGTAGGGCCGGGACCCCAGGAGGTCCTCGCCCAGGATCCGGCGCAACCGGGACAGCTCCGCGCGCACGGTCACCGCGGCCGCGTCCCCCGGGTGCACCTCGGCGGCGAGCTGGTCGGCGCTGCGTCCCTCGTCGGCCGCGGCGGCCTCGGCGAGCAGGAGCAGCAGCTCGGAGTGCCGCAGCGACAGGTCGGTGCGCCCGGCCGGGGTGGTCAGCCGGGCGCGCTCGCGGCCCAGCACCTCGAGCAACGGCCGGGCCAGGGGCGGGACCGCCGACCGGCCGGGGAGCTCCTCGCGGTGCAACCAGCGCAGCTCGGACTCCGCGGCCGCGACCGTGGCGCGCACCAGGGTGAGCACGTGCGGACTGGCCACGTGGTCCCCGCCGGTGACGTCGATGGCGCCGAGGAGCACCCCGGTGACCGGGTGGTGCACCGGCGCGGCCGAGCACGACCACTGCTGCACGGTGCGGCTGAAGTGCTCGCCGCCGTGGATCTGCACCGGGGTGTCCAGGGCCAGCGCGGTCCCGGGGGCGTTGGTGCCGGCGACGTCCTCGCCCCACCGGGCGCCGGCCACGAAGTGCATGGACTCCGCGCGCGAGCGCAGCGCGCGGTCGCCCTCGACCCACAGCATCCGGCCCTCGGCGTCGGTGACGGCCACGATCATCCGGTCGGCCTCGGCATCGGTGACCAGCAGGCGCCGGATCACCGGCATGACCGCGGCCAGCGGGTGCGCCTCGCGGTAGGCCAGCAGGTCGTGGTCGAGCAGGTCGACCGGCGGCGGCGTGCCGTCGGGGTCGACGCCGCTGCCCAGGCTGCGCCGCCACGACTCGTAGACGACCGGCCGCACCTCGTCGCGGCGGACGGCTCCCCCGTGGGTCACCACCGCCTCGTGCGCGGCCCGCAACCGCCGGGCGGCCACCGGGCTGGGCAACCCGTCGGGCAGCGCGAGCCACGGGTTCAGCGTGGTCACGCGACCCGGCCCGAGGGGACTGCCCAGTGGCTCATGTCACCCCATCGTGACCGTTCCGAGCCCGTTGCGCCAGGACGGACGTCCTGCTCAGTCCCCGGACTCCCAGTCGGGCAGCTGCCACGGACGCACCACGGCGGCCAGCACGACGATCGCGGCGGCGAACGCACCGACCATCGTCACGCCCATCGCCAGCGCGTCGTTGCCGAGCACGCCGACCAGGGGGGCCACCAGCGCACCCACGCCGAACTGCACCGCACCCAGCAGGGCGGCCGCGGTGCCGGCGGCCTCGCCGTGCCGGGTCAGCGCCAGGGCGGGGGCGTTGGGCAGGCCGAGTCCGCTGGCGAACAGCACCACCCAGACCGGGACGACGACGCCGACCAGGCCGCCGGTGTCGGTGAGCGCCAGGACGACGAGGACCAGGGCCGCGACCAGGCCGATGACCAGGGCGCTCGCGAGCAGCCACTGCGGCTGGAAGCGGCGCAGCAGCACCGGGTTGAGCTGGGTGGCGGCGATCAGCCAGAAGGCCCCGGCGCCGAAGAGCAGGCCGAACTGCTGCTCGTCGAGGCCGAACTCGCCCTGGTAGACGAAGGCCGAGCCCGAGACGTAGCTGAACAGCCCGGCCATGGTCAGCCCGGCGACGAGCACCAGGCCGACGAAGACCCGGTCGTGCAGCAGGCCCAGGTAGTTGCGGCCGGTGCCGCGCAGCCCGCTGCTGGTGCGGCGCTCGGGCGGCAGCGTCTCCTTCAGCGTGGCGCCGACGGCGAAGACGAGCACCAGGCCGTACAGGGCCAGGAAGGCGAAGACCCCGCGCCAGGAGGTGAACCGCAGCAGCTCCCCGCCCAGCGTGGGCGCGAGCACCGGGGCCGCGCCGATGACCAGGAAGAGCCGGGACAGCAGGGTGGCGGCGGCCCGCCCGGTGTAGAGGTCGCGGACCACGGCGAGTGCGATCACCGCACCCGCGGCGGCGCCCACGCCCTGCAGCACCCGCAGCACCCCGAGGACGGCGATGTTCGGGGCGATCAGCACCAGGGCGCTGGCCAGCACGTGCAGCGCGGTGCCCACCAGCAGCGGGCGGCGCCGGCCCAGCGCGTCGGACAGCGGGCCGATCACCAGCTGCCCGAGCGCGAGGCCCAGCAGGGTGCCGGTCAGGGTGAGCTGGACCGTCGCCGACGTCGTCTGCAGGTCCTCGGTGATCGTCGGCAGGGCCGGCAGGTACATGTCGATCGTGAGCGGGCCGAGGGCGACGAAGGCGCCCAGGGTGAGCACCGTCCGCAGCCGGCTCGGGGTCGCGGCGACGGGGGCGGTGCCCTCGACGGTGCGCGGGGTCTCGGTGGTGGCGCTGATGACGAGCTCCTCGGCTGGTGGCGGCTGGCACGAGGGACGGCGCTGCCCCACAGGTGGCTCCAAGGCAGCACCCGGGACGGGTGTTCCCCGCAACGGACTCCGTCACGCGCTGTTCACCGGTCAGCCCGCCGGCGGCCTCGCGGGCAGCAGCGCCCGGGCGTCCCGGGCCCGGAGCGCGCCCCGCCACAGCCCGGCGCCGTAGGCCAGGTCCTCCAGCCGGCGGGCAGCCACGAAGCGGGGCAGGTCGACGTCCCGGCGGTGCGGCCACCAGGCGCCGACCCCGTCGGCCAGCGCAGCCAGCAGGGTCAGCCGGCGGGCCCGGCCGGACACCGCCAGGAGCGGGAGGACCAGCGGCCAGTGGTGCCGGGTGACCGAGCGGGCCAGCGTGCGGCCACCGGCCCAGGTGCCGCGGACGACCAGGGTGGCGGCGAGCCCGACGGGTGCGGGCTCGCCGGGGCGGGCCAGCCGCCGGGACAGCGTCCGGGTGGCGACGCCGAGCACGCCGGCGCCGGCGACCAGCCCCGGGCGTCCGCCCAGCAGGACGCAGGCCCACGCCGCGGCCGACCACGGGGACATCACCACCGG
The DNA here is from genome assembly GCA_014218215.1 of Geodermatophilaceae bacterium NBWT11. Classification (NCBI taxonomy): domain Bacteria; kingdom Bacillati; phylum Actinomycetota; class Actinomycetes; order Geodermatophilales; family Geodermatophilaceae; species Geodermatophilaceae bacterium NBWT11. The sequence goes on from CP043652.1 coordinate 1,818,912, forward strand.
GGCGACCGCGCTGCCGTGCCGCTGGGCCAGCAGGGCGGCTCCGGTGCCGTAGAACGCCCGGCGGCGCAGCCACTCCCCCGTCGCCCGGGGGTGCTGGTGGTCCACCTGCGCGCCGGGCTCGTAGCGCACCCGCCACCCGGCGCCGGCCAGCCGCCAGACGAGGTCGACGTCCTCGGCGACCCGCATGGTCTCGTCGAACCCGCCGCCCAGCGCGGCCCGCCGGACCAGCAGGGCCGCGCTCGGCACGTAGGAGACCCCCGACAGCGGGGTCACCGGCGCGGGGTGGCGGCCCATGTCCAGCGCGCTGACCGTGTCCTCGTACCCGCCCACCCAGCCGGAGCCGTCCCCGGCCAGGGCGGTGATCCGGGGCGCGACGACGGCCAGCCGGGGGTCGGCCAGGTGCGCGGCCAGCACCCCGAGCCACCCGGGGCGGGGCACGCAGTCGGAGTCCAGGAAGGCCACCGCTGCGGTGCCGGCCGCGCGCAGGCCGGCGTTGCGGGCCGCCGAGGGGCCGCGGGCCACCTCGTGCCGGAGCACGTCGGCCCGGTGTGCGGCGCACACGCGGGCCACGGCGCCGGGGTCCGCCGAGCCGTCGTCGACCACCACGACCGGGACGGCGGCCGTCTGCGGGTCGGCGCGCACCGCGGTGAGCAGGCGGTCCAGGCCCGCCGTGCGGTCCTTCACCGGGACGACGACGGTGACGCCGGCCGGGGTGACCGGGCCGAGCCGCGGGTGGGCGAGGCCGCTGTCGAGCAGCCGCCCGGCCAACGCCGCGGTGGTCGGGTCCGCGACCGTGAGCCCCTCGCCGGCGAGCAGCTCGCGGGCCCGGGGCGCGAGCCGGAGCAGCCGCAGCGGCGAGCCGCCCAGCAACGTCGCCCCGGCGTCCCGGCGCCGGACCCGGGGGTCCAGGGCGACCACGAACCCGTCCGGCAGCCTCGCGTCCGGTGGAGCCGTCACCGGCACGGGCGGACGGGCAGGACGGACACGGGACGAGGTTAGGGGCTGACCCGACTGGCGAAGACGATGGTGTTGTCCTCGTAGGAGCGCACCGACCGGTCGAACTCCCCGCCGCAGGTGATCAGCCGCAGCTGGGCGTCCGGGGTCGGGCCGTAGACCTCGGCGGTCGGGAAGTCGTCCTTGGGCGCGGACTCCACCCGGTCCACCCGGAAGGTCGGGGCGGTCCCGTCGGAGAGCTCGACGACCACCTCGTCGCCGGGGGCGAGCTCCCGCAGCCGGTAGAACACCGCCGGTCCGTCGACGGAGTCCACGTGGCCGGCCACCACCGCCGGCCCCCGCTCACCGGGCACCGTCCCGTCGGCGAACCACCCGGCGCGGTCGAAGTCCACCGGCGCCGCGAGGCTCCCGTCGGGCAGCAGCCCGAGGGCCTCCAGCCCGGTCGCGTCGACCCCGATCGCCGGGACGGTCACCCGGGTCACCGTGGGCGCTGCGTCCTCCAACGGCTGCGGGCCGGGCAGCGAGGTGCTGGCGGCCGGCGCGGGGACCGACGACGGGGCGGCTCCCGGTGCCGCGACGGCACCGCCGCACCCGGCGAGCAGGAGGCCGACGGCGAGCAGGCCGGCGGCCCGGACGGCGCTCAGACCGTCCGCCGGCGGGCCACCACCGGCACGACCACCGCCGCGGCGAGCACCAGGCCGGCCAGCGTCGCCGGACCGCGGTCGGCCGGCGCCGTCCCACCGCCACCGGTCTCCACCCCGCCGCTGGGGGTGACGCCGGTGCCGGCCGCGTCCTGCAGGGCGGTGACCGTGACGGACCCGTCCGGTGCGTCCAGGGCGACCAGGGTGTTCACGCTGCCCGGCTCGACCCGCACGCCGGTCGCCGTCCCCACCTGGGCGCCGTCGGCGTCCACCGCCAACGACCACACCCCGGCCGGGATCTCGGCGTAGCCGGTGGCCGTGGCGAAGGCCGCGTCCCGGGCCAGCACCGGCCCGTCGACGGCGGTGACGGTGACGGAGGGGTGGCTCACCGAGGCCTGCAGCAGCCGGATCCGGGCCTGCCCGTCCGGCGGGGTGCTGAGGTCGTCGGTGAGCACGGTGCCGGTCAGGTCGGCGTTGAGCCCGACCGCGGCCACCGTGTAGGCCTGCCCGTCGGCCACCGTGACCGACTGGGTGATCGCCGGCGGGTCGGCGGCGTCGCCGCCGGCCGGGACCATCGAGGCGGTGTAGGTGCCGGCGGGCACCCGGGTGTAGTCCGACACGTCGCCGTAGGCCACGTCGCTCAACGCCAGCACCGAGCCGGAGTCGCTGGCCGCGGTGAGCTGGACGTCGACCGCGGGGGTGTCCGGGGACAGGTGGGTCAGCCGGACCCACCCACCGGTCGTGCCGTCCGCGGGCGCCGCGGCGGCGACCGCGGGGACCCCCAGGACGGCGAGGGCGGTCAGGGTCAGCACACCGAGTGCGCGTCGGACGGTCATGGTTCCTCCAGGGCGGGTGGTCACGGGGTGCCCAGCAGGCCGGACGGCGGAGCGCCCGGCCAGGTGAGCAGGAGGCCGTCGCCGGTGTCGGCGACGACGGCGGTGAAGGGGGCGGGCTGGGCGCCCACGAGCACGGCGAGCGCCGACCCGGTGCCCACGGGGGAGCCGTCGACCGCGGTGACGAGCACGGAGTCCGCCAGCCCGTCACCGTCGGTGTCCCGGACGGCGGCGACGTCCAGCGTGCCGTCGGCGGCCGCCCGCGGGAGCACGACGAGCACGCGGGGGTCGACGGCACCGGCGGCCAGTGCGGTGCGGACGGCGTCGGTGAGCACCAGCCCGGGGTTGACCGCGAGCTCGGCGCCGACGCCCTGCCGGACCTCGAGCCCGGCGTCGGGCACCGCGGTCGCTGGGGCAGCGGCAGACGCGTCGGCCGCCTCGACCGGGGTCGGAGCCCGACCGGCCGGGACACCGCTCAGCGCCAGGGCGAGGACGACGGCCCCGACCGGGGCCAGCCGCGCGGCCCGTCGGGCACCCCGCCCCCGCCCGAGGGCCAGCTCCAGTGCCGCGGCCGGCAGCACGAGCGCGATCCACGGCAGGACGACGACCAGCACGGTCGGCGCCGCCACCCCGGGGAGGGCGGACAGCGCCAGCCAGCCCACGACGCCGGCGGCCAGCGGGCGGGCCGAGGGCCGGCGGACGAGCAGGAGCACACCCCCGGCGGCGGCCAGCACGGTCGTCACCGGGTCGGCGTCCAGGCCCAGTGCCAGGGGCAGCTGCCCGCCGGGGCCGAGCAGGCCGAACCCGGCGCCGTCGACGAGCGGGCCCGGCGCGGCGCCGAGCCGGGCCAGCCCGACCAGCAGGGCGTACCCGCCGAGCAGCAGGGCCACGGTGCCGACGGCGACGGCCGGCGCCCGACGGTCGGCCGGAGCGTGCCGCACCACCAGCCAGACCACCACGGGCACCGCCAGCAGGGTCAGCGGCGCGGTCAGCACCGCGACCGCGGCGCAGACCGCCGCGGCCGCCGCGGCCCGGGGCCCGGCCCGGCCGCCCACGGCGAGGCAGCAGGCGGCCAGCAGCCAGGGGACGGCGACGGCCTCGGCGGACACCGTGCGGTGCAGCAGCAGACCCAGCGGCGAGACCACCAGCACGACGACGCCGGCCGCGGCGACCGCCCGGGACGCCCCCAGCCGACGGGCCAGCACCCAGGTGAGCGCAACGGTCACCAGCAGCGCGAGGACGGCGACCTCGCGGAGCGCGGCCACGGGGTCGCCGCCGTGCCGGCCGAGCGCACCGGTCCCGGACAGCCAGGCGGCGAGCTGCAGCACCGCGCCCGGCGGCCGCCCGGTCCACACGGGGTCGGCGACCCAGCCGGTGCCCGACGCGACACCCGCAGCGACCCGGGCCAGAGCGGACTCCTGCTCCGGGACGGCCGACCGGCCACCGTGGGAGAGCACGCCGACGACCGCGGCACCGAGCAGCAGGGCACCCAGGACGAGGGCGGACCGGCCCCGCCCGGCGGATGGCCGGCCCTCCCCGGCGGGGCGGGCCGGGCGGGCCTGGACGACGACGGCCATCAGCGCTTGCGCTTGCGCTTGGCCGGCGGGCGGCCGGGAGTGCGGGTCGAGCCGCCGGCGGCCGTGACCCGGGCGGCCGGTCGCTGCGCCGGGCGACGGACGGCGGGCGGGGCGACGACGGGGGCCGGCTCGACGGCAGGCCCGGCGGAGGAGGACGGCTCGGGCTCGGTGGGCTCGGGCTCGGTGGGTTCCGGCTCGGTGGCTCCGGCCTCGTCGACGACGGGAGCCACCTCGGACTCGGCCGCGGGCTCGACGACCGGCGCGGACACCGGTACCGGCTCGACGTCGTCGGTCGCCCGGCCGCGCCGGCCGACCACCACGGCGCCACCGAGCCCGGCGACGAGCACCGCAGCGCCGCCGCCGACGGCCATCCAGGCGCCACCGCGGGACTCCTCCACCTGCTGCACCGGCCGGGCCGGCGTGCTCGGCGCCTCCGTGGTGGGGGCGGTGGTCGGCGTGGGCGTCGTCGTGGCCGGGGGCAGCAGCTGCGAGGGCGGTGCCGGTGCCGCGAGGGCCGCGGAGGCGCCGCCCAGCACGACGGCGACCGCGGCCGGCAGCACCCACGTACCCACTCGGTCCAGCACCACAGGTCCCCCGTCGTCAGCGGGACCACGCGGACCCGCCCTGGTCAGCAGGACTCGATGGTGACCCGGTGACACGACCAGGGTCGGACCCGTCGGTCTCGGTACGGGGCGCCGTGACCCTCCGTGACGGCGAACGGGCTCAGTGATCACACAGAGGACCCTCAGCTCACCCCAGCAGACGGCCCCCGGCGTCGACCTGCCAGTTCCCCACGGCGACGACGAGCCGGTCGACCATCCCCGCGAGGAACCGCGCACCCTCCGCCGCGGTGGCGCCGGCCGGGTCGCCGAGCACCCCGTTCGGGCTCACCCCGCGCACGCCCTCGGCCCGCAGCCGGGGCAGCAGCTCGCCGATCGGGGCCGTTTCTCCCGCCTCGGCCCGGTCCGGCCGCACGGCGTCCGGTTCCACGTGCAACAGCAGCGAGGTCTCGGTGCGCCCGGCGTGCGCGTCGCCTCCCGCCACGCCGCACGGGAACCAGGCGACGTCCCGCCCCTCGTGCCGGAGCAGCGCCACTGCCGCGCGCAGCGCCTCGAGGTTGCCGCCGTGCCCGTTGACCACCAGCAGTCGGCCCGCCCACAGCCCGGCCGAGCGGCCCAGCTCGACGAGCACCGCGGTGAGCGCCTCGGTGCCCAGCGACACCGTGCCGGGGAACCCCTCGTGCTCCCCGCTCGCCCCGTAGGGCAGCGCGGGGGCGAGCAGCAGCCCGGGCACGCGGGCCACCGCGGCGCCGGCGACCGCGGCGGCCACCGTGGTGTCGGTGCCCAGCGGCAGGTGCGCGCCGTGCTGCTCCACCGAGCCCAGCGGGACGACGACGGTGGGCCGGTGCGGCAGGTCCGGGGAGTGCGCCGTCCGCAGCTCGCTCACCACGCCAGCACCACCCGCTCGGCCTCCACCACCGCGGCGGTGGCACCGCGCGGGGCCAGGCAGTCACCGATCCGGTGCACCTCGAGGCCGCCGTCGACGAGCTCCTGCCACAGCTCGTCGGCCGGGGTGGGGGGTGCGGCGGTCACGACCCAGTCGACCACCCGCACCTCCTCGGCACCGGTCGGGTGGTGCAGCAGCCGGACGCTCCGCCGGCCGTCGTCCCGGCGGTGCACGCCGAGGACGACCCGCTCGACGGTCTGGGCGATCCCTGCCGCGGCGGCCCGGCGGTGCCAGAGCTCGCGGTCCAGCGTGGGGCCGAGGTCCTGGGCGGCGACGAACGCGCCGCTGACCACCTCGACCCGGCAGTCCCCGGCGGCCAGCAGCTCGGCGGTCGACGTCGCGTGCGGCCCGCCGAGCTCGTCGACGACCAGCACCGAGCCGGCCGGCGTCACCGCTCCGGTCAGCACGGGGACGACGTCGACCACCCGCCCGTCGTCGTCGGCCCAGGCCGGCCGGGCCGGACGGGCCCCGGTGGCCAGCACGACGACGTCCGGCCGGTCGGCCAGCAGCTCGGCGGCGGTGACCCGGTGCCCGGTGCGCGGTTCCACCCCGGCCCGCCGGCAGGCGTGCAGGTCGGCGGCGACCAGCCCACCGAACCCGGCCCGCCCGGGGGCTGCACCCGCCACCGCGACCTGCCCGCCGACGGCGCCCCCGGCCTCCAGCAGGGTGACCCGGTGCCCGCGACCGGCGGCCGTGGCCGCGGCCCGCAGCCCGGCCGGACCGGCGCCGACGACCACCACGCGGCGGCTGCGCCGGGGGGCGGGCACGACGACGGACTCCCGGCCGGCCCGTGGGCTCACCTGGCAGCCCAGCCAGCGGTTGGCCCCCACCCGGGCGGCGCACTCGGTGTTGCAGCCGGTGCAGGGCCGGACGTCGTCCGCCCGCCCGGTGCGCAGCTTGGTGACCAGGTCGGGGTCGGCGACCTGGCCGCGGACGATGCCGACCAGGTCGCAGGAGCCGGTGGCGAGGGCGTGCTCGGCCTGGTCCGCGGTGACGATCCGCCCCACCCCGACGACCGGCAGCTCGCTGCCGTCGGCGCGCAGGGCGGCTCGGATGTGGGCGGCCAGCGGCAGTGCGTAGCCCGGCGGGGTGGCCATCGAGGGCTCGACGAGGTGCAGGGACTCGGTGGCCACCCCGACGGTGGTGGAGAGCAGGTCGACCCGACCGGTGCCGGCCAGCAGCCGGGCGGTCGCGACGGCGTCCCCGGTCGTCGTCCCGTCCGGTTCGGCGGCGGCCAGTCGGACACCGAGCAGCAGGTCGGGTCCCAGTGCGTCCCGGACGGCGTGCACCACCTCCAGCAGCAGCCGGGCCCGGTGCCCGACCGGCCCGCCCCAGCGGTCGGTGCGCCGGTTGGCGGTCGGGGAGAGGAAGGCGCGCAGCAGCGAGGACTGCGAGGCCTGCAGCTCGACGCCGTCCAGCCCGCCGGCCCGGCACCGTGCGGCGGCCGCGGCGAACGCGGTGACGACGGCGGCGAGGTCGGCGTCGGTGGCCTGCCGGGGGACCTCGCGGAACAGCGCGTCGGCCGCCGGCGAGGGGGCCAGCAGCGGCACCCGGCTGTGCAGCGAGCTGCCCTGCCCGCCGTTGTGGTTGAGCTGGGCGAGCACGAGTCCGCCGTGCGGGTGCACCGCGGCGGCCAGCTCGGCGTACCAGTCCACGATGCCGGGGCCGGTGCCGTCGAGGACCTTCTCGTAGGGCCGGTCGTCGGCGGTGACCGCCTGCTCCTCGGTGATCACCAGTCCGGCGCCGCCCGCCGCACGGGCCGCGTAGTACGCGGTGTGGGCTGCGGTGGGTCGCCGGTCCAGCGCCTGGTTGGTCAGGTGCGCGCAGAACACCACGCGGTTGGGCAGCGTCCGGCCGCGCAGCTGCAGCGGGGCCAGGAGCTGCGGGTGGGGCACGACGCTGACTCTGCCACCGCTGCGCCGACCGGCCAGGTGTGGTGAGGCTTGCCTTACCCTGGCCCCGGTGAAGCGTGCCCTCCTCCTCGTCACCGCGGTGCTGCTGGCCGGCTGCTCCGCCGAGCCGGCCGGGGAGGACTCCGCGGCCTCGGCCGCGGCACCGCCCTCGGGGATCGCCCCGGACGCGCTGCCCGACGGCTACGGCTCGCCTGCTGCCGACGGCGTCTTCCCCCGCACGGTGACCCACTTCGGTGGCACCTCCGAGATCCCGGCCGAGCCCGAGCGCGTCGTCGTGGTCAGCACCGGGCAGCTGGACGGGGTGCTGTCGCTCGGGGTGGTGCCCGTCGGCGCCACCCTCGCCAGCGGGGCCGAGCTGGTGCCCGGGTACCTGGAGACCGCCTTCCCCGAGGTGGACCTGGCCGCGATCGGCTCGGTCGGGCTGCGGCTGGAGCCCGACCTCGAGGCGATCGCCGCGCTGCAGCCGGACCTGGTGCTGGTCAACACGGTGGGCGCCGAGACGATCGGGGCGTCGCTGGCCGGCATCGCCCCGACCGTGGTCACCGAGGGGACCGGGGTGAACTGGCAGCAGGACCTGCTGCTGGTCGCATCCGCCCTGGGCCGCACCGACCGGGCCGACGCCCTGCTCGGAGACCTGCTGGACGACGCGGCCGAAGTCGGCGCCCGGGTGGACGGGCGCACCGTCTCGGTCGTGCGGATCGGCTCGGACCGCACCCGGCTCTTCGGCGTCGGCTCCTTCGTGGGCAGCCTGCTGGCCGCCGGCGACGTCCCCCGCCCGCCCGACCAGCAGTTCACCGGGACCTCCCAGGACCTCAGCGAGGAGCAGCTCACCCTGGCCGACGGGGACCTGCTCCTCTACGGCGTCCAGGCCGGCGCCGAGGACGCTGCGGCGCTGTCCAGCTCGCTCTGGACCGGACTGCCCGCGGTCGCCGACGGCTCGGCCGTGCAGGTCGACGACGAGGCGTGGTTCCTCAACGCCGGGCCGGCCGCGGCGCAGGTGGTGCTCGACGAGCTCGACGCGGCCCTGGGGGGTTGACGCACCCGCCGCGGGGGAACCCCGGCGCCATGACTGAGGACCACACCCGCAAGGTCGCCGAACTGCTGAAGGACGAGCGGATCGGCATGTTCACCACCACCGCTCCCGACGGCACCATGATCAGCCGGCCGATGGCGCTGCAGGAGGTCGAGTTCGACGGCGACCTGTGGTTCTTCGCCGCCCGCAGCTCCCGCAAGGTCACCCACATCACGGCGAACCCGCAGGTCAACGTGGTGGTCGGATCGGGCAGCTCGTGGGTCTCGCTGACCGGTCGGGCCGCGGTGGTCACCGACGACGCGAAGAAGAAGGAGCTGTGGAACGCCGGAGTCGCCGCCTGGTTCCCCGACGGGCCCGACGACGACGAGATCGTGCTGATCGAGGTGGACGGCGACAGCGCCGAGTACTGGGACACCCCCGGCGGCCGCGTCTCGACCCTGCTGAGCTTCGCCAAGGCCAAGGTCACCGGCGAGCCCTTCTCCGGCGGCGAGAACGAGAAGGTCGACCTGCCCTGAGCCCCGTGCAGCCGGCGCACAGCGAGCGCACTGCCCGCGTGCAGCTCGCCGGCGCACGGTGGGGGCACACCACAGGAGGTGCCCCGATGACCGCCATCGCCGTGCTCGCCGTCTTCTTCGCCCTGCTGACCGTCGCCGATCTCCTGCCGGAGACCGTGCACGAACGCCGGATCGGCCTCGTCGCCCCCCGTCCCTGATCCGAGGCGCTGGTCAGTCGGTGAAGACGGCGGTGAGCGCGCGGGCGACGTCGGTGTGGTCGCGGACCAGCCGGATCCGGCCGCGGCCCATCCGGGCGAGGTCGCGGCCGAGCTCGACGTCGTCCTCACCGCTGGTGTCCAGCAGCACGTCCAGGCGGGGCAGCCGGGCGGCGGTGGTGCGCGGGTCGGGGCCGGCGTTGTGCACGCAGTCGGACAGCAGCAGCACCCGGGCGTCGCGCGGCGGCACCCCGGCCAGCAGCCGGCCGGCGGTCTCCAGGGCGAAGGAGACGTTGGTGAGTCCCTGGGTGGGCACCCGCAGCAGGAGGTCGAGCACGCCCAGCGGCTCGACGGGGGCCCCGAGCGGGACGAGCACCGCGGCGTCGGACCAGAAGGCGACGACGGCCAGGGAGTCCCGGCCCAGCTCGCCGGCCAGCGCGCCGACGGTGGCCGCCGCCGTCCGCAGCCGCTCGCCCTTCATCGACCCGGAGACGTCCACGACCAGCACGACCGACCGCTTCGTGCGCACCCGTTCGCGCACCACCACGTCGTCGTCCTCGGGCAGCGGCTTGCCGGCGACGAGCTCCAGCGTGCGCTCGAGGTCCAGCTCGTCGGAGCCCCCGGCCCAGCGTTGACTGGTCAGCTCCCCGACCCCGCGCCGGGCCCGGCGGTCCCGCGGGGGCGGGGCACGGCGAGCCGGCGGGCGATCTGCCGGGCCCGCTGACGGGTGCGGGCGTCGGCCTCGGCGAGCACGTCGAGGTCGGCCAGCGGGATCAGCTCGGCCGGTTCGTCCGTCGTCCCCGGACCGGACCCACCACGCCGCGCCGCGGCCTCCTTCGCGCGCCGCCGGTCACCCGACGACAGCGCGAGACCGGACCCGCCCTTCGCCGGCTCGTAGGTGGCGGGTTGCTCGGTCAGCTGCTTGGGACGACGCCGCAGGGGCTTCAGCGTGCGGTGCTGTCGAGAGCTCCCCGGCCGGTCGCGGCGGGTGACCGGGGAGTCGGCCTCGACGGTCCTTCAACCGGGCTCCGCGGCTGCCGGCTGCAGCAGGAAGTGGTCCTCCCAGATCTCCCGCAGCACGCCTTCGGGGGTCTGCTCGGCGATCTCGTCCAGGTGCACCCGGCCCGACAGCGCCAGCATCACGGCGTCCCAGACCACGGCCGTGTAGTCCTCGGGCAACCCGCGCGGCGGGGCCACCGACGGCTCGTCCGGGAGCGGGACCCCGCGCATGGCGGCGAGCTGGGCGGCGACCAGGGCGACGTCGATCGCCCCGCGCACCGAGCTGCCCTGCCGGACGTCGTCCCGCTCGCGGGTGGCCCGGGTGAGCGCGACGGCATCGGCGACCAGCCGGGGTGACTCCACCCCCGTGCGTCGTCCGACGATGCCGCGTTCGGCCTCGGCGTCCTGGTAGTCCACGGCCAGCCGGCACATCCGGTCCGACACCGAGGTGGGCATCCGCGTCGTCCCCACCGCGTCGTAGGGGTTCATCGAGGCGACCACCCGGAAGGTGGGTGCGGCGTCGACGGTGCCCACGGTGGGCACCGTGATCCGTCGTTCGGCCATGGCGGTGAGCAGGGTGTTCAAGGTGTCCTCGGGGGCCCGGTTGAACTCCTCGACGTAGAGGAACCCGCCCTGGCGCATGGCCTCGACCAGCGGACCGGGGACGAAGTTGTCCGCGGTGTAGTCCTCGCGCAGCACCCGGGCCGGGTTGTGGTGCCCCACCAGCCGGGTGGGGGTGAGGTCGGCGTTGCCCTCGACGAAGAGCAGCGGGATGCCCCACTCGGCGGTGATCGAGCGCAGCAGGGTGGACTTCGACGTGCCGGGCGGACCCTCGAGCAGCACGTCGCGGCCGGCGGCGACGGCGGCCAGCAACAGGTCCGTCTCCCGTTCGCGGCCGACCAGGTGGGTGGCGACCCGGGCACGGACCTCGCGGACCGTGCCTGCGTCCAGACCGGTGACCCGGCTGCCGGTGATGGTGCTGTCGTCCATGGTGTCCCGTCGTGGAGGGGCGGCCGGGGACCGCGCGGGTCCCCGGCTGCCGGTGGTCACTTGACCGTGTAGCCGGCGTCGACCGGGAGGGTCACGCCGGTGATGTACCGCGCCTCGTCGGAGACCAGGAAGAGGATCGCGTTGGAGATGTCGACCGGCTCGACCCACGGGACCGGCAGCGCGTTCGTCGACTCGAAGATCGGCGCCGCCTTCTCCCGGGACGGCGCCGGGTCGCCCGGTGCGAACAGGCCCCAGGTCTTCTCGTTCTGGATCATCACGGTGTCCACCCCGGTGGGGTGCACGCTGTTGACCCGGATCGAGTGCTGGGCGAACTCGTTGGCCAGCGTCCGCATGACCCCGACGACGCCGTGCTTGGCCGCCGTGTAGTGGATCGTGTTCGGCGTGCCCTTGAGGCCCGCCGTGGAGCTGGTGAGCACGATCGACCCGCCCCGGCCGCCCTCGATGAGGTGCGGCAGGGCCACCTTGCAGGTGTTCCAGACCCCGGTCAGGTTGATGTCGATCATCTCGCGCCAGGCCTCGTCGGTGATCTCCAGCGCGGGCTGGATCTCGAAGACCCCGGCGTTGCCGAGCACGATGTCCAGCCGCCCGAGCTGGGCGACCCCGTCGTCGACGGCGGCCTTCATCGCGGCGGAGTCCCGGACGTCGGCCTTGGTGGCCACGATCCGCCGGTCCAGCGCCTCGACCTGCCGGACGGTCTCCGCCAGGTCCTCGTCGGTGGCCGGCGGGTACATGCCGATCGAGCCGATCGGCGCGCAGACGTCGACGGCGATGATGTCCGCGCCCTCCTGCGCCAGCCGCAGCGCGTGGCTGCGGCCCTGCGACCGGGCCGCGCCGGTGATGAACGCGACCTTGCCCTCTACTCGTCCTGCCATGGTGTCTCTCCTCTTCGTCGAGGTGGATCGGGATGGGTCACTTGACGAGGTTGCCGGCGTCCACCGGCAGCTGGACCCCGGTGACGTAGCGCGCCAGGTCCGAGCACAGCCAGACCAGCGCGTTCGAGATGTCGATGGACTCCACCCACGGGACGTCGAGCTTGTTCGTGGTGCGGAACCCCGCCTCGGCGTCCTCGCGGGTGGCCGAGGTGCCCAGGTCGGGCCGGAAGAGCCCGTACATCGCCGGGTTCTGGATCATGTCGGTGTCCACCGTGGTGGGGTGCAGCGAGTTGACCCGGATGCGGTGCGGTGCCAGCTCGTTGGCCAGCGTCTTCATCAGACCGACCACCCCGTGCTTGGCCGCGACGTAGTGCGCGGCGTTCGGGATGCCCTTGACGCCCGCGGTGGAGCTGGTGAGCACCATCGCGCCGCCGTCGGGGTTGGCCTTCAGGTGCGGGACCGCGGCCCGCGCGGTGCGGAACACCCCGGTCAGGTTGACCCCGATCATGTCGTCCCACTGATCGTCGGTCAGGTCCTCGAAGCGAGCGGTGCTGAACACCCCTGCGTTCGCCGAGACCACGTCGAGCTTCCCCAGCTGGGCCACGCCGTCGTCCAGCGCGGACTGCAGGCCGGCGGAGTCGCGGACGTCGACGGTGCTGGCGACGATCCGCCGGTCGAGCGCCTCCACCTGCCGCACCGTCTCGGCCAGGTCCTCGGGTGTGGCCATGCCGTAGGGCACCGTGCCGATCTGGGCGCAGAGGTCGACGGCGATGACGTCGGCGCCCTCCTCGGCCATCCGGACGGCGTGACTGCGGCCCTGGCCGCGGGCGGCCCCGGTGATGAACGCGACCTTGCCCTCGAGCAGACCCGTCACGTGACCAGGACCCCGGCGTCGGCACCCGCCACCGGGTGGGTCACTTGATCACCGAGCCGGCGTCGACGGGGAGCTGGACGCCGGTGACGTACCGGCCGTCGTCACTGACCAGGAAGAGGATCGCGTTGGAGATGTCGACCGTCTCGACCCACTCGACGGGCAACGCGTTGAGCGTCTTGAACGACTCGGCAGCCTCCTCCCGGGTCACCTCCGACCCTGGCTTGTCCGGCCGGAAGGTCCCGTAGGTCTGCTCGTTGTGGATCATGTCGGTGCTGACCGAGGTCGGGTGCACCGAGTTGACCCGGATCATGTCCGGGGCGAACTCGTTGGCGAAGGTCTTCATGAGGCCGACCACGCCGTGCTTGGCCGCCACGTAGTGCGCCAGGTTGCCCAGGCCCTTGATGCCGGCCGTGGAGCTGGTGAGCACGATCGCCCCGCCTCGGCCACCGGCCTTGATGTGCGGCACCGCCGCCCGGACGGTCTTGAAGACGCCGGTGAGGTTGACCCCGATCATCTCGTCCCACATCTCGTCGGTCAGGTCCTCGACCGGCGCGAAGCTGGCGATCCCGGCGTTGGCCAGCACGATGTCCAGCCGGCCCAGTTGAGCCACCCCGTCGTCGACGGCCGCCGTCAACGCCGCGGTGTCCCGGACGTCGGCCCTGCTGGCGATGATGCGGCGGTCCAGTGCCTCGACCTGACGGACGGTCTCGTCCATGTCGGCCTGGGTGGCCTGGGGGTAGCCGACCGTCGCCATGTCCTGGAGGTGGTCGACGGCGATGACGTCGGCCCCCTCCTGCGCCAATCGGAGAGCGTGGCTGCGGCCCTGCCCCCGGGCCGCACCGGTGATGAAGGCGACCTTGCCCTCCAGCCGGCCGGTCACTTGACCACGAACCCGGCGTCGACGGGCACGGTGATGCCGGTGACGTAGCGGGCCTCGTCGGAGACCAGCCAGGCGATGGCGTTGGAGATGTCCGCGGCCTGGATCAGCTCCACCGGCATCAGGTTGGCCACCATCGCCGCCGCGTCCGGGTTCTCCGCGATCCAGGTGCCGATGACCTCGTTCATCACCATCGGGGTCTCCACCCCGGTCGGGTGCACCGTGTTCACCCGGATGCTGTGCGGCGCCAGCCAGTTCGCGAAGCTGCGCATCAGGCCGACGACGCCGTGCTTGCTGGCCGCGTAGGCGGTGGTCGCGCCGCTGCCGTCCCCGCCCCGGCCGGTGAGGCCCTGGGTGGAGCTGGTCAGCACGATCGCCCCGCCGTCGCCCTGCTCGATCATCCGCGGGGCGGCGACGTGCACGGAGTTCCACACCCCGGTGAGGTTGACCCCGATGACCTCGTCCCAGGTGACCTGGGTGTCGCGCTCCGGCCCGCCCTGCGGGGCGATGCCGGCGTTGGCCAGCACGATGTCCACGCGGCCCAGCTCGGCCACGCCGGCGTCGAGCGCGGCCTGCATCGCGACGACGTCGCGGACGTCGGCCTGCCGGGCGACGATGCGCCGGTCCAGCGCCTCGACCTGGCGGACGGTCTCCGCCAGGTCCTCCGGTGTGGCCATGGGGTAGCTGACGCTGCTCATCTGCTCGCACAGGTCCACCGCGATGACGTCGGCCCCCTCCTGCGCCAACCGGAGTGCGTGGCTGCGGCCCTGACCTCGGGCCGCACCGGTGATGAAGGCGACCTTGCCCTCGAGCTTGCCCATCTGTGGTTCCTCCTCGTCGAGTCCCCCGCTGTGTGTGGTGCACGACCCGACGCGTCGGTGCGTCGGGTCGTCAGGGCCCCGAGGGGGCCGCGGCCACCGGCCGCCCGGTTCGCGGCTTCCACGCCGCCGGGCCCCGCAGGTACCAGGGCTTGCTGACCGACAGGGACTCCAGTGCCGGGGTCGGGCTCACGCGGGCACCGCCGTCCGCGCGGACGCCGCGAGCGCCGCCCGCCGGCCCTCGAGCACGGCGTCCAGGACGGTGCGCGGGGCGACGACGTCGCCGGCGAACCGCTCCCGGCCCTCGTCGGGCAGCACCCGCCCGGGCAGCCGGTGCCCGGCGTCGACGACGGCGGTACAGGGCACCTCGACGACGGCCCCGCTCCACCGGTGCTCCAGCACCGCGACCCCGTCGGCCCACGAGCGCAGCAGCACCGCGGTCTCCCGGCGCACCCCCGCCCGGGCCAGCCGGCCGTTGGCCGCGGCCAGGTCACCGGACGGGCCGAGCATCGAGCCGACCACGTCGTCCGGGGTGGCCAGCACGACGTCCCGGCCGTCGGCGGCCAGCAGCTCGGCGACCCCCACCCCGACCGGGCCGCCCACCGGGTCGTGCACCAGCACCGGCCCGTCCGGCAGCACGGCCCCGGACAGCACGTCGGCGACGGACACCGCGCCGGGCACGACGGGCACCCCGGGCAGCCCGCCGGTGGCGACCACGTCGGCGTCGTCGACCCGGCCCACGGTGAACCGCACCCCGAGCCGGACGCACTCACCGGCCAGCCAGTCGGCGAACCGCCGGAATCGTTCCCGCCCGGGGGCAGCCGCGACCACGGGCAGCAACCCACCGACCGCGGGCGCCACGACCTCGACGGCGTGCCCACGCAGCGCCAGCACCCGCGCGGCCTCCAGCCCGGCCGGCCCGGCACCGGCGACCACGACGGGGCGGCCGTCCGAGGGCGTGGGCAGGTCGACGTCGGGTTCGGTGGTCTCGTGGCCCGACCGCGGGTCGAGCACGCAGCTGACCGGGGGGTTGCGGGTGTCCAGCACCTGACAGGCCTGGTTGCAGAGCACACAGGGCCGTGGTGTCCGGCCGGCCCGCAGGGTCGCGACGTAGGAGGCGTCGGCGATCAACGCCCGGGTCATCTCGACCGCGGTGCACCCGGCCGCCAGCAGCTCCTCGGCTCGGCCGGCGTCCACGATCGAGCCCTGGGCGACCACCGGGGTGTCCCCCGCGGCGGCCAGCAGTTCCCCGTGGAACGCGGGCCGACGGTGCGCAGTGGGCCGGTACGCCGCGAGGTCCAGCGCGCTGCCGCGCACCAGGGTGAGCAGGTCGACCAGCGGCGCGAGCTCGCCCACCAGGGCGACCGAGGAGGTCGGGGTGAGACCGGCCCAGGGGGCGCCCTCGTCCGCCGACAACCGCAGCGCCAGCACCCGGTCGGGGCCCTGCGCAGCCCGGACGGCGGCCAGCACCTCGCGCAGCAGCCGCGACCGGTCGGTGCCGTGGGCGTCGGTGCGGGTGTTGGTCAGCCCGGAGAGGAACTGGCGGAGCAGTGAGCGGGGGCCGGCATCGACCTCCACGCCATCCAGCCCGGCCGCCACCGCGGTGGCCGCGGCACCGGCGAACCCGGCGACCAGGGCGGTCAGCTCGTCCTCCCCCATCGGCGCCGGCACCTCACGGGTGACCACGTCGGGCACCCGGGAGGGACCCCAGAGGGCGGCCTGCGTCCAGGCCGAGGAGCCCTGCCCGCCGGTGTGGGTGAGCCCGGCGAGCACCAGCGTGCCGTGCGGGCGGCAGGCATCGCCCACGGCAGCCCACCCGGGGCCGCAGTCGGCAGCCAGCGGGGCCCGTTCGTAGGGGTGGTCCGAGGGGTGCACGGACGCCGCCTCGGTGACCAGGACGCCGGCACCCCCGGCCGCACGTCGCGCGTAGTAGGCGATGTGCCGGGGGGAGAACGACCGACCCGCTCCCAGGTTGGTCTCGTGCGGGCCGAACAGCACCCGGGAGGGCGCCGTCCGGCCCGCCACCGGGAGCGGGTCGGTCAGTCGCATGGAGGGAGCGGCCTCAGCGGAGGTCGAGGCCCGCCAGCGGCGACTCGTCACAGATCTTCGCCGGCGGGATCGCCGGCATGCCCAGCAGCGTGGGCTGACCACGGACCGGGCCCTTGTGCGAGTGGTCGACGTGCGACTTGGGGGTGACGAGGTCCAGGTCACGGGCGGCCAGCGCGTTCTCGCCGTAGCCCTGCACGCACTCGGGGTCGGGTCCGTCCAGCGGCAGGCCGGTGAAGAACTTGGCCGCCATGCAGCCACCGCGACAGGAGTCGAAGTGCTGGCACTTGGTGCAGGCGCCACCGGTCTGCGGGTTGCGCAGGTCGGCGAACAGCTCGCTCTGCTGCCACACGGTCTGGAAGCCGCCGGGGCTGCGCACGTTGCCGGCCAGGAAGTTCTCGTGGATGGCGAACGGGCAGGCGTAGACGTCCCCGACCGGGTCGATCAGGCAGACCACGCGGCCGGCGCCGCACAGGTTCAGCCCGGGCAGGGCCTCGCCGAACGCGGACAGGTGGAAGAACGAGTCGCCGGTGAGCACGTTGTCGCCGTTGGCCAGCAGCCAGTTGTAGAGGTCCCGCTGCTGGGCCATCGTCGGGTGCAGGTCGTCCCACACGTCGGCCCCGCGGCCCGAGGGTCGCAGCCGGGTGATGCGCAGGGCAGCACCGAAGGAGTCGGTGAGGGCCTTGAACTCGTCGAGCTGCCCGGCGTTCTCCCGGGTGACGACGACGGAGACCTTGAAGTCCTTCATCCCGGCCTCGGCCAGGTTCTCCAGGGCCTTGATCGCCATGTCGAAGGACCCGGTGCCGCGGACCCGGTCGTTGACCGCCGCGGTGGCACCGTCGAGGGAGATCTGCACGTCGACGTAGTCGGTGCGGGCCAGCTGGGCGGCGCGCTGCTTGTCCAGCTTCACGCCGTTGGTGGAGAACTTGACCCCGACGTCGTGGCCGATCGCGTAGTCGAGCAGGTGCCAGAAGTCGGGCCGCACGGTGGGCTCGCCGCCGCCGACGTTGACGTAGAAGACCTGCATGCGCTGCAGCTCGTCGATGACGCCCTCGGCCTCGGCGGTGGTCAGCTCGCGCGGGTCGCGACGGCCCGAGGAGGACAGGCAGTGCGCACACGCCAGGTTGCAGGCGTAGGTGAGCTCCCAGGTCAGGCAGATGGGGGCGTCCAGGCCGTACTCGAACTGGTCGATCAGCTTGCCGCCCGTGGGGCGTTGGACCGGGGCGCGCGTGGGGAGAACGGCGGTCACGGTGTCCTCTTCTCGATCATCTGGGAACGCGAGAGCGTGGCCAGCGCGGTGACGTAGGCCGGGTGCTGGGCCGCGGGCACGTCGCAGGCGACCAGCGTGCTGGGGACGTCGGGGTGGTCCCCGAGGGCCTTGACGACGGCGACCAGCGGCTGGGACTTCAGGAACGACAGCTTGCGGTTGCCGAAGTGGTAGACCAGCGCGCCGAAGGGCTCGGGCCGCAACGCCACCGACGCCGACTTCTGCCAGGGCAGGGACGGGTCGAAGGGCAGCTCGTCAGCAGGGACGACCACCGCATCCGCGGCCGGCTCGGTGCCGGCCGCGGAGTCGGTGACCAGTGCGGTGTCGATCAGTACACCCCGCACATGCCGTCGATGGAGACCTCCTCCACCAGGGAGTCCTCGACGAGGGCCTCCTCGGCGGCGGGAGCGGTGGTCTCGACGGTCTCGGCCTGCGTCTGCTCGGGCACGGGTGCCTCCTGGTGAGCTGGGTCACGGAACCCCCCGCACGCTAGTGGCACCCAGTGCCACCGGGCAAGGGGACCACCCGGTCGCCCCTCGGGGCATGATCGGGTGGTGACCGAGACCGGGGGCGACGCCCGCGAGGCGACCCGTGCCCGCATCGAGGCCGCCGCCCTGGAGCTGTTCACCCGGCGTGACTTCGAGACCGTCACTGCCGACGAGGTCGCCGACGCCGCGGGGATCAGCCGACGGACGTTCTTCCGGCACTTCGCCACCAAGGCCGACGCCGTGTGGGGGGACTTCCACGCCCACGTGGTCCGGCTCGACCAGCTCCTGGCCGGCACCGATCCCGACCAGCCGGTGCTCGCCTCGATCTGCGCCGCCTACGTCGAGGTCAACGACTACGACG